>NZ_JBFTLG010000025.1:0-60193 GCF_056396305.1 Arthrobacter sp. 05T420 | reverse complement strand
GGAACCTCCAGACGTTCAAATGTGGCTCTACCAGTCCACACCCCGCACCAGATTGCGGAACAGACCGTGGACCGGCAACCCACGAACCTCTTTGAACCCGGGGTTCCAGTCCTACGTCAGGCGATCACCACACTTCATATCGTCTAGCCGGGAGGCGTTGAGGGTCGGCGTGCGCCGGGCGGCCCTGTTAATTTAGGCGGCGGCCCTTAGGCCACGGCGTCGGCGGTCAGCCGCTCGCCGTTGAGGTATTCGAGCTCCCAGCCGTCCACCGGATGGCGATGGACGAGGTTCAGCACGGCGTTGTCGATGCTCTGGATGGTGCGGCCAAGTGCGCGGCTCAGGCTCAGCCGGATGAGCGTGCCGTGCGCGATGACCAGGGCGCTGCGGTCGCTGAATTCCTCGGCCAGGGCTTCCAGCGCGCCCAGTCCGCGGTCCGCGGCGTCGTCTTCGCTTTCGGCGCCGCGGAACCGCCGGGGATGCGCAGGGCATCCAGCTCGGGACCGTCCTGCAAACCCTCGGCCGGGCCGAAGGAGCGCTCGGTGAGCTCCGGAACAAGCCGGGCCACGCTGAGCCCGAGCCCGGCCGCGATCAGCTCGGCGGTCTCCGCCGCAAGGCTCAGGGCGAGGAGACGACGAAGGCCCACTCGTAGCCGGCCAGGGCGGCGGCGGCGTCCTGCGCCTGGCCGCGGCCGACGTCGTTCAGCGGAATGTCGGTGGAACCCTGCAGCCGGCGCTGCGCGTTCCAGTTGGTCTGGCCATGGCGGATGAGCGCAAAAGTTGTCAGGGGCATTGTTCCATTGTGCCGTTGGTGGAGCCCGGGCCCGGAATCGTGTGCTTCACAGCGACGGCTGGTGGCCTATCGGTGCCCGCAATCCTCGCGATCAAGTCATCCTCAGCCGGCCGAGATCTTCAACGCTGAAGACGGTTGCCGCCGTAATGCCTATTGGTTACTTACAATGACCCGAATGTGTGCATCGCAACGTTGCCCCAGCAGCCGAAACCTGAAAGTCTCGACTTTTAGATGTGATCTCTGCAAGCCTTGTTGTCTTTTCGATCGATTTAAGAGCGAGGTGGTAGTAGATTATGAATCTGTTTAGAAGTGTCGGGATACGGCAAGTTGGCAGCGGGCAGCGCTTAGGTCTCTTGAGGAGTTGAAATGGCAGTCACGTTAAATTTGCCCCAAGTATATTCATTCGCAGATGAGTCAGAATACAAAATCCCCTGGAAAGAAGGGAAGGGCGACCGACGTATCAGGTACATCTATGCAGTGGGCGCGGTCGTGGTAGAGGGCGATGAATCACTCTCAGGTCTGCTCGAGAAGTTGAGTGATTTGCGGCAAGAGGCTATCCATGACCCTTCGATTAGAAACCATGAGGAGAGTGCCAGGTTGAAGTCGAGTGGATGGCATCTAACTGAAGATCAGATCTCGACGGCAGTTCCTCTATGGCAATTTATGGGGAGTTCAACCGGCTTTAAGTACCATTATCGTTTTGTCGAATCATTACAAAAGATAGATGGCGCCAAGCTTAGTCGAGTCTATGCTGTCTTGCATGCCACGATCGTGCGAGACCTAGTCCGGCGGTATCGATACAACCCGGCAATCGAATTTGCCTTCGAAGAATTTACAGACCTGAATTCCAAATTTAAGCGATTGGTAGAATTCTGTGCACAGCCCGTTGAGGAGTTGGAGGGGAAAATGCCCAGGACAAAAGTCGTTCGTAAGGGCGAATCGGATCTGTCGTCGGTGGCGGACTACATGATTCTTGGGATCTCTAGACTAATAGGTCAGAATGAGATCGAGTGTGAGAAATCAGTCGGCTGCGACGGACACTGTCGGACAAGTCTATTTGAGTGGTCCGGGCGTACTCTGGGCCATCTGGATTCCACCAACCTTCACTTCCGGAATTTTGAAAGTATACGCGGCAGCACGTCTTCTTTATACAGAACAAGGCTCCACACTGGAGTACTGTCGTGAATGCGGTTCTTGAGACCCGTTGCAGCTGAGAAAGTTCATGTGTGTGGACACTGTCCGATTCTTAGGTTAGTATCGGGCTTTGCGGCTCCCCGCGACGTAGATAAGTTGTCGATTCGGCACATTGTTCACTTTATTGTGTAGTCGCTACCGACCGGGGGGCCGCGCTTGACGTAACGGCATGGATTGGCGCTGACTTTGGTTCACGAAAAACTTCGATGGAACGACCTGAAGTGGAAGCTTCAAGTTGGGGGACGTTCCGCCCGTGGCATGTTGCCGGCCTCGGCCTCGCTGTCGGAATGGGATAATTGGGCGGGTGAAAATTCTCGACCTGTACGCTTCCGTGGCCGTGATGGCTGGCGCTCCGTAGGCCCCTTAGATTCTCTTCTAAAGCGAATGGCGGGCACCCTTCAATCGGAATATTCGGCCCCGGACTCCGTTTTCGGTTTCGTGCCTGGTCGGTCAACTTTTTCTGCAGCGCAGGTTCACATCGGCGCTGAGTCGGCGTTGACTGTTGACTTGAAGGACTTCTTTGGGCAGATAACAGAGCAGCGCGTGAGGGCGGGGTTGGGCCATGTGCTCGACGCTGAGGCGATGGATGTTTTTTTGGGGTGCTGCCTTCGCTCGTCTACTTTGCCGCTCGGATTCCGAACTAGTCCAGTGATTTCTAATTTGGTTTTCGCAGAAACAGACTACAAAATTGAAGAGCTGTGCGCTCGTCTCTCAGTAAAATATACCCGTTGGGTCGATGACCTTGTCTTTTCTGGCCCTTCCGTAGATGACGCCTTTCTCGCTGAAGTTCTTGATATTTTAACATCGTTCGGCTGGGTATGTAATGAAAAAAAGACTAGATTCATGTCCACGCGACGCTTCGTTCTTGGACTTAATATTGCTAAGGGACTGGATCGGCCCCATGTTCCCCGAGGAATAAAACGAGAACTGCGCAAGCAGGTTTATTATTTACGAAAGTTTGGTGTAGCTCATTTTTCCAACGATCGCGCGTGGCCGCTCCCAAGGATCTTGGGCATGATCGCTTATGTCAAGTCAGTAGACCCAAATCTTGCACTGCGCTTGGAGCAGCAGTTAGTTCAACTGCCCAAAGATCCGTTGTTGGCGGCCTATTCCAGCGCCGTTGGTGGCGGAAAATGGCAATTGGCTATGCTCAGTGATATTGGGATGTGATCCAATGCCACCCGTGCTAGGTTCCGGGTGGGGGCGAAGTACATTTGCACGACTGTTCCGAACCGCTGGCGGCAGGGAATCGGTGGATGCGTCACTAAGTTCAAGACCGCCATTATCCGAACCGCGAGGTCGGGACCGCTGGGCGGGGCCGGTGGGCGCTTCGATGCCGACGGATGTGATTCCAAAGCACTGCGAAAATACTCGGGAGATCGAGTGAGCGGTGAAACGAGGACCGCCTTCGCCATGACTTCCAAAACGGTCGCGGCAAGCGATGGGTCGTTGCATTTCAAACTACAGCAAATACCCTGGCACAGTGACTAATTTAATTGGGGGAGGGGCCGCGGAGCAACTGCCTGAGGGCTTGTATGAACTTCTCAACACGGGTGCGCTGGGCAATTTCCTCAGCAGCGGGTCAGAACTGCATCCGGTCTTCGCGGACATTGAAGACGAAGACTCCCCGGACATTCTCTCCCGCCACGTCGCAGACGCCGTCCGGCGGGCCCTGGCCGCAGCCAAGCCAACGGAACGTGTGGCCCTCGCGAACAAGCTCCTCCAGGAACTGAACACCGGAGACCTCATCGCACCCGGCCCCACCCAACTCCAGTCGCTTCATCGCGCGGACACCCTCAAACGCCGCAGCCTTCGCCGCCCAACCACCAAACTGAGCGACTCCGCCCTCCTGACCAACAGCAAGGATGATCCCAACCTCGCCGCGGAACTCAGGGCGGAGATCGAATCCGCCAACAGCGTGGACCTGCTCTGCGCCTTTGTCCGCTGGACCGGGCTGAGGCTCCTCGAACCCGCGCTGCAACAACTCAAGGAGCGCGGCGCCAGGCTCCGGGTTATCACCACAACCTACATGGGCGCCACGGAGCGCCGCGCCATCGACGAACTCGTCCACCGCTACGGCGCCAAGGTAAAGATCAACTACGAAACCCAAGCCACCCGCCTGCACGCCAAAGCCTGGCTCTTCCGCCGCAACTCCGGCTTCGACACCGCCTACGTAGGCAGCTCCAACCTCAGCCAGGCGGCCCTCCTGGACGGCCTCGAATGGAACGTCCGGCTCAGCTCTGTCGGCACGCCGGCACTTCTGAACAAGTTCGAGGTCACCTTCGACAGCTACTGGGAACAACGCGCCTTCCAGAGCTACGATCCGGAACGTGACGGCGAAAAGCTCGACGCCGCCCTGGAACGCAACGGCGGCCGGCGTACGGCTGTCCCCGGGGCAGCCACTGGTCTCGAGCTTCAGCCCTTCCTCCACCAGGAGGAGATGCTCGAAGACCTGGAAGCCGAACGGCTCAAGGGCTTCAGCCACAACCTTCTGGTCGCCGCGACCGGCACCGGTAAGACTGTCATTGCCGGCCTGGACTACAAGCGCCTCCGCGACGCAGCGGGCAACGACCTCAAGCTGCTCTTCGTCGCGCACCGCCAGGAAATCCTCAAGCAGGCCATGCGCACCTACAGAGACGTCATGCAGGACGGCGCCTTCGGCGAACTCTACGTCGGTGAGCACAAACCGCAGCAATGGAAGCACCTTTTCGCCTCGGTCCAGTCGCTCTCGTCTCTCGGAATCGACAAGCTGGAACCAGACTTCTTCGACGTCGTGGTCATCGATGAATTTCATCACGCCATGGCGCCCACCTACCGCAGGCTGCTGGACCACCTGAAGCCGCAGCAGCTCCTCGGGCTGACCGCGACGCCGGAACGCGGCGACGGCGTCGACGTCGCCCAGCAGTTCTTCGACGGCCGCACCGCCAGCGAGCTCCGGCTCTGGGACGCGTTGGACGCCGATCTGCTGGTGCCGTTCCACTACTTCGGCGTTTCGGACGACGTCGACCTCAGCCAGCTGGAATGGAAGCGCGGCAACTACGACACCGCGCAGCTGAACAACCTCTACACAGGCAATGATGCCCGCGCAGCGAAGGTGATCCGCGAACTCCGCGACAAGGTCACCAGTACTGAGCAGATGCGGGCCATCGGCTTCTGCGTCTCGGTCCAGCACGCCCACTACATGGCTGAGGTCTTCAACCGCGCCGGAATCGCCTCCGTCGCCGTCGACGGCAGCACCTACGACGCTGACCGAGCGGCGGCGCTGAAACGACTCGCCGCACGCGAGATCAACTGCATCTTCGCCGTCGACCTCTTCAACGAGGGCCTGGACCTGCCACAGGTGGACACCATCCTGATGCTCCGGCCCACACAGAGCGCCACGATCTTCCTCCAGCAGCTGGGACGCGGGCTGCGCCGCGCCGAGGGCAAGGCGGTGCTGACGGTCATGGACTTCATCGGCCAGCAGCGCCGCGAGTTCCGCTTCGACCTGCGCTACCGGGCACTGACCGGCTACGGGCGCAAGGAGCTGGAAAAGGCCGTCGAGGACGAGTTCCCGTACCTGCCGTCCGGTTCTCAGATCGTGCTGGACCGCGTGGCGCAAAAGGTCGTGCTGGACAACATCAAGGCGCAGCTGCGGTTCAGCCGAGCGCAGCTGGTCCGGGACATCGCCTCGTACGCGGAGACCCAGCTCGAGGCCTATCTGGAGCGGTCCGGGAACGACGTGAAGTCGATCTACCGTTCGACCAAGGATTCATGGACCGGCTACCTCCGCCAGGCTGGCCTGATCGAGGGATTCTCGCCGTTGGAGTCGGTCCTGAGCGGAAGGATCCAGGAACTCTCCGACGCTGACGAGAAAAGGCTCCTCGGCCGGATGGCCGCGCTGATCCACGTGGATGATCCGGAACGCGCCGCGGCGTACTCGATGCTCGTTGATGCCGACGCGCGCCGCTACGCGGAGCTCGGCATGCGCGAGCAGACGTTCGCCCGCATGCTCTTCTACACGCTCTGGGACGACGGCGGCGATTTTCAGTCGTACGACGCCGGCCTCGACTATCTGCGCGGCTACCAGTTTGTCTGCAACGAGATCCGCCAGATTGTGAAGCTCGGCGTGGCGGCCTCCAAGCATGCCGCCAAGGGCCTCGGAGCGGGCCTGCAACACGTCCCGCTGCTCTCGCACGCCACCTATCGGCGCGAGGAGATCCTTGCGGCCCTGCAGTACGGTTCACTGGAGCTTGGTAAGAACGTGCAGCACCGCGAGGGGGTAGCCTGGTGCCCGGTGACGTCCACGGACGCCTTCTTTGTCACGCTCAACAAGGACGACAAGAAGCACTCAGCAACCACGATGTACAAGGACTATGCGATCAGCCCCGAGCTGTTTCACTGGGAATCGCAGAACGCGACATCGCCGCGGAGCCCGACTGGCAGGCGGTACCTGGACCGGGCAGCGCACGGTTCGAACATCCTGATCTTTACGAGAGACACCTCAGAGGACGAGACCGGGCTGACTGTCCCCTACACGTGCCTTGGTCAGGTGGACTATGTGCAGCATGCGGGGGAGAAGCCGATCGCGATCACGTGGAAGCTGCACCGGCCGATGCCAGCGGATGTGTTTGCCACGGCTGCTGCGGTGGCTCAATAAAGCGCCTCGGCTCCGTGAGGGCCATTTTCGGATGCCGTTGGGTTCGATGCCGGATGCTGCCGCACGCCCAGCCTTCGCCGCTATTTGTCACGCAGGATCGTCACCGTCGGCATGAAGCCAATGTCCCCGACGTCGTAGCCCCCGCGCGTGTGGGCGCTTACGTGCACTGTCTTCGGATCGTTTGCGGAGCTTCCCGGTGCACGGCGCACAAAGCTTCGGACGCCGTGGGCTGTTCTACCGCCATAATTGGAGAAGAAACCCTCGCGGAGGCCTCCAGTGACAAACCCATCTTCGATGACAACGGGGATCAGCCAATCGCTGTGCGGCTTGTACGTGAGGTTGCGCTGAGTATGTGAGCCTGGGCTGTCGAGATAGTTTCGTGCCCGTGGTTGGTCTGCAGTCGGCGAGCTTCTTTGAACGTGCGCCCCTTTTCGGAGCTTGATAGCAGCCTCAACCATGAACTGCGCATCTTCACGGTCGTCTACTCCCAGCCTGGTCCCGCGAGCCACCGCGATGAGGCGCCCTCGCAGAGGGACATACTGTCCACGGTCAATACCGAAAACCCAGTCAGTGACGGCACTGAAGGTGATAATAGCCAGAGTGGTACCGTTTTGTTCCACGTGCCAGAAGATGAATCGACTCTTGCCCAAGTCCGTCAGGACCCCCGTATGCATGGGACGGAGATTTGTAAGCGCGTTCGCCATCACGGCCGGCGTGGAGGCTTGGCCGTTCTTCCGCGCGGATGCTCGGACGTTATTACTGACCTCGTGGTACGCGAATAGCCCGAACTTTCCGTGGCATACGAGACGCATCAAACTTCGGAGGGCACGGTCGGTAAGGCGGCTACTTGAGGTGATTGCCGGAAAAGAGCGGACAATTTTCTCATCCAAATCAAGCACTGCGCTCAGTTCGCGGAATAGAACGGCGTGGTCCTTTGGCGCGAATCCACCGAGAGTTTGCCGCAGCGCATCGACTTCGGAGGATCCTTTGCCGATAGCCGAGGTCATAGGCGGTACGTCGAACAATACTTTCACGCCCCCGACGGTCGGTTTGCTCTCTGGGTCCAGCTCCACAGCCTTCGAACGCGCGACTAGAGCGCGCTGGATGTCAACGACGGCGGCTGGCTTCGGCGGCGTTAGCGCGCCAGCAGAGGGAATAGTAGTGCTCGCCAGACGGGCGAGTCGCGGCGCGGCAAAGCTGGTTCTTTGAGGCGCCAACGGAATGCGGTTTCCGGCTTTGGAATCGATCTTATAGGCCGGCTGCTGCCGAGTATGGTCAGCGAGAGCCGAGGCCTGATGTGCTGCCTTTGTAGCCAAAGCTGGAGTTTGGATTGAACCAACCGGTGGCCGCGTCCTCCACACCATCTTATCCGGCCGGGAGGCGGCGAGTTGCCTGAGACGATCAGCTTCGAACTCGAACAGCATGAACGCTTCGCGATTACCCCTAACCGGAATTCCAGATCGCCTAGCTTCCAGGGCTAACAGCTGCACGTCCACGTCGAGTTCGGTCGCCAAGAGTGCGAGAGACACGGTCGGCCGTGAGACAGCCGAATCCGGGGCGTTCCATTGCTCACGTACGGCCTCGGCTTCGGCTACGGTCAGGCGCGAAGCAGGCGTCGTCTTCGGGTGTCCCAACCCTCGTCGGATCTTTAGGACATCCGCGACCTGACATCCTACGACTCGGGCGACTTCAGGAACCGGGAGGTGTCCACGGTCTGCAAACATGGGGGACTGTGTTGTTGGTAGCGAGAGGCCCGCTTCGGGCGGCAGAACACCCAATGCATCTTGTTTGAACTTCCGCAGTGCGGCTTGCTGTTCGTCGTCGAGCCGGGCCATGATTCCCCCAAGTATCTTTGCAGTATCGGCGTAAGAATATCTGCCTCCCCAGACAATTGCCGAAGTCAGCGACTCGCCAGCGAAAAGAAAGCGCCGACGGCCGGCGGCTGATTGTTTTAACCGCGGGTAAGGGGCGCATGGACTACGTGCGGCACTGGAGCAGTAGCCATCGCCATTTCGTGGCAGCGGGACCACATTGGAGTCCGGGGGCGGGGTGCGCGACTACGGCAGCGGTGGCGCGGAAAGGCTCGCTAGTGCGTCGGTCGTTAAGACGGGGAAGCGTTGGAAGCCCCTGTCCGCTGTCGCCGGTCCAGGGATAATTCAGGCGTGCACCGACGAAAATTTGACAATTCGCACGTTTTGACCCACACTCATATCAACGGAACTCCCTGCACCTTCAAGGTGTGGGGCTTCTTTTGTATCTGGCCGATTTACCTATTCGGGATATCCTCCGAATGGCACCGAAAGACATGCTGTAGTTCGAAGAACGATTTAAATCTTGTCGCATCAAAAATCATAGATCTAAATGCCGTCACGTAAACCGTGGCGGCTTCACCTGTTAAAGGAGATAAATACTATGGAAAGAATTGCAGTTTTTCTCGATTATTCGAACGTCCACCTTGTGGGTCACGATCTCTTCGCCAGAGATTTCGAGAAGTGGACCACACATGTTTCGCCTCGCCGCGTTGCTGAATCAATCATGTCGAAACGCACGAAGGAAGGCGAACTGGCAGGGGTCTTCCTCTTTCGAGGCAGCCCAGAGCGATTCTCGGATCCCGAAGCCACGAAGATTTTTCGGGACGAGCAACGCCGATGGGGCGCCGACCCCTTGGTCCATGCCACGTACTTGCCCCTCCATTACGCGAAGTATCGCGTTCAGCCCAAGGAATCAGGTGTCGATGTTCGTCTCAGCCTGGATCTTGTGAAGACGGCCGAGTCCCATCGATTCGACACGCTCATCCTCTTCTCAGGGGACAGCGATTGTTTCCCGGCTGTGCAGGACGTCGTCAAGACCACGACTCATCTGGAACTGGCAGCGTGGTCCGACGGCAGGGGATGCCCGGGAAATCGCATCACCCAGCAGGCGGCAAAGCACTTTCGCCTGTGGACGCATCGCCTTTCAGAGGAAGACTTCTGGGACTGCCAAGACAACCAAGACTTCATCGCGGCCTAGACCCAATCGGGCAGGAGGACAGAAATGTACAAGTACTCAGGACCGTGCAGCGGCTTCGTGACCACCCTTCGCGGACAGACAGTGACGATGACAGGAAGGGTTGTTGTGCGCGGAGAGCACATCAAACGGGACACCCTGGCAAAGATCATCGAAACCAAGGGAGCGAGGTTCAAGAATGATCTGACTGGCCAGATATCTCTCCTCGTTCATGGCGACTTAAGCGGCCAGGTTGTTGCAGATATGCGAATTCAGTTCAGCGACAAACTACTCGACGTCATCAACCAAGATCGCCGCAAACACCACGTGTGCGTCGTCTCCTCGGCGGGGTTCTCCGAGTTGCTGAACGGCGGAACTACCAAGTGCCTCCATGACCCTGTCGCCGACCGTGCGTCTGCGGTTTGAGCTCGCAGTCTCAGTGCTTGCTTTGTCTCCACGCTTCGCGGGCTGCGAAGCGTGGAGACATCGTTGCCGCCGGGCTCGGCATACCGAACTAAGGCCGCAAATCCAGTGGTTTTGTCTCCGCGCCATCTTTAATTAGCCCCAGCAAATCGTCCTGCCGAGCCTGACCAAGCGTCAGCCGGTACTTCGCCAGGCCGGCCAGCATGTGCTTGGTTCGAGGCACGTCGCGGCTCAGTGGGTGGTCCAGCAGCCGCCGCTCGATCTTGTGCGCTCCCGGATGGATCCAGTGCGGAGCGAACTCAGTACTGGAATCTTCCGGGTGCGCGGCGACGTCGGCAGATGCGACAGAAAACAACGCTTCCCAAGGGTCCGTAACCCCGGGCTTCAGCACCTCTGCGCCATGGGCCTCCGCCACATTCTTCCGCACCGCGTGTCCCAGGTACCGGTGCACCCGTCCCTCGCGCTGTTCGAAATCAACCGGGTTGCCGGGCACGTTCCAGTGGATGACCGAGTGGGCCCACCAGTGAAAGTCGATGCCCTCCTGGCCCACCGACGTCGACGCCAGCACAAACGGCCAGAACGGACTGTTGAAGGCCCGGCGGACGTCGGGCATACGGTTGCTGTCGCCGTCGTCGGTTTTGGCGTTGCTGTACCGCACAGCGAAGCGGCTGCCCATGCGGAGATCCTCGTGCGATCCGTCCGGATACTTCGCGAGCATCTGCGCCGGCTTGATGGACAGAGAGCGCCGAATGTCATCAGCCAGGGTCCATAGCTGCTCGGTGGTGATCTCCCCGGGGGCCTGCTGGCTGCGCAGCTGGAAGACGTACTCGTCCAGCACGGCCTGGAGGTTTCCGGCTTCGCAGTAGCGCAGTACTTTCTGCCAGTAGTCGCCTTCCGGGTAGAGCTTGTCCAGCAGTTCTGTGGCGTCGAGCCGGTTGAACAGGGTGCGCAGGCCGCTTGCCGCAAACACGGCAGCCTTCCACAGCTCAGTGCCGTCGAAGTCGTCCGGCACCACGCGGTTCAGGGCACGGTAGAGGCAGTTGGCGGGGGAGTTGACGGCCAGGTCTTCAATCCCGTCCTCCCAGCCCGCCGGTTCACCGGCCGCTGCCTCCAGCATCCGGTCAACGTGGGCCAGGTAGAGTCCGGCCTCGGAGCCTCCATCCTGGTCGGCGTCAGCGGCGTCCGAAGTCTTGCCGAGCTGCTGGGTGTACTCGTCTAGCTGCCGAAGTTCACGCGTAACCAGTTTGGCATTGTTCTTCCACTCTGCCGGCAGCGCACCCTGTAGGGAGAAGTAGGACGCCCAGGTGCCGAGGCGGCTGGAGGCGTCGACGACGGCGCCGCCCACCATCGCGGTGCCGGCCGCTGCCGCGGCAGCTCGCACAGTTCCGCTGGGCACCACGGAATTGCTCAAGGAGGCGCTCTCCAGCGGATCGCCTGCAAGTGCGAGAGCAGTATGGGGGATGAACAGAGCCAGCGTGGACATGGCCTGGGGCTCCCCGTCGCGGACCCGGAACCTGAGCCTGCCGCGGAAGCGTTTGCGGGCCTCCGCCGTGTTTTCACCGTGCAGCGGCGAACCCTCGAGGATCTGCCGTTCGGCCTCGTAGGAGAGCATCGTGGTGATTGCCGTCGGGGCGGCGTTCCACGCTGAGAAGACCAGCTGCTTGGTGACGTCCGGGCCTACCTCGGCGAACGCGCCGGAAGGGGCCACGTAGGGGAGCGACGGCGGCATCCACAACAGCTTCCACCAGCCTTGGCCGACGGTGTGCTCGCGCACCGCCCGGAACTTGGCATTGTCAGTCTCGACAGCGCCGTAACTGCGATACGCATCCGCGTCGATAGTGGACAGGGCCGGCAGCACTGGGTCAACGGCCTCCCGGTCGCAGTGGATCCTGCCGTCCAGCATCCTGCCGACCTTGTAGTCGGTGAGGAAGTGCGCGAACATCGGCACGGATTTCCAGTACTCCATCGGATTGCCGGTGCGCGTGGCCCGGAACAAAGCGGACAGGGACTTGTAGCTGGTGAGGTCACCGGCCCGGACGTCCGTCGGTGCCATCTCGATCACCGCCAGCATGTCGTCCTTGCCGAGCTGGGGCCGCTCCGTGCGGCTCATGAACAGCTTCAAGCCGTCCTCGATGCGGTGCGTGAGCGCATCGTCCGGGACCTGCCTCAGCAACTGGGTCCGGCGGCCGTCGAGGTCTGCCTCAAGTCCTTCCATGTACCCTGGCCGTTCGCTGCTCAGGAAACGCAGCAGCTGCCGGAAGTCTGCGGCGTGGTCGTCGCCGTCGGCTTCGTTCGCCCCAGTGTGCGCCTTATACGGCGTGGCGGAGAGCAGGATCAGTTTGGCGCCCTTGTAGTTCAGGAACTGCCGCGCCAGCTCCGCCGCGGAATCCTCGTCGTCGGGCGCGGTGCCGGGGGAGTAGAGCAGGCCGCGGAATCGCTGGAACTCATCCAGGATGATCAGGTCAGGCTCCAGGCAATCCAGCCCGGCCTGGGCCAGGTCTCCCCGGAGTCCGCCGGTGATGGCGCTCATGCGGGGCCGGACCGTCTCCGCCCCATCGCGCGTTGCTTCGCGCAGCGCCTTGCGGAAGGCGGGCAGGTTGCCGCTTTGGTGCGCCAGCGTGCGGAAACGGTTCCGCACGGCGACGGCGAAGCCGTCCGGGAACTGCTCGTGCATGTACTTGACGCGGCGCGCGAAGCCCTCGGTGGAGGCGCCCGCGCGCAGGAGCTCGACGGCGTCGTCGAACTGTTCCTCGCCGATGACCCCAAGCTGCGCAATGATGCGGAAGAGCACCGCCCGTTCCTTGGCCTGGCCGGTTGCCCCTCCAACGTTGAATGACGTGCCTGGCGTCAGCGAGATGAAGTTGACGCGCTTCCGAGTACCCGGCGCGGCCGGAGCGTTCAGCTTGGCCAGTTCGGTGGGCAGCAGTGTGAGCCGGCCGGACTCGATGATGTCCTTCTGCCCGGTGACGTTCAGCCGGCTGAGGTTCTGCTTGGCCAGGTCAGCGTTGGAGCAGACGTAGACGACGTCGATGCGGTTCACCCCGGAGTCTGGCCGGTCGAGCAGCTCAATGGCCTTGGCTATGACGCCGCGGGCCACCATGCTCTTGCCCAGCCCGGTCTCGTCCGCGACGAGGAAGCGGTCGGCGGCCTGGTCGTCCAGGTAGAGGCGTTTGAAGACATGTTCCACTGTGCGGCGCTGAAAGCCCCTCAGTCCGTCCAGCGCGGGCGTGGCATCAAACCCCATGAAGTTCACCAATTTCCAATGCTTCGGTGGCTGCCGTCCAGAGCGCGTGCAGCTGCTGAATCTCCGGGTCATCGCCCCGAAGGGCGAGCAGCCGGTCCATAACGACCTTCAGATCGGGGAAGACCGAGCCGGCGTCCGGGCCGGCCATGGCGCCAACCATTGCTTCGAAAAGCCCGGCGGTGGAGCCGTCGCCGAACCCTGAACCGGCGAACCATCCCGTGCCCGTTCCGGACCCAGGTAGGGCGTCTTCAGGGGTCAGGAACAACAGCAGGAACTGGCGAAGCTTCTGGGGGTCGTCCAGCTGGCGGGCGATGATCTCGTCCAGTCTTCCCGCAGGATCGGTGCGCAGACTGCCCTGGATCACGGTGCTCTTGGACAGCCCAGCCGCCGGGTCCTCCAGCGTGAGCACCAGGTACGGCGTCACATCAGCCAGCGGGATGGCGCGGAAGACATGTTCGTGCTTACCGCCGGACGGCTCGACGACGGCGCTGGGCTGGGGGAGCGAAAGGAGGCGCAACTTCGCGGTCAACTCAGGCTTCGGCGACCAATCATGCGAGACGGTCACCGTGAACGTGTTCTTGGTATCGCCGTCGGGGACGGCATCGAGGAGGAACCGTTGCGCCGCAGCGTCCCGCAGGGCGTTCTCCAGCCGGAAGGCTGCCACGTCTTCTTCCGAGCGGGCCGCACCGCCCGTGCCCAGGTAATCGGCGAAGGGCACGTCCTTGAGGCTCTCCCGGATGCGCTGCACCCCCAGGCGCTTTTTGGCTCCCCGCATTTCCAACAGAAACTCCACGTTCCTGGTGAAGCCCGCCTCGGTGGCGTTGGCCGACCCGAGAAGCGCGTAAGTATGGTGGTCGAAGTCGCAGAAGTAGGCCTTGGCGTGCAGTCCGGTCAGATCGTCGGCAACGCGCTGGAGTCCGGTCTCGTCCACATCGCTTTGTCCTGACGCCGATGATTCGGGGATGCCGAGTTCGTCAAAAGCCTTGAACGACATTCGGGTATCACCCACCGTTTGCTGGTTGAGGAGATCCAGCTGGTCGCCGCGTGAGTAGACGTAGAGGTTGTCCGTCCACGGGTCCCGCAATCGGCCGAGCATCGTGTCGTCGAGGAAGGGCGTGATTACCAGCTTCTCTCGGCCAAAATGGGCCCCCTCCCCGGTTTTACCGTTGAGTGCACTGAAGTTCTCCGGATCGCCGAGGTGGGCAGTGATGGAGCCCTGTTCGAAGTTCTCGCCGATACCCATGGGCCGGAATGCCAAGCGCTGAATATCCTCCGGCAACTCCCAGCGGACATCCGCCAGGCGCGAGGCGAGCCCGCGCACCCTGGCCAGCCTCCCGGCGTCGGGCGTCACCGTGCAGAGATCGGGGAGACCGGCGATGAAGCGGGCCAGGGGGCCGCTGTCCGGGCCAGCATCTTCGGCATCCTGCACGGGTTCGCCGTCCAGCCGGACGAGGAGGTCCCAGCTGGCGTCGGTGGTGAGGTTGCGGCTGCTGCACAGGAAGCGGTAGCGGCGCTCGGTGTCGTTCTCGAACTCAAGGAGCCAGACCTTGGGGTGGAACAGTCCGCGCTTGATGCTGACTTGATGGACCATGGGCTCCAGCAACGCGAGCAGGTCTGAGGCGCCCGAGGGCGCCTTGATGTGGCCTGCCTGGCAGAAGATGTCTACACGGTCGGAGACTTTGCGCAGGGCGCTGAGCACCGCCACTGGATTGGTGAATTCCTCTCCGGAACCCGCCACGAAGCTCAGCGGTACCGACAGGGCGCTGGTCATGTCCAGGGTGAAGGTGGTGCCTACGGCGTGGGAGAGCCGGAATCCTGCCGGCGGACGTAGCTGCTGGGTGAGTGCCTGCCTGTTTGCTGCCTCAAGCATGTGACTGCCCTTCCAGTGCGAGTCCTGCGTGGATGTCCAGGACGTTCCGGCGTACTTGCGTCCAGCGGAAGGTCAGGGCGCCCACCCGGGCGGGCGGCTGCCAGGCACGGAGCCGGCGTTCGTTGCGGAACCGCGAGTTGGACTTCTTCATCAGCTTCTCTCGGGTTTCGACGGCGGCACGGAAGTCTTGGTTGTCGATCAGTTTGCCGGGGTTCATGGCGGCCTCGCCCATGGCGCGCGCGAAGTCGGCGGTGTTGCTGTTGATGCCGCGGTTCAGTGCTTTGGCACGGTCGATGTAGCCGTTCACATCCCACCCGGCGAGGAGATCGCGCTTGCTGTCCCGCTGGTCTTCCCACGCTGCCAGGAGCTCGTGTGTGGGCTCCAGGGTGTCCGCTCCAGTGGAGAAGACCTTTGCCGAGAGTTCCGCGAGCAGGTGCTGGTAGAGGATGGTGGCGCCGTTGTGGATGAAGGAGAACGCCTCCGCATCCTTGAGCCACTGCGCGGGGTCGCCCTCCGCGCTGCGGCACGCCGGGTCCAGCCAAGGTGCCCAGAGTCCCGGAGTGGGGCTGACCTCGGATCCGACGACGTGGGCCAGCATGGTGCCGGGGCAGGTGGTCAGGATGCGTTCCTGGAGCCAGCGGGCTTCGTCGTGGGACAGCTTAAGTCCGCGATCTTCGGACTGCGGAAAGCCGGCCGGCGGCTTGGGGAGGGTCTGGTTCCAGACCGAATAGCTGTTTTCGCCGTCCTCGGGGGAGGGGGCGTCTGCGCACATGAGCTGCGCGACGGCGGAGCGGTCGGTGTCCGGGCTGACGATGCCGTAGGTGCGCAACGCGGTCCAGTACGCGGCAGAGGGAAGCTGCTGGACGTTCCGGCCAGCGTCGCGGCCGATGTAGCTGTCCTCGCCGATCTCCTTGAGCCTGCCGATCAGCTGCCGCTCGGATTCCTCGGACCGCTTCCGCAAGTCGTCCGGGTTTCGGGTGCTCCGGTGGGCGGTTTGGTAGGTCCACGGGACGAGGAGCATGTAGCGCGCACCCAGGTGCAGCACGGAAGTGCCCGGGAACAGGCTGTTGCTGATGGCGTCGCGCAGCTGGCCCATGCCGAGGTCATCGGTGGTTTCCGGCGTGCCGAAGAGCTTGACTAGTTCGCGCATCTTCGAGTTTTCTTCTGTGGACGCGTCGAGCCATGAGATGAGGGAGGACATTCGGCTAATTCTCTCGCTTTCTATTCGGAACTTGACCCTGCCCGCGGCATGGATCGACGGAGTTACCGCACCACCGCTTCACTTCACGTCGAGCTCAGATCAGCTCGCATCGCCCGCTATCGCGAACTCCGTATGTACAGCCACCTGCGCGTTCGGTCCAACGAGCTGCATGAGCTCGCTGTAATCCGTGACGACGTCGTATGTGACGTCGTTACGGTTCTTCTCGTTCAGAGATGCGAAGAACTTGCGGGCGCATTCGATCTTGGCGTCTTCGACGCCCTTGAGCTGGAGGGTCGAGAGGGAGCCCTTGGTCTCCGCGACAAAGTAGACGTGCTTGACGCTGCCCTCGGTGAACGCAATTGCCCAGTCCGGGTTGTAGTCCCCCACCGGGGTTGGGATGAAGAACCCGCGCGGGAGCTTCGCGTAGACCGCGACTTCCGTGCTTGTATCCAACTCATTTACGAACGCGCGCTCGATTTTCGAGTCGGTGACGACGTAGTCGTAGATGTGCTTCGTCAGCTTGCTGCCTGCGTGAGTGAGGTCCTGCTTTGTTTGGTTCTCGGTGAAGATCGCCGAGTCAAAGCGGTCCTCCAGCGCGTCATAGGTCAGATGTTCGACGATGACGGTGGCCTTCTGTTCGTTGATGAGCCGGGCGGCCTCGGTGATGAACTGCTCCGGGTTGAGTCGGAACTTCGCGAACGTGCCCGGTGCAACCCCGCCGACGATCTTGGCCATCGTACTCCGAGTGAGCTGTGTCTTCTCGGTGATCTCACCCAGCAGGTCGTACTTCACTTGGGAACCGGCCGTGACCGTTTCGGTGTGCGTCTTCGTGCTCGACACATTGAACCCTGCACCGCTCATGAGGTCGCCCGCCTCTAACGATTCACGTTGCTGCCCGGCCTGCACGACGTACTGCATCGCAGCAACGTTGAGGTGCCTGTCGAGCACCGTGATGCATTTACGGATCAACTCCAGGGAGTCGAACTCGACTTGGTAGACGGCCTTATGGTTGATTCGGGCCCAGAGTTCCTGGAACTCCTTCTTCGCATAATTCGCTTCGTTGAGCGGGATCTTCTTCGGCTTGCGGTCGTCGACCGGTAGAGGCACATCGAGGTATAGCGCATCCACAAGCGGCCAGACGAAGTCGATGACCTGCCGGAGCACTTCCGAGGTCGGCTCGGCAAGAGTTCCGCTCTCAGTCGACTGTTTATAGATTTCGGAAATAGTGTCGTCTTCGTTGAGGTAATCATTCTTGATGAGGTACTTGTACAGCGCCTGCGCAAGTACCTCATCGACGACGGCCTCACCGGACGGTGTCTGGATAGTCTTGCCGGTGAAGAACTTGGCACTCGCCTGGCGCGGTCGGGCGGCCAGAGACTCGGAGATTTCCTTCTGCAGCCCGACGACGAAATCGGTGTACGACTCATCGGTGACGACGGTCAGCTCGTTGATGTCGTGAACGGTGACTGGGTTGTCCATCCTCTGACCGTGCTGGTCCACGGCGAGGCGAAGCCCGCGGCCGATCTCCTGCCGACGAGAGACGATGTTGTCGCTCTTCTTGAGCAACCCCATGACGAAGACATTTGGGTTGTCCCATCCTTCACGCAGCGCGGAGTGTGAGAATATGAATCGCACCGGCTCCGTGAATGACAGCAGCCGCTCCTTGTTCTTGAGGATCAGATCGTAAGCATCCACATCCGTTGCCTGCCCGGCATCTTCGCCTCGATTGGCGACGGTGGGATCGACTTGGCGCCTGGTCTTCTTGTCGATGGAGAAATAGCCCTCGTGAACGTCTCGTACCAAGTCCCGCCGCAGATACTCTCTGTAGACCACTGTGGCGTCGTCGAGTTCCAGTTCACCGAGGGTCTCCTCGACGATCGCCATGTACTCCTCCTCGAAGTATCGAGCGTAATCACCGAGGGTGTTCTCACGGTCGTAGTCGCGGTACTTGGCGACCTCGTCGATGAAGAACAGAGAGAGTACCTTGATGCCCTGGCTGAACAACTCGCGTTCCTTGTCCAGATGGGCGCGGATCACCTCGCGAATTTGGATTCGGCGTTTGGTTTCCTCAGTCACGTCGCGGTCGGCGAGCTGACCAGCGACGACGATGTCGCCGTTGCTCAGGTGGAGAGTATCGTCCGTGGCCCGAATATCTTCAACGTAGAGCCCCTTATAGGCTTCGATCCCACCCGACAGTTCGTGGAATCGCGCTCCCTTCTCGACCCGCTTGACCATCCTCTTAATCTGCCCGGCTTTGGTCTGTACGTCGATCTCCACTCGGGCACGGGGCTTAGCGCCCTTGGCGATCTCGATGGCGTCCATGTAAAGGTATGCGGTTGAACCTGAAAGACCCTTGACAGTGATGCCGCGCACTGCGATCTTCTTGACCAGCTTCTGATTGTAGGCGTCGAGAGCGTCGAGTCGGTGAACCTTTGTGTACTCATGATGCGGCTTGTGCGTGGCCGAGTATCGCAGAATCATCAGTGGGTTGAGCTGAGACAGCGACTCGATAGAAGTCGACGGCTTCTTTGGTCGCCCACTCTTGATATCAAACTCTTCACCGAAGCGCTGCGGCTCATCGATGATCACGATCGGACGATTCGCGTTGATGATGTCGATGGGCTTACGCGATCCAAAATCGTCGAGGCCCACCATCTCTGAGACGCCTTGGAAGTTCACACGAGGCGTGCCGAAGATTCGTCGGTTTTCTGCACCCTTGGAATTGAATGCTTGGATGTTGATGATCATCACCTGCACTCCCGAATCGGAGCTGAACCGCTCCAGCTGGTGCAGCTTCGAGGAGTTATAGATAAACGATCGCGGCTTTGTGCCGTAAAGCTGCTGAAAGTGCTCTGCCGTCACGTCGAACGACTTCTTCACACCCTCTCGGATCGCGATCGACGGGACAACGACTATGAACTTCGACCAGCCGTAACGCTTATTCAGCTCCATGATCGTCTTGATATAGACATACGTCTTGCCCGTGCCGGTCTCCATCTCGACAGTAAGGCTCGGGGCACCTGGGGCCGCTTTGCTGTCGAAAACCTTCGCCGAGAGTGGAAGATTCCGGGACCGCTGCACCTTGTGGACATTCTCCAGCAGCTGGGCACCGGACAGAGCGATCTCGACGTTCCGGAGGCCAGAGTCGGGTGCTTCGCTCACTTCGAACAGGGCGGGGTTGGAGACTGACCTTACCCGGCCGGGGTCGATCCGGTATGAGATGCCGTCGTGTTTGGGCTGACCCTCGAAGACGTCAACGACCGTGTCTACGGCATCGGTCTGATACTGCTGGACCTTAAACTGAAGCTTCATCCGGATCAGATCGCCTTCACGTCTGTCGCCGGAGAAACCTCGCGGAAGACTTGCTCCGCGTTGATCCGCGCGTCGTCCGAAGCGAAGCCGGAGTCGCGGAACACAGCGCGGAGTGGCTTGCGCGTGGCGATGGTGCGCACAATTTCCGGAGTGACCGGCGATTCGAAGCAGGCGATCAGCGCACCGCCTTCGACGATGAAGACCTCCTCGCCGCCTATCTGCTCAACTTCGATGGGCATGGTCAGTTCGAGCCCCCAATCAAGCAGCACTTGGAACAACAAGTCCTCGCCCGTGCGGTCAGACTTGACGCTGGCTTCCAGCTGTTCGAGCGCGAGTTGGTCGGTCTGGTCGGGAGTCCGCAGCACATCGACCATGTTGGTTGTGTCCACGCGGACGAGGCGATATCCGACGTCAGGGACAGGCATCTGCTGGGAGAGTTCAGCAGCAACGTTCTTGAGGCGTTCGAGACTCATGCCGAGAATTGAGTCAAACGTCGGCTCGGGTGTCGACAACGGCTCGTGGATTTGCACGGAGATGAATCGGCGGTTACCGCCGTCTGCTGCGTTCTGAGCGAGGACAGCATGCGGCGTTGTCCCACTGCCGCTAAAGAAATCGAGGACGATGTCTTCAGAGTGTGCGGAAGTGGCAAGCTGAAGGATGCGCTGGACGAGCTGCACCGGCTTCACGGAGTTCAGGACATTCTCGGTATGCTCAAACGGCACATACTTGAGGAGGGTCTTCTTCGCGTCCTGGGTGTGACCGACCTCCGAGAAAGGCCACAAGGTTTGAGGAGTACGCCCGCCGGACATCTCTGCAAGAAACCGCTTCAGCCGCGGCATATTGTCGCCATTTTCGCCCCACCAGATGCGGGAGTCGGCGTCGAGTTCCTTGAACTTCAATTCTGAGACACCCCAGTAGCGGCCACGCGGCGGGCCTTGGATCACCCGTCCGCTTGGCGTCGTAATCGGATACAGACCTGCCCTGTATGCGTTGCGGGCGGTAAGGTTGTCCGATTGCCATGGCCCGCGCAGATCGCTGTCAGGATTCTTGTAACGCGCATCCATCTCTGCTGTCCTGGGTAGCCCGTTAGGCACCCACTGAGACTTGTCACGCGCGAATACCAGAACGTAGTCATGGTCTTCGGAAAACCACTGCGCGGAGTTCTTCGGCGAGAACACCTTCTGCCATATTATCTGGGCAACAAAATTCTGCGCCCCGAACACCTCGGCGCAGAGTTTGCGAAGATTGTCGACTTCGTGATCGTCGATTGAAATAAAGATGACCCCGTCATCGCGAAGCAGGTTACGGGCGAGCTTGAGGCGGGGATAGATCATGCTGAGCCAGTCAGAGTGGTACCGGCCGTCGGTGTCAGTAAGGGCAACCAGCCGGCGTCCATCGTCGTCGGTCTGACCCGACCTGATCAGGAATTCGCGGGTGTTCTCAGCGAAGTCGTCGTCGTAGATGAAGTCGCGCCCAGTGTTGTAGGGAGGGTCGATGTATATCAGCTTTACCTTGCCGAGGTAGGACTCTTGGAGCAACTTGAGGGCGTCAAGGTTGTCGCCCTCAATGAAGAGGTTCTTGGTGGTGTCGAAGTCAACAGACTCCTCGCGTAAAGGGCGGAGAGTCTTGGCTATAGGAGCATTGGCGGCGAAAGCGGCGGCGCGCTTGCCCGGCCAGTCGAGCTGGTAGCGTTCCTGGGGACCGTCAACGACGTGGTCGGAGAGTTCTTGACGCAGCAGGTCGAAGTCGATTGCCTTCTTTGGATTGCCGTTTGTGTCGAGCACCTCGGTGACGACGCTTGGGAACAGGTCGGCAAGCTTGTCGATGTTGGCGTCGGTCAGGTCTGGCGACGTCATGAGCAATTTCTCCACGGGTTACCTCTGCAGTTCCAGTTCTTGTTGCTTCGTCTTCAGAGTGCGGCGAAGCTCGATCTTGCGGTTGAGTTGCGGCTCGGTGCGGAGCTTACGCTCCAGGACGGCTATCTCGCGTTCGAGCTTGTGCACGGCCTGTAGTCTAACGGCGAGGTCCGACACTTCCTCGCCTGGCCGACTCGACACTGGGGTTAGCGGCTCCAAGAGCGCGGAGTAGAGGGCGGGCAGGGTGATAGCCGTCGGGAGGGGCTGCCGCTCCGTGTCGGCGGGCTGCCACCCGGTCGAGTAGTAGGCGCTGAGCTTGGGTGCGCCAACGCAAAGCTGCTTGAATGCGGCCACCATACGCACGGATCCATTGGTGCCATCGCGGGCGATCTCGAAGAGAACGGGGAACGGGATCGCGTTGTCGATCGCAGTCAGCACCGGCTCGGACACGTCGTCCATCTTAGCGTCGATCTGGAAGACCTGAACCTCTGGCGCCACGGGGCTGCCGGGGAGGTTGATCGTGATTTCTGCGAGCTTGTACGCCCAGGTGATGCGCTGGACCTCAGACACGAATTTCTCTCGGACGGTGTTGGAGACGGTGCCGCGCTCGTAGAACTTCTCCTTCGGCACGCGGCTGCCAAACTTTGCCGCGACAGGCCACCGGTATAGCAGGTCAGTCATCAACGGGCACCCCGAGTGCGCGGTCGACGACGGCGATAAAAGCGATCAGTTCGAAGTCGTCCAGACCTGCGATGGTCTGGGTCAGGGCTGTTGTGTGGCCTCCGCTGAAGAGGCTGTCGATGTCCCGTTCCTCAGTGACATCGATCATCGAGTGGATCGCATCCGTGAGTAGGACGGAGTATTTGCCCATCTCGGCGCCCTCACGCGTAGCGGCGTTGAAGATACGCACGACGTCGGTGACGGGTTCGTCGTAGGGGCGGGATCCCCCGCGGACGAGGTCTAGTAGGTGCTTGGCTTCAGTATGGTCGGCGAGGACGTTCCCGTCGTCGTCTAGGTACACGAGGTAGTGCGGGTGGAGCCGGTTGCTACGGTTGATGTTCTCGGCGGTATTTAGTATCCGCAGCACGAAAATCACGCCGGGCTTCAGCCCGCTGGCGGAGTCGGCGGGGATGACGGCGTGGAGGCCTTTCGGGGCCGTGGCAATATCGCCGTATTCCTTAATGTAGCCGAGCAGGTCCATCCGGAATTCGTTGAGGCCCAGGTCGGTGATCGAGACACCGGTGCGGACATCTTCCAACTCGATGACCTCGTCCTGGAGCTTGCGGAGCTGTTCTTTGCGGAAAGCGGCGTCGGAGTCTTCGACCTTGAGGATGTTGTCGTTCGCGGTGCCCGCGAGGTCGGCGATGACCATGCGGTTCTCGACGCGCTCTTTAAGATTGATGTACTCATCAAGGGAGATGTCGGGCCAGAAGTTCACCAGCTGAATCTGGGCGTTGATGGAGCCGATACGGTCGATACGGCCGAAGCGCTGGATAATCCGGACTGGGTTCCAGTGAATGTCGTAGTTGATCAGGTAATCGCAGTCCTGAAGGTTCTGGCCCTCGCTGATCACGTCCGTTCCGATGAGCACGTCCAGATCACGGGTTTCGTTCGGCATGGTCAAGTGGCGTTGCTTTGAGCGCGGGGAGAACAGCGCCATCACCTGCTGGAAGTCGAACCCGGTACCCAAGCTCGTCTTCGAGCCATGGCTTCCGCCGGTAATGACAGCGGTCTCGAGCCCAGCCTTCTGGAGGCTGGGGGCGAGTTCGCGGTAGAGATAGTTGGCGGTGTCGGCAAAGGCGGAGAACACCAGCACCTTGCGGTTGCCAGCGTTGATCGGATGTGCCGCTTTGTCGGTGATGAGCTGCTTAAGCCTCTGTAGCTTCAGGTCGTGGGCCGGGATGACCTTGCGCATCTCGTCGAGCAGCTCCCGCAGCGTCTCGCGGTCGTTCCACAGGTCGCGCTGCCAGGACTCGATGTCGAGGTCATCGAGGTCGATCTTGATCTTCTCGCCGAAGGAGAGCGCCTCGATATTCGCGTCGTCCTCGTCGTCTACGTCGAAGTCGAGATCTGCAAGGTCGGCGCTGAGTTCTGTGAGTGGGCCCGAGTGGGAGTCCAGGCGCTGCAGCGTCCGGTTCACGGAGTCCTCGATCTTAGCCAGCGTGAGCCGGAAGGCCTCAACCGAACTCTCCAGCCGCTTGAGGAGGTTCACGGTCATAAGCTTCTTTAGCCCCTGCTCGCGCCCCTTCTGGCCGAGGTTGGAACGGGCGCTGCCTGCGGTGACGTTGTAGAGGTCCTCGTACTTGCCGCTCCTGCTCGGGAACACGTAAGCCAGTGGGGTGTAAACGGCGAGGGTGAGGGCTTGGAGCTGCTCAAAGATGTCATTGAAGCTCGGCGTGTCCGCCAGGTGGGTCAGCGGCTCACGGATTGACATTGGTGCCAGCCGTTCGGGGAAGGCGCCAATCTCGGTGGTGTCGTAGAACGCCTGGATGTGCTTGCGTGACCGGGCGATCGTCACAGAATCGAGGAGTTCGAAGAAGTCGAAGTCGAGCATCTGGAGGATGCGCTGGCTCGTGCGGTCTTCAGGGACGAGCTTGGACCACTCGTTGAAGACGCGCTGGGCGTCGCTGAAGACCTTCTCTACCGTCGTCGAGATGTTCAAGTGCTGGGCAAGGTTCTCCGACTCGCCCTCGTAGGCGAGCTGGAGCTGGTTCTTCAGATCGTTGAATCGGTTGTTCACGGGGGTCGCCGACAGCATCAGCACCTTGGTCTTCACGCCCTCGCGGATGACCCGGCGCATGAGCCGCTGGTAGCGGGACTCTTTCTCCTCGGCGTAGTCGGCGTTGCGGAAGTTGTGCGACTCGTCGATGACGACCAGGTCGTAATTGCCCCAGTTGATCCGATCCAGTCGCAAGCCCAGAGACTCGCCGCCAGTGCGCGAGAGGTCGGTATGGGCGAGGACGTCGTAGTTAAACCGGTCTTCGGCAAAGATGTTTGTCGTGAGGTTGGCGTTGTAGTTCGTCCAGTTCTCTGCGAGCTTCTTCGGGCAGAGCACCAGCACGGACTTGTTGCGCAGCTCGTAGTACTTGATCACCGCTAAAGCTGTGAACGTTTTGCCGAGGCCGACGCTATCGGCAAGGATGCAGCCATTGTAGGTCTCCAGTTTGTTGATGATCCCCGTCGCCGCGTCGCGTTGGAAGTTGTAGAGACTCTGCCACACCGTAGTGTCTTGGTAGCCGGTGCGATCGTTCGGCAACACGTCCTCGTTGAGGTCATCCAGGAACTCGGCGAACAAGTTGTAGAGGACTAGGAAATAAATGCGCGCCGGGGAGTTCTCCGCGTAGACACTGGCGATGTGGTCGTGAACCGCCTCGGTGACGTCGTCGAGCTGGTCCGCATTGTTCCAGATCTGGTCGAACAGCTGGATGTACTGCGCGGTCATCGGGGTCTCGTCGATGCGCTGCACCATGTTCGAGACTGCGTTGCCGCGCTCGTAACCAAGGTCGGCGGTAGTGAACCCTTGGAGCGGCATGTACGCGGCCTTGTCGTCCACGACAGCGAACTGCTGCATCGGGTTTCCAGTCGCGTTTGACCGGAATGTGACCTTGCGGCGCACCCAGTCGGCGCATTCCTTCGCGATTGCGCGCTGGGTGAGCTTGTTCCTGAGCCGCACTTCGAACTCGGAGCCGTACAGGTTCGACTCGGCTCGACCCTCCACGGGGATGAAGAACTCGCGTCGCTCTTTGGGGAGTTTGCCGGTGACCTGAGTCGTCAGGAACGACGGCGAAGTGAAAATGAAATCAAGCTCATCGACTTGCTCAAGTTCCTTGCGAAGTGCCTCAAACGCGAAGATCGAGAACGTCGACGCTGCGATGCGCACCTTGGACCCAGATGTGATCTCGGTCTTGAGATCGTCGCCGAGCAGGTCGTTGACGTTGTCGATGATCTTCACAGGCCCCCCGGCAGAATGTAGAACCTCTGCTAGTTCAGGGCTCACTCAGCCGAAATTTATCACGAATCGTGGCAGTTCTCTCTCTGAAATAAAGTGGACCACGACCCGTGGGGAATCGTTCGCCGTGCACTGGACCCCGTAGGTACCCTCGGCTGGCGTTCGCTGTGATTCGCGAGTTGTGTCAGCACCAGCCGAACAGTGAGCGTTTTTGTGATCCCCGAGATTGGCTCGGCTTTCCACCGTCGCAAGTAAAGGCATCAGGAAATGACGGCAGCCTTGATCTCTGCCACGGTCTGGGTAGAAGCTTTCTGATCGAGGGAGGCGATCCCCTGCTCCTGCCATTGCCCGTAAGTCAACCCGATTGCCGGAACTCGCCAACTAGTTCGCCCGTTCGTTGCCCTTCCGGCTATAACGGCCCCTGCGGCGCTCGGACTCTTAAACACGTGCGATTTCGTGAATCGCGCCGACGCCCCGTCAGCGACAAGAACGCCCGCGGTCACTAGCTTTTGGTGGAGCTTTGCATAGCCATGCATTGCCCCAATCCACGAGGCCCTGGCTCTGGAACCTTCAAGGACGGCGAATTCCCCGTCGGTTTCCTGCGCCTGTGCCGTGATGCCTGTTCCTGAAATAGACATCTCAAAAATTGGAGAGGAGGCTGTGTTTTGAACATAGGGGTTGGCAGAGTCGGACGGAGACGGGACTTTCCGTAGAGCATCGACCCCGAGGACGGGGAGGATGATCTTGGCCTGATCTACAAAATACTCCATGTCCGATTTGTCCGCTTCCGGCAGCGGGAGTGGCTGGGGCGCCGTTCCATTGGTAACTGTTGCCCGGCCAGCAGCCGTAGCGATGGCTATGAATCGGCTTTCCAAATACCTCGCGTGGGCCTTCGTCAAGTTAGCATCCTTGCTTGTCAGAACGATGGCGCGGTTCCAAAAGTCTTTGCCACCTTTCTCTTCCGACTTGTGGTGCATCTTCAGCCGTTCACCGACGTTGTCACCTTCACCGATATAGATAAGAGTTTCGTCTATATCGGCGACCCCGTCCCCCAAGAGCAGGTAGACGCCTGTGCGCTGCACTTCTTCACGACTGAGCAACACAGCCAGTTCGGACCTGCCGGCGGCGATGACATGTCCTGTCCAGTTCATGATTTCTGCCGTCAGCATCCCCCCGGGCGTGCCATCGACCAAGAACAACCGAACTTGTTTTCCAACCGCCATCTTCTTCTTCCTTTTGATGCTCGTGCCTGATTGCAATCCCAATGGGGCAGACAGGATTCCCTGATTCTATGAGCACAGGAAGCCAGGCGGTCACAAATTCGCCAAGTGTGGCATCCAGGCCGACCCGCAATCGATCGACTAATCATGCACTCCCAGTGGACCCAAGCTGGCACCGTCTGAAGTCCGGACATTCTCCGACTGATGCATGCACCCGGCCGACCGTCTCGTCTTGCAGGCGTACGCGGAGCAGCGAAGTTTGTTGAGAAAATTGAAACTTGCAGACCGGGCCCATACATCGGACGGGGCAAAATGCAGCTTTTACCTCGACTCGGAGTCAGCTCCGAGCCCAGCGCGGGCAATGCCGGGTCCTTGTAGTCCACCTTGAGGTCGTTAGCCCAGTTGCAGTGCACGTCGCCGGTGAGGGCCACGGCTTGCGGACGTTGGCGTCCACCCAAACCCTGCGTGATGCGGTGGTTCGACGCGGCGCAGCCGTCCCGCCCGTCCATGGAGACAACCTCAATCCCCGGAGGTGAGGCCGCTCCCTCAGCGCCGAAGGTCCGGTTCCCCCAAAGTGCGGGACAATGGAAGTCCCGACCACGAAAGCGGGCCACCTTGATTTGTCTTCAGCAGGATGCCGACGGCTTCACGCGGCTGAACCAATGCGGCTGACCCCATGGGACTGAGCGGGGCCGGCGGCGCCGGCCATCTCGATCCGCTGCTGTATCCGTGGGACCCGCCCGTGGCCTCGGGGGTCATGGACGGAAATGAATTCCGGCTCCTTGAGCTTTCAGCCGGACTGGATGAGGCCCTCGCGCAGGCCAGCGCGGCACCGCTGGAAGCCCGTTCCCTGGTGGTCTCCATCGGCTCGAACTCAAGCGCCGACGTGATGCGGCGGAAATTCGCCAACTACCACCAGCCTGTCAGCACGGTCCTGCCGCTGGTCCGGGGGCAGCTCCACAACATCGCCGTTGGCCACTCCGCCCACGTGAGCAAGGCCGGCTACATCGCCGCCGCCCCGTATCCAATGCTGGGAGAGTGCACAGCGGTCTGGCTGTCGTGGCTGGACGATGTCCAACTGATGGCCCTCGACGAAACCGAGCCCAACTACCGGCGGATCCAGCTCGACGGCGACGCCTGCCCGCTCATGACGGACCACGGGGAACGGCCGGAGGAGTTTTCGCTGTTCACCTCGCGCTGGGGCGTGCTGACCGACGGCGACGGCGGGAAGCTTCCCTTCCTCGACCAGCCTGCCCTCTTCGGGCTCCTCGCCGGCAGCGGCACCGGGGACCTCTTGGAGGAGGGGAAGTCAGTGTTCGACGGGGCCCCGGAGCTTGTTGCCGAGCGACTCGCGATGCCCTCGGTCCAGGCCTGGGCCAGGGAATGGTTCAGTTCGGCCGGCCTCGCCGCACTAGCGGACTTCGACGGGCTTTACGCGGAGTAGCCACCCCTTTGGAACGTCGCCTTCACCGGGCGGCGGTGTTCTGTGGATTGTTCTCCGCGATGTGATGCGCAATGTATTCGGCGTCGCGGCCCACGCCCGCCACGATGGACGAGCCGTGCCCGGTCAGCCGCGGCAACCCGACGGCGTACAAGCCCGGGTGTTCGGTGGCGCCGCGGGAGTGCCGGGGGTAGTTCCATTCGTCCAGCACCGGGATGTCCAGGATGCTGAAGTCCAGCCGGTAGCCCGTGGCCCACAGGACCGACGTGACGTTGGCGGCCTCGAGGTTCAGCCGCGCCGGCTCCGAGGGAAGCCAGTCGTCCTTGCGCGGCGGTTCCGGCTCCGGCGCCGCCATGCCGGTGGCGGCAATATAGCTGTCGAACATCGGTTTCATCCGCTGGTAGAACGCCGTCTCCACCAGGCCCAGGCGTTCCGGAAGGTCATCGCTGTAGATGAGGTCGCCGTCGTCGGCTGCTTCCAGATGGCCGTGCAGCCGGACGCCGCGGCGGCCGAGGTCCCGCAGGTGGATGTCGTGGCCGCCGCCGGCGCCGGACACGCAGGCGAACCGTGCCGCGGGGGAGGGCAGCTGCCCCACGGTGAGGCAGTTCGGGGTCGGGGCCGAACTGTGCGAGCTGCATCAATCAAGAGAGCAGGTGCATGGACTGGCGCCTCCGCACAGGGCAGCTCAGGCTAGGCGTCGCCGCTCGCCGACGTTGACGGAACCGTCGGGCGCAACGTACTCCCGCCGTCGTCGTTCTATCCTTGCTTGCTAACCGGGCGACGGGATCCTGGCGCCTTTCGTCCGGTTGCACCTGGCGCAGGCGGCGACGAAGTTCTGCAGGGTGGTGGATCCGCCCTTGGACCATGGAAAGAAGTGGTCACCATGCTCCGCGGGCCGGGAGCACCGACGCCCGAGTCCGGCCTCCATCTCGCACTGACCGCCGGCCCGCGCCATGCCCTCCCTGCGCTGCTGGCGATTAAAACGGCGGACCGGATCCCGCCGCCGGACGTCCCGGCCGTGAACAACCGCCGCGACAATGAATAGAACAAGGATCAACAGCCGCGAGGCACGGATGCCACCCGCTACGTAGCGTCGCGACGTACGCGGACCTCTGCAAGCTGACCTACGTCCGCGGTCCCAGCGGCATCCTCGTGATGCTCGCCGAGGAGCTGAAGAAGAACTGACCGCCGCGTCGGCGCACGACGAGCACGCGTCAGGTTGTATGAAGTGTCAGCCTGCGGGCTTGATGTTTTGGTTGATGTGGAAGAGGTTGCCGGGATCGTATTTGGACTTGACTTTGGCGAGGCGGGCGTAGTTCCCCGCGTAGGTGTCCTCGATGTGTGACTGGTCGTCGGCGTCGAGGAAGTTCACGTAGCCCGCACCGGATCCGAGGGGCTGGAGCTCGGCATAGTAGTCGCGCACCCACTTCCTATTGGCCTCATTGTGGGCCGGATCCTCCCAATGGCAGGCAATGTCCACTGCGAAGTCGGCGTCGCGGTACGGGAACGCGGTCTCGTCCCGTCCGACCCGCTGGACGGCACCGTTAATCGGATAGAAGTGGTTGGCCGTTTGGACGCTCGGAATGGCCTCGCCGAACTTCGCAGCGACACGGACGACGTCGTCGGTCAGGCGGGGCAGGAATGCGGACTTCCAGTAGGCCTGCAGGCCCTTGGGATACATGGGGTCGAAGAGTGTGTTGAGCACCGTGTAGGGAAGGGGACCCAGGAAGGAGCCGGCGACGGGCGCAACGTCAAGGAACGGCTGCCATTGACGCTCCCCTTCGTCGTGGGGCCTGCCCAGCCGCCCACCACCACCACCACGGGCTTCCCGTGATACTCCTCAGGCAGGGAGGGGACTGGCGGTCCCTGGTGGAAGCCCAGGAACACCCCCATTTCTTCCGGTGCGGTGGCGATGTAATCCCGGTAGAGCCCTGCCACCGCCTCGGCGTGCTCCAGAAGGTAGATGATCACTCCACCGTAGAGAACATCCACGGGGTGAAGGTTGAACTCAAAGGAAGTCACGACGCCGAAGTTGCCGGTCGGCGGTCAATAACCTGATGCGCGGCTCCCGCCTTGTCCGTTCGTCATGGGCGCGGAACTATCGCCCGGCGCTTGAGAGGCCGGGTGCCGGGCGGGCCGTTGCCTGGGCCGACCCCTAGCAAGGACAGGACCAGCCGCTGCTTGAGGGTGGGACTTGCTGTGCCGCTGTCATCCAGACTCGCGGCCATTTAGACTTTCAATCTATGGCGCCTCGCCAGCTACAGCCAGGGCATCGACCACGAGTTGAATGTCTGCCGTGGCGGTTTTCTAGCGGGCGTTGCAACACTCAATGAAAATTGGAGTTGCGACGACCGTGTGGTCTTTGACGTCAGAACGACGAACCAGCAGGAAAACAACGCGGGAGCAAAAGTACGAGTTTTTCTCGGTTCTGGATAGGGTCGGGAGTGTGGCCAGAGCTGCCGAGTCGCTGGGCTTGAGCCGGTACACGTGCCGGAAATGGTGCTGATGAGATGTGGAACGCAGGAGGTTCATCTTGGCTGTAGCACTTGCACCGCGGTCAGACGCGGAGGTCCGCCCGTACCTCGACTCGCTGGGCTTGCCGGGGATCATTGATCTGCATGTGCACTTCATGCCTTCCCGGGTGCTGGAGAAGGTGTGGGCGTTCTTTGACCGCGTTGCGGACAGCGGGGCTCCCGCGTGGCCCATCGCCTACCGGGACTCCGAAGAGGAACGGGTGCGAACGCTGCGGGATATCGGAGTGAAGGCATTCACCACGCTGAACTATGCGCACCGGCCCGGCATGGCGCAGTGGCTCAACGACTACTCGACGGCGTTCGCCTCGCGCCATGCTGACGCCATCCACTCTGCCACTTTCTACCCAGAGCCGGGTGTGGAAACCGTCGTCGCGGACAGCTTGAAACAGGGCGCCCGAATCTTCAAGGTACACATCCAGGTGGGAGGGTTCTCACCCTTGGACCCTCAGCTTGCACCCGCCTGGGAGCTCATCCAGGACTCCGGTACGCCGGTCGTCATCCACTGCGGCAGCGGTCCGCACCCCGGGGAATTCACCGGACCTGAACCCGTGCGCGAACTCGTCAAGAGGTACCCCTCCTTGGTGCTCATCATCGCGCACGCAGGCCTGCCGGAGTACCAGGAGTATGCCGAGCTTGCCGCAAACAATCCTCACGTCTACCTGGACACCACGATGGTTGGCACCTCTTACATGGAACAGGTCGCCCCGATCCCGCCCGGTTACCTGGACACCCTTGCCGGGCTGTCCCACAAAGTTGTCTTGGGCACGGATTTCCCGTCGATTCCCTACTCCTACAGCCACCAGATTCAGGTACTCGAAGGCTGGGGACTCGGAAGCCAATGGATGAAAAATGTCCTCTGGCACACCCCGCAGACACTCCTGGGGCTGGACCGGCTGCCTTAGCCACGCCTGTCTTTGCAGGCGTCCAGCATCACCTCCATCCGCTGCCCGAACCCTGACTCCGCCTGCGCCAGAGGGGCCGGGAGGTCGCCGCTGAAGGCGAGGACGCCGTCGTCCTATCTTCCCCGGTGCTGCGCTGCGCCCGGACGCCCCGGCGGCTCACGTTCCGCGGGGGATGCTGTGGCCGCCCGTCGTTGCCCGCTTCTTCACGCGGGTACTGGCTCGCTGAGGCGCCCGCTGATGCGTGTTAAGTTAGTCGGTGCGCTGCCCGTTGATGATGTCGTCAGCGTTTTCGAAGGCCCAGGCCACCAGCGGAACCAGCAGGGCGCTCAACTCATAGCCGCGCTCCGTGAGGCTGTAGTCCACCCGCGGCGGAATGACCGGCTGGGCTTTCCGGCTTACCAGGCCATCGCGCTCAAGGGTCTTCAGTGTCTGGGCCAGCATTTTCTCGCTGACACCCTCGGCGCGGCGTCGCAATTCGCTCCAGCGCTGCCCGCCCTCGGATAAGGCGAGCAGAATCAGTACGCCCCACTTACTGGTGATGTGGTCGAGCAGGGTGCGGCTGGGGCACCCGGCCGGGAACACGCCGTCGGCAAGAGCGGCGGGGAGGCGCATGGCGCGGGCAGGATCAGCCGTACTAACTTCCATGCCAGTACCTTACCTCAAAGTGCGTACTCTCTTTCGGGAAGTAAGTTGAAGAACCCCTTGTTGTGATCGGTGATAGACCACCATCGAAAGGAAAATCCATGAGCATCGTCATCACCGGCGCAACCGGCCAGCTGGGCCGCCATGTAGTCGAGGCCCTGCTGGAGCGCAACGTTCCTGCGGCGGACATCGTGGCCACGGGGCGCTCCACCGAAAAGCTCGCGGACTTCGCCGCGCGCGGCGTCCAGGTCAAGGCCATGGACTACACCGATCCCGCCTCCGTGGCGGAGGCGTTGAAGGGGGCCCAGAAGGTGCTCCTCATTTCCGGCAGCGAGGTGGGGCAGCGGGTGGAGCAGCACCGAACTGTCATCGCGGCCGCGAAGGCAGAAGGTGTCGAACTGCTCGCCTACACGAGCATCGCCAACGCGGACACCACCACGATGAAGCTGGCAGTGGAGCACCAGGAAACCGAGACCATCCTGCGGGAAGCGGGCGTTCCTTTCGTTCTGCTTCGCAATAGCTGGTACCTGGAGAACTACACCGATCAGCTGCCCGGCACGCTCGCGCAGGGTGGGATCGCCGGAAGCGCAGGGGAGGGCCGGGTCAGCGCAGCTTCCCGCGCTGACTACGCCCACGCCGCAGCTGCTGTGCTGGTAGCCGGGGACCAGGCCGGCAAAATCTATGAGCTGGGCGGCGATGAACCGTTCACCATGGCTGAACTCGCGGCGGAGATTAGCGCCGCCACCGGCAGGGAAATCTCCTATCAGGACCTCCCCGCGCAGGAGTACGCCGGAATGCTGGCGGGCGTTGGAGTGCCGGAGGCCTTCGCCGACATCCTCGCCGACTCTGACCTGGGGATTGCCCGGGGTAACCTCCTGGTCAGCACCGGAGACCTGCGCACGCTGATCGGACGCCCCGCCACTTCCCTGGCCGAAGCTGTCCGCTCAGCAGCTGCCTCGGCCTGACCGGCAGCCGAGGGTCGCGGCCTGCTTGCCCCGACCTCAGGTGGGCCTCCTGGTTGCCCGGCCTCCTGGTTGCCCGGCCGTTCCCCGGCCGGTCCCCGGCCGGGCAACCAGGGCTTGGTGCCGGTGACTCCGGACGGGCAGCTCAGGCCCCGAGCTCGTGAGCCAGTTCGGTGATGCTCGACGCCGAGAGGTCCCAATCGCTCGCCGGCGTCAGATCCGCGACCTGGCCCGGGCCGTATTCGGTGGGGCGGGCGATGAACGCCGTCGCCAGCCCGGCCTCGCGGGCGGCACGCAGGTCGTTGTTGTGGGCGGCCGCGAGCATCACCTCACCGGGCGTGAGGTCCAGGAACTCCGCAGTCCGAAGGTAGGCCGCCGGCAGCGGCTTGTACGTGCGCGTCATGTCCGAGCCGATGATCACGTCCCACGGAAGCCCGGCGTCTCTGGCCATGTCCAACAGCAGCGAGGTGTTGCCATTGGAGAGGGGACCCACGATGTAGCCGCGGCGGACGGCAGTCAGGCCTTCCACGCTGTCCGGCCATGGGGGCAGACGGTGCCAAGATGTGTTCAACTCTTCCAGGAATCTTGCGTCCAGCCGGTCCGGCTCGAAGCCGTGGTGGCGGAGCACCTGGTCCAGGTTTTCGCGGTGGAGTGTGTCCAGGGTGGCGAATTCGCGGGAGCCGGAGCGGATGGCCTCCATTGCCGGCTGGTAGAGGGCGCGCCAGTCATCGGCGAATGCCTCGGCGTCGAGATGCTGCCCGTGTGTCGCGGCGAAGGCTGCCGCCTGCCGGGCGACGCCGGTACGCCAGTCCACCACTGTGCCGAAGGTGTCGAAGAGGACGGCGCGTATCCCGCACCCGGTTGACGGTGAACGGTATGGCTGGATCGTCATATCTTGTTTCCTTCCCAATGTTTCCTGCCCGATAGTCTGGCAGTATGCGCACTGATTTCGATCCCGCTGCCACGTCCGCCCGCGATTTCTACCGGCTGCTCACCGCGGTGGTGGTGCCCCGGCCCATCGCTTGGGTATCGAGTGTTTCCCCGGAGGGCGTTGACAACCTTGCCCCGCACTCGTTTTTCACCGTGGCTTCCACAAATCCGCCCATCGTGCAGTTCACCTCGGTGGGGGAGAAGGATTCACTCCGCAACATCACCGAGTCCAGAGAGTTCGTGGTGAACCTCGCCCCGGCCGCGCTGCTGGAAGAGGTCAACGCCACCGGCACCAATTTTCCGCCCGAGGTCAGTGAGTTTGACGCCGCCGGCGTCACGCGGGAGCCGAGCCTCACCGTGGGGGCGCCGCGGGTCAAGGAATCGCTGGCGGTGCTCGAATGCCGCCTGCACTCGGTCCTGCCGATGGGAGACTCCATCCTGGTCTTCGGCGAAGTGACGCACGCTGCCGTGAGCGACGCGGTTTTGGACGGCAACCACCCTCGGATTGACCTGCTGGAGCCGCTGACCCGGCTGGGCCTGGACGAGTGGGGCACGCTGGGCACCATCCAAGAACTCAAACGGATCCGGCTCAAGGACTGGCCGGGGCCTTTCCGCCCGAAGGCCTAAACCGGCGGAAGCCAGGGGCACGTTAATAAAGGGAAAGGGATGCCCTGCGTGCAGGACATCCCTTTCCCTCCCGATGTACGGTGATCAGCCGAGGCCGAGCTGGACGAACACGAACCACACGAGGAGCGGCACCACACCGATCATCGCGATGGCCCAGAGCAGCAGCGCCCGGAAGAACATCCGCTCGTCTTTGGGCTGCGCGCTCGCCATCAGCAGGGCGCCGCTGGTGGACATCGGGCTCACGTCTACTACCGAGGAGCTGATGGCGATGGCCGTCACTACTCCGATGGGAGTGAGCAGCGGATCCATGGCGATGGGTGCGACCACCGGGCTGATGACGCCGAGAGTGCCGGTGGTGGAGGCAAAGGCCGAGACTATGGCCACCACATAGCTGGTGATCAGGGCGGCAAGGGAGCTGTTGCCCAGGCCGGCGATGCCTTCCTGCAGATGCTTCAGCGCGCCCATCTTTTCGAGCATGCCTACGTAGGTGACGATGCCGGTCACCAGAATGATCGCAGACCACGGCATGCTTTCCACCGCCGGCTTCTGCACGCCCGAGTCCAGGACGATCAGCACCGTGGCAATGATCAGCGAAGCAACTCCGACGTCCAGGCCCAGGACAGTGGTAAGCACCAGCAGAGCGGCGATGCCCACCAAGGTGAGGATCCGCATCGGCGTCGCGGCTACCTTCTCGGGGCCGGTCCTGGTGGTGCTTGCGGCAGCCACAGAAGTGGGCGCCTGGGCGGTGAGCACAGCTGTTCCGGACCCGGACGGACCTGACGCGCTGCTTCCAGCGGGAGCGGCAGCGCCGCCGTCGTGCTTTGCATCCCCAGCCTCACCGGCCTGGTGGCCTGCCTCGGCGTTGGCCAGGCGGCGCTTCATGATGGCCTGGACCAGGACGTAGGCAATCGCGGCCAGGATGGCATTGAAGACGAAGCAGTAAGCGTAAAGCTTGAAGGAACCGTCCGCGGCCCCGGCGCCCTCCAGCATCTTGTTGGCCAGCACCCCGAAGGGGTTGACCGGGGAGAAGGCTCCGGCGTTGGCGCCCTGGACGATGACCAGGCCCATGGCCAAGGTGCTGATGCCGAACCGCATGCCCAGCGCCAGGCCCACCGGCGCCACGATGGCGATGGCGGCGGGAGTGAATGCGCCGGCCGACGCCAGACCAGCCGTCAGCAGGAACATCAGGATGGGGACCAGAATCTTCCGGTCGCCGGCGAGTCGTTCAGCCCAGTAGGCCAGCAGGTCGATGGTGCCGTTGATCCGCACAATGGCGAAGAGCAGCGTGGCGCCCACCAGGATGAAGAACAGCCCGGCGGGGAACTGGCCGATGACGTCCTTGATGGACATGCCGGCCAGGAGGGTTCCGACGCCGAACGCGGCGACAGTGGCAAGCAGGCCGGCGTTGATCTTGGTGAAGGAACCGATGGCAAAGGCCGCCACCAGGACCAGGAACGCGATAAGTGACAGGGACATGGTGCCGGCCGCCTACGTGTTCGCCGGCGTGAGGACGCCGGCGCCGGACAGCAGGCTGCCGGCTCCGGTGATGGCGGGCTGGTGGCCGAGAGCCTTAAGGATCTCGTACGTGGTGGCGGTGGCGGCGGTGATGACCGGCAGTCCGAGCTCGTCCTCCACTGCCTGGACCGCAGCCAGCGACGGCATCTGGACGCAGGCGGAAAGCACGACGGCGTCCGCGCCTTCGCGCTGCAGGCTGCGGGCAAGGGCGGGCAGGTTCTGCGGATCAAGGCAGCCGACCTCGAGGTTGTCCGCCACCTCGAGGCTGATGGCCTCCAGTACGGTGATGCCGGAGCCCTCGATGTAGTCCACCACCATCTTGGTGAGCGGCTTCATGTAGGGGGTGATCATAGCCACCTTAAGCGCCCCGATTTCCTGCAGGGTGCGGACCAGGGCGCCGGCGCTGCTGGTGACAGGGGCAGGGTGCCCGTTGCCGGCGGCCGCGTCAGCGATGACTTTCTCCGAGCCCTCATGGGCTCCCGGACCCTGGGCCATGACGGCGACCAGGCAGGCGTAGGCGATGACGTCCACATCGGCGTCGGAGACTGCCTCGGCGCAGCCAGCTGCCTTACCCACCATGGCCAGCAGCTCTTCCCGGGTGACCTTCTTCATGCCGGCGCGGGCGGAGTGGAAGGTGTAGCTGTGTCCGGTTGCCTCGGCCTGGCGCCGGAACAGCTCGGGCAGCTCCGTCTCCATAGTGGTGTTGGAGCTGGGGACGATCAATCCAACCCTGGAGGAGCCCGGGCGCTTGGGCTCCTGAGCGGTTTCGCAGGTGGTTTCGGGGATGCTCATGGTTTCTCCACGTCGTTGTGCTTAGGGGGCTTCGGGAAAAAACCCACTAGGTGGGTTCGGCTCCCATGATGTGGGTCACGCGAGTAGGATGTCAAATGGGTCACGTTACGGTGCCCACTTCCGACTTACTAGGCTGGAGGCTGCTAGCGGAAAAGTAATGAAGGGACGTTGAAACTGTGGCGACGGAGACGGGCGCCGGGGCATCACCCCTGCTTGTGCTGCATAAGGTGGCGGAGATCCTGGACTGTTTTTCGGTCGAGGCTCCGGAACCGACATTGCAGCAGATCATCCGGAAGACGGGCCTGCCGTCCAGCACCTGCCAGCGGCTTGTGCAAAACATGCTGCGGGAGGGGTTTCTGGACCGCGACGGCGACCGGTACCGGATCGGCATCGGTCTGGTCCGCTGGGCTACCCCGGGAACGTTCGGGCTGGACGTGGTCCGGCTGGTGAAGCCTGTCTTGCAGCAACTGCGCGACGAGACCGGTGAAACTGCCTGCCTGTATGTCCGGGACGGTGCGTTCCGGACCATAGTTGCCGTAGCGGAGACGCGCCACGTGGTGATGCGGCCGTTCATGGTGGGCATGGTTATGCCCCTGCATGCGGGAGCCCCGGGCAAGATTTTCTTGGCGTTCGACCCCGAGTCGTGGGGCGCCCTGGACGAACACGGACTGGACCGCTTTACCCCCGACACGCCGGCCTCTTTGGAGCTGCTCCGGCAGCAGGCGGCGGTGGCGCGGGAGCACGGATATTATGCGGCTTTCGGGGAACGGAACGAAGACGTGGGTTCCATCAGCGCACCCGTGTTCGACCACGCGGGGCGGCTCGCCTGCGCAGTAGGCCTGGGATTCCCGACCCAGCGGATTGGGCCCGCCGACGTGGAGCGGCTGGGGCCCTTGGTAGCCCGCGCGGGCCTGGAAGCAAGCCGCGCGCTTGGGTATGACGGCAGTCAACCAGCAGGTTGATGTCGGTTACCGGTCAGCACTTCGCGGACGAGCCCGGTAGGCACATCTGGGCGCCGCGCCGCCGGCGTAGATGCCGGGAAGTCCGCAGCCGGGCGCTGGTTCACCTGATGATAGCGACGGCTACAGACCCGACCGCCGCTTTAGCGCCCACCCCACCGGATCAACTCCGGCTCGAGGCGAACCCAAGTTCCTCATGCGTCCCGGCAGAGTGCCTAGCAACCACGCTCGCCTCAGCATTTAGCATCCGAAGACAGCCTTGGACGCTGTGGGTTCGCTGCCATACAACTGCGATGCTTCACCAGCGTCGATGGCCCTCGACTACACGGAGCCCAACTACCGGCGGATCCAGCTCGACGGCGACACCTGCCCGCTGGTGGCGGACCACGGCGGCCGCCCGGAGGAGTATTCGCTGTTCACCTCGCGCTGGCGCGTGCTGACCGACGGCGACGGCGGGAAGCTTCCCTTCCTGGACCAGCCTGCCCTCTTCGGGCTCCTCGCCGGCCGCGGCACCGGGGACCGCCTGGCGGAGGGGAGGGCCGTGTTCGGCGGGCCGCCGGAGCTCGTTGCCGAGCAACTCTTGATCCCCTCGGTCCAGGGATGGGCCAGGGAATGGTTCAGCTCGGCCGGCCTCGCCGCGCCAGTGGACTTACGGGCCTGGCGCGGGGTAGCCACCCTTCTGGAACGCGCCGTCACCGGGCGGCGGCGTCCTTCCCAATGTTCGCCGCGATGTGTTGCGCGATGTATTCGGCATCGCGGCCCACGCCCGCCACGATGGACGAGCCGTGCCCGGTCAGCCACGGCAGCCCGACGGCGTACAAGCCCGGGTGTTCGGTGACGCCGCGGTGGTGCCGGGGGTAGTTCCATTCGTCCAGTACCGGGATGTCCAGGATGCTGAAGTCCAGCCGGTAGCCCGTGGCCCAGAGGACCGAGGTGACGTTGGCGGCTTCGAGGTTCAGCCGCGCCGGCTCCGAGGGAAGCCAGTCGTCCTTGCGCGGCGGCTCCGGTTCCGGTGCGGACATGCCGGTGGCGGCAATATAGCTGTCGAACATCGGCTTCATCCGCTGGTAGAACGCCGCCTCCACCAGGGCCAGGCGTTCCGGAATGTCATCGCTGAAGACGAGGTCGCCGTCGTCGGCTGCTTCCAGATGGCCGTGCAGCCGGACGCCGCGGCGGCCGAGGTCCCGCAGGTGGATGTCGTGGCCCCCGTCGGCGCCGGACACCAGCGGGTTGCAGGCGAACCTCGCCGCGGGGGAGGGCAGCTGCCCCACGGTGAGGCCGTTCAGTCCGTAGTCGGGGCCGAATTCTGCGAGCTGCATCATCCAATAGAGGAGGTCCTGTCCGCGGTACCGGCGCGGTGCTTCCGGGCACGTGGATACCGCCAGGTGGATTTCGCGGCCGACGGCGAGCAGTTCCTCGGCGATCTGGCCGCCGGACTGGCCGGTGCCCACGATGAGCACGGCACCGTCCGGCAGTTGGCCCGGGTTGCGGTAGCTGTCGGTGTGAAGTTGCAGGATGTGGCCGGGCAGTTGCGCCGACAAGGCAGGGATTTTCAGCCTCTGGTAGCCGCCGGTGGCGAGCACCAGGTTCCTGGCCCGCCATTCGCCCTGGGTTGTGGCCACGCTGAAGCCGCCGCCCTCCGCGGGCGCGATACGCGTGACATCCGCACCCGTTCGGACAGGAGCGTCGATGCGCTCCGCATAGTGCCGGAAATGCTCGATGAGGTCATCTCGCAGCATGAATGCTTCCGGGGCGGGGCCGTCATACGGCATGCCGGGCAGCGCGAGCGAGAAGTTCGGCGTGTTCAGGCAAAATGCGTCCCACCGGTCCTGCCACGCCCCGCCCAGCGTTTCGCGCCGTTCCAGCAACTGATGTTCGACGCCTTGTTGGGTGAGCCAATAGCTGGTGGCCAGACCGGCCTGCCCGGCCCCGACGATCAGGGTGTTGACGCTGTGCGGAGCCGCGTGTCGGGCGGCCGTCGGGGTCTCCATGGTTCTTCTCCCGTAGCCAAGATGCAGGGCTGGCTTTGTTGGCAGGATATGCCCGCAGCATCGCCACGTACAGGTGCCCGACGACGGCGCGGGGTCGCTCCGCTGCGGGCGGCAACCGTCGCAAACCTTGCGCCGCCACCCACGGCATCAAGCCCCTGCAACGAGAACCTCGGTGTCGGGACGATGTTGGACAAGGGCAGAAGCTGTCACGACAAGTACGACTAGACATGGCGCCCTTAGCCTTGCCGAACTTTCGAACACCGGGGTACGCTCTGATGCCTCGGCCGTGTTCGGCCTGCAAATTGTACGCAGCCCACTCTGGGGGGTGGCAGTCAGGGCATGACCCGTACGGTTATCGGCGCGCGTTCTCCTCCGATGCTTGGTGGCGCGCCATCAATGAAGAAGCCCAGCTTCTTACTCGATGGAGAAAAATCATGAACAAGACGATGCGGCGCCTTGCGCCTGCTGCGATGCTTACGGCCCTGATGCTCGCGGGAGCACAACCGGCTTCCGCCGCCGACTTTCCGACCTCCGACCCCGTTCCTGGCTGCCCAGGGTTTGACATCACCGTGAGCGGCACCAAAGGCGACCAGAGGGTGAAGGTGACCCGGGAGAAGAACGGTTTCATACGCACGGTTGCAGGCGGGAACGGCTTCATCCTGACCTTTACCAACGTGAAAACAGGCAAGGCCATCACGGTGCCCACGAACGGATCCGTGACACACACATTGGCGCCGAAGCCCCCCGCCACCGGAACGACCACGTTCACCCTGACGGGTCAAAATGTGTTTATTTTCTTCCCGACAGATACGGGTGGTGCCCGCACGATTCTCTACACCGGTAGGGCTGTGATCACGAACGACGCGAACGGAAAGTCCACATTCCAAAGCGCCTCAGGAAAGCAGAGGAATCTGTGCGACTCCCTGGCCTAGGGCGTTTAACTGCTCTGTACGCCTGAAGACGGGGATGACCAGCAAGCTCAAGGCGTTTTGCTCCGACGTGGTCGCCTCCTCGGAGTGATAGGGGTTGTGGTTGCAGGCTGCCGCCGCACTGGTGGCAGCCTGCAACTGCGACAGGCAGGGCGACGGCAAATACCGCGGGCCCCTGGGTGGTGTTACATGTAACATTGACTCATGAGCGTCAGAGATCGTGTAGCACGGCACCGAGCTGCCATGCGGGAGCGGGGCTTCCGGCAGATTCAGATGTGGGTTCCGGATACGCGGACAGAGGAGTTTAGGCGTGAGGCCCGGCGGCAAGCGCTGGCAGTCGCGGCCTCCGACCATGCCAGCGACGACCAAGATTTCATCGAACAGATTGCGGAAGACTGGCCGGAGTGAATCGCGGTGAGCTGTGGACGGTTTCGGGGGGAACATATGCGCAGAAGCCCATGCCAGCACTCATCATCCAGGATGACCTGTTTGCGGCCTCGGAGTCAGTCACCCTTCTGCCGCTAACGACTCACTTGACGGATGCCTCGCTGCTGAGGCTGGCCGTTGACCCCGGGCAGCTCACCGGCTTGAAGCAACCCAGCCAGATCATGGTGGACAAGCTCACAACAGTGCGGCGCGCCAACCTCGGGCAGCGGATAGGCAGAATCGATTCCAAGACCATGGCTGCCGTTGAGCAGGCCCTTGCCGTCTTTCTTGGGCTGGGGCATTGATTGGTTCAGCCACGAAGCCGTTCCAGAGCCCAGTCCCAGCGGATCAGTTCCTGTTCGAGGCGGACGGCTGGTCCGTAGTTGTCATTGCCAAGCGCCTGGTACAGCGCGGCTTCGTCGGTGGTCAACCGGGTCAGTGCAGCCCTCGACGGCGACGGCTCCCTGCCCCAGGCATCCCGGTGGGCGAGGAACGTTGCCTCATCCATCAGCACGCTGGCCACGGGCCTGGCGCGGAAACTTGTCCTCGCCGTAGGCATCCCGCAGGCCGAACAGCACATCGTCCAGGCTGTCGATGAGCTGCTGGCGGCCAAGGTTGCGCTGGTTGGGGCCGGTGAAGGCGGCCATGAAAAAAAGACGGCGAGCGGCCCGTTCTGTGCGCGCAGCAGAGACCAGCCTGCATGGCTTTCACGCAGGGCGTTGATTGCGTAGTAGTCCATCCGGTCCTCGTGGTGTCGCCCGTCTCACATCCTCTGTTCACTCTAGAGGGAGCCGCGGACATTTTCTGTGGAGGAGAAGTCACCACGACCCGAAACGGGCGCCGGCAGATGAGACGGAACGTACCTTCGCTGGCGCCACGGCAGGCGGTGCTCGTCCAATCGCGGTGTTAGCCGAGGGTGTTCTGGTTCAGGGCGGACTGCCCTATCTTTTCCTATGGCCATGGGCAAGTCTTTTTCGTATGGCCATGGGCAGCAACGGCGCTCTGACCCCGACAGGAATTTCTACTCAGAAGGAGTGGGAACGGTCATGAATCGGCGAACCAAAATTTTCTTTGGTGTGATCGCCTTGGTGCTGGTTGTCGGCGGGGTGACATTGTTTGTCTTCGACAACGCAAGCAAGAGCAAGGCCGCGGACTACAACCCGCAGATCAACCCAGCAGATTTCACCACTGAAATCACCAACAAGTACTTCGCCCTCCCGGTCGGCAAAAAACTGACGTACGAGACCATGCAGCACGGAAAAGTCACCGAGAGGATCGAGATCGAAATCCTGCCGGAGACCGTGAACATAGCGGGTGTTGAGACTGTGGTCTATCTGGATAAGGAGTACAAGAACGGGCAGCTGGTAGAGGAAACCCGGGATTACCTGGCGCAACACAAAAACGGCGACGTCTGGTATTTCGGCGAGGACGTGGACAACTACCTAAATGGGATATTGGTGCACCACGCAGGTAGCTTTCGCCATGGAAAGGACGGGGCTAAAGCCGGCATCTGGATGAAGGCGGAGCAGCGGCCTGGCGACTCCTACAGGCAGGAATTTTACGTTGGTCACGCGGAAGACATGCGGGACACCGTAGCTACCGGCGAGACCGTCTCCACCAAGTCCGGCACCTACACCGATTGCGTCAAGGTCTACGACTGGACGCCGCTGGAAAAGAACTCTCGGGAGTATAAGTATCACTGCCCCCAGATCGGTGCGCTGGCCCTTACCGAGGACCTGGAAACCGGCAGCCGGTCAGAACTCGTGAACGTTGTCCTGCCCTAGCCTTCTACCTTTTTCGGCCGGGGCTTAGAAACCTTCGGCTCCTTGGGCGGCAGTCCGGCCACATACGAATAAGCCTTCTCCACCCAGGCCTTGGCCCGCGCCTCATCGCCGGAGCCCTCGGCGTTCCAGACCTCCGGCAGTCCGGTGTAGCCACCCATGGGGCGCTCCGGCGGCCCGAACGGAACGGTCCGCTCGCTGCCTTCCAGTAGCTCCTTGTCCGCCTCGGCCAGCTTCACGCCGATGGTGGGGCCGAAGAGGCCGGCGAACATGTTCCCGTGCACGAACGCCCCGAGGTTTCCGAACATCGGCTTGATGACCACCTCGGGATGGTCCGGGAGCACCGAGCGGAAGTGCTCCTTGTCGGCGTCGGACGCTTTCGGCATTTCCATGGGTCTTCCTCCGGTAACTGACGGGCACGGACTGGTCTTCCTGCAGGATATGCCTGCGGCCGGGCGCGGCCCAGGCGAGGCGCGCGGACGGCCGGCGCGGTGCCGGGCGGACGGCCGCGGACGATGGCTCGACGGGGCCGTGGTAAATCGTGTCCGGAATCTCCTGTATGGTTGATCCTGTTGTTGTGTTTATGCAGTTCGTAGTTCAGGCAGTACGCATGGTCGAAAGCCCATGTTCTTCTGAAGCAGCGGTTTTGAGCACCCCAAACAGGAGGACCCGAAAGTCGGGACAGTTCCTCCACCTTCACGAAGGACAAAAATAATGGCTACTGGTACCGTCAAATGGTTTAACGCTGAAAAGGGCTTCGGCTTCATTTCCCCCGATGACTCCTCACAGGACGTTTTCGCACACTACTCTGCGATCAACTCCTCCGGCTTCCGCTCCCTCGAAGAGAACCAGAAGGTCTCCTTCGAAACCGAGCAGGGCCCCAAGGGTCCCCAGGCCACCAACATCCAGGCTATCTAATTTCCTTTTAGATACCCGGGACCGTTAGGTTTCGAGCAGGGCCCGTCTTCGGACGGGCCCTGCTTTTTGTTTAAGTCCTCAGATTATCTCGTTGCCATCGGACGGTGTTAACGCCCCCGTCCCCGCCGGTTCACCCGGGCCGTCAAGGCTGGCTGCATGACTTCCTTCACCCGCCGCAATGTCCTCAAAGGTGCCCTCGCCGCCACGGCCGCAGCCGCCGTCGTGCCCGCTCAGGCAAGCGCAGCCCAAGCAAGCGCCCGGCCCTCCGCCATCCCGCTGGTCCGGAACCGCCTGACCCTTCCGTCCGGCATCGCCACTGGCGACGTCACCAGCGGCTCCGGCGTGCTGTGGTCCCGCGCGTCGGGCCCGGGACGGCTGGTGGCGAGCCTGCTTGCGGTCGACGACGGCGGGTCCCCGCTCCGCGGCGGCCGCGCCTTCCAGCGCGTGCTGCGGGGGAGCGCCGCCATGGCGGACACGGACTTCACCGCCCGGATCGACGCCGACCTCCTGCCCGCCGGGACACGCTTCGCCGTCAGCATGTACTTCGAGGACGCCGAAGGCAACGCCGGCGAAACCGTGCAGGGCTCCTTCAGCACCGCCCCCGGCAGGGGCCTGCTCAGCAGCGGGCGCCACTCCCGCGGCCAGAGCTTCGTCTGGTCGGGAGACACCGCCGGCCAGGGCTGGGGCATCAACGAGGACATCGGTGGCATGCGCGGCTACGCTGCCATGCACGCCACCCGGCCGGACTTCTTCATCCACTCCGGCGATACCATTTACGCCGACGGGCCCATCACCGCCCAAGTCACCGAGCCGGACGGGCAGATCTGGCGCAACCTCGTCACCGAGGAGGTCGCCAAGGTGGCCGAGACGCTCAACGAGTACCGTGGCCGGCACCGCTACAACATGATGGACAAGAACGTCCGGGCGCTCTACGCCGAGGTGCCCGTGATTGCGCAATGGGACGACCACGAAACCCACAACAACTGGTACCCGGGCCAGATCCTCACCGACAGCCGCTACACCGAACGCCGCGTGGACGTCCTCGCCGCCCGCGGCCGCCGGGCCTGGCAGGAATACCAGCCCATCGCCGGCCTCGGCAACCGCTTCACCGCGCGCAGCACCGGCTTCGAACCCGCCCGCATTTACCGCAAGATTGCCCGCGGACCGCAGCTGGACATCTTCTGCCTGGACATGCGCAGCTTCAAGGACCCCAACACGGACGGCAAGGAACCGCAGCTGATGCACATCCTCGGCCAGGAACAGGCCGACTGGCTGATCAAGGAGGTCAGCAAGTCCAAGGCCACCTGGAAGGTCATCGCCAACGACCTGCCGCTCGGTGTGGTCGTCCCGGACGGGCCCGTCAACCAGGAATCGCTGTCCAACCGCGACGCCGGCGCCCCCTTGGGCAAGGAACTCGAGATCGCCGGAGTACTTTCCGCGTTCAAGCGCAATCGTGTTAAAAACGTTGTCTGGCTCACGGCCGACGTGCACTACTGCGCCGCCCACCATTACGCGCCCGAGCGGGCGGCCTTCACCGACTTCGACCCCTTCTGGGAATTCGTGGCCGGGCCCATCAACGCCGGCACTTTCGGGCCCAACGCCCTGGACGGCACCTTCGGACCCGAGGTCGCCTTCTTCAAGGCCGGCGCCTACGCCAACGAATCCCCGCGCAGCGGCGAAAGCCAGTACTTCGGCCACGTGGACCTGGGCGAGGACGACCTCTTCACCGTGAGCCTCCGCAACGCCAACGGCACAGTGCTTTGGAGCAAGGAACTGCAGCCGGAGCGGTGACGCGCTTTTTGGTCCGCTGGCGCGCTACCGCCGTCGACGGTCAGCTCCCGCGCAGCGGCCACGGACCCCATGGGCCGGTTACATCCCGAAGCCGGGTCTCTGCGTCGTGGAGTCGGGCGGCGGCGACAGGGCCGGGTTCGCCACTCCCGCTTTCCGAGCCGGAGCCGTCGAACGCGGTGAGTGCGTATTCGCTCCACCGCCGGCTGCCCACCGGGTAGCGTTCGGCGTATCCCCCGGCCGCGACCGAGAGCACCAGCCGCTCCATCCGGTCCGCCGTTGTCTCAGCCGTTTCGTCGCATGCGTCGCAGCCGCACACGGGAAACGGGAAGTCGTGCAGCACGCCGGCGTGGACCACGACGCCCGGATAGCCGGTCAGCACAAACGTCAGTGCCGCCGCTCCGGAACGCCGCGGGGTGACCCGGACCGCGTGCAGCACGTCCCGGACGTCGATCAGCAGGTCCCTGGCATGGGCCGGATCCTCATGGACCTCGACGTCGTACGCGGTAGCCAGATGGTCCATCAGGGCATGCGCGACGACGTGAAGTCCGGCGAAACGCTCGGGGTGGCTGTCCACGCTGTAGGAATCAGGATCGGGCCCCTCAGCGCCCCACTGCCGGCCGTAGGGAATGGGTTCCCCGTCCGCAGAGTAGTAGGTGGTCGTCGGCAGGTTCGGCCGGACATAGCGGGGCTGTCCTGCCGTCGGTGGTACTGGGACGGGCTGCACGGCTGGGGACGCATCCACTTCCTCCCGGGCCCAGTCCAAAAGCGCGGAAACGAACCCGCGCAATGATTCCTCGTCCGCGCTGCGCACAGCCACCAGCAGACGGTCGACGTCGAACTGCCGGTGCCGGTTTCCCACCGTGGGAGATGCGCCTTCGTAGGCTGTCCACTGCGCGTCCGGTCGCAGGCGCGCGATGGCGTTCCCGGCGAAGACGGCTGCCGCGGCACTGAGCGTGCTGTCGTTTTCAAAGTAAGAGCCGAACGTGCGCAGGAAAGCAATGAGCCGCGCAGGATCCGAGGCCAGTTCTTCGGCCCGGACTCCGCGGCCGGTGCAAAATTCGATGAACGGGGCGTAGCCTCCGACGTGCCCGACCTTGGCCGGTTCGCCCGCCGCAGGTTGATACCGGGCCCTGCCCCGGGGCATTGGCTCCGGCAATCCGGACGGTTGCCCTTCGAACAAGTCCTCGGTTGGCCCCATACCGCGATCCTAGGGTACAGGGCAGCGGCCATGGATGGGTTACTCAATTCCAGTGATGACAGCTGGGCTCAGTGCGGCAGTCCTGCGCTGTGCTGAAGTCGTGCTCGGGCTAATCGTCCTGGGGAATGATGATCCACAGCGCGATATAGACGAACTCGCCCACGCCGAAAAGGCCGAAAAACATGAACCCGACGCGGACGAACGCCCGCGGGACCTCGAAGCGGTCGGCGAGGGCAGCACACACTCCGGCGAAGACCTTGCCACGCCGGGGACGAACCAGGGTTGCTGCCATTTCGTCACCCTAGCACCGGGTGTCCGTCCCGTCAGCAGGAATCTTCGCCTCCGCCCAGCGGTGACACGGAGACGCCACGGCTTGGCCACGTCGTCAGAGCTGGCCGCGCCGCGCCAGGTACTCGTTCAGCGCCGGGTTGTCGATGTCCTTGGCCAGCCACGGGATGGTCTCGGCGGCGGCGGTGTCGCCCAGGACCGCACGGTGCGAGTGCGCCCGGACCAGGAGTTCGCGCAGGGCGCCGCGGCTGGCCATGGTGCCCAGCCGGTCGGCGTAGTCCCCGGCGGCGGGGGAGCCGGCGTCGATCGCGACTTCGGCGGCCGTGTCCAGCAGCCGCGCCCGGTACCAGAGGTACCAGGGGGTGGTGTCGAGGCCGCGTTTCAGCCAGGATTCGGCCTCGGCCTGGTCATTCAGCGCCATGCTGAGCCTGGCCTTGGCCCCGGCGGCCAGCGTCAGGTAGCAGTGGTCGCCGGCGACGTCGGCCATCACCCACGAGCGGTCGATCAGCGGAGCGGCGTCCTCCAGCTTGCCGGCGGCGAGGAAGGTCTCGCCGCGGAGTCCGGCGACAAAGGGTTCGAACGCCGTCCAGTGCTCGGCCGCGATCAGTTCCTGGGCCCGGTCCAGGCATTCAGCGGCCGGCTCCAAATCCCCGCGCAGCAGATGCACCCGGCCGGTCAGGGCCTGACTGAACGCCAGCAGACGGCGGCCCCCCGAGGCGGCGGCGAGCCTACTCGATTCGGCCAGGGCCGCCAGCGCCTCGCCGTAATGTGCGGTGTCCGAGGCCGCCATGCCCTGGATGGCCAGGATCCTGGACCGTTCATCATCGAACCCGTCCGCCGCCCGGGCAGCCTGTTCCAGCCAGCCGGCCGCGCGGTCCGGAATGCCCCGTTGCACGGACAGGTACCCCAGTTCCCGGTACGCCGCGGCCGCCACCCGCGACCCCGGCCGGCCGGGATTGTGCGCCTTTGACAGCGGCTCCGGGTCCAGTTCCTCCGACTTCAGCGCCTCTGTTTGTAAAGCTCTGTGCAGGAGATCGGCCACCTCGGCGCCGCGGCCGCCTGCTTGGTGGATCAGCGCCCCGGAGAGTGTGACCAGGGATTCGGCCAGCAGATGGTGGTCGCCGGTCCGTTGCGCGAGCTCGGCCGCGAGGCGTAACTGCTCCAGCCCGCGGTCCACCGAGCCTGCCGAGAGCGACGCCTCTGCGGCATCGAGGTAGGACCGCACAGCGGCCGAGCTGGCCGGCAGTCCGGGCTCAGCCGGGGGCGCCGCGTCGGACAGTGCCCGGCGCACCTCCGCGGGCACGCCGAGCCCGAGCTCACGGCGGTACAGCTCGCGGCACTTGTCGGCCTGCTCCCGCGCCCGCCGGTACTCGCCCAGGGACACCAGGGCCTTGATCAGCACGGCGTGGCAGTCGGCGTTGAAGGGGTCCAGGTGCAGCGCGCGGGTGGCGAGGTCGACGGCGTCGTCCGCCCTTCCGGCCGCCAGCGCGGCGAGCGAGGCCTCATACAGCAGCGTCAGCACGCAGTTCTCGAGCCGGTGCCGCTGGTCCTCCAGCCAGGACTCGAACGCTGGGCATTCTTCGAAGGTGAGGCCCTCCAGGAGTTCGCCGTCGAAGGTACGGGGGTCGGCGTCTTTGCTGGGGGCCAGGGCCGCCACCACATCGCAGTTCCAGCCGGCGGGCAACACCAGCCGCAGCGGATCGCCGCCGACCGATTCCCCTCCGAGGGTCCGCCGCAGCTCGGAGAGGTTCCAGCGCAGGGCACCGAGGGGGTCCTCGGCGTCGGGGAACAGCAGCGCTGCCGTCCGCGCACGGCCGGTGCCGCCCGGCTGAAGCGCGAGGTGGGCCAACACAGCCCACGCCTTGCGGCCCCGGGGCTGCCGGGGTGCGGTGCCAGCGGACTCGATCCTGGGCGGACCGAGGAGCCGAATCCAAGTCTCGGCCATATCAGTCATGCTACGCCGCTGGTGGGGGAGCGGGAGGGGCTGACGGTCAGGCTGCTAGCCGGCATGTGGCGGGGCAGATCCGGGCGCATGACCGTCGTCGAAACGCACACGATTCCGGGCGAAAAACCCTCACACGGTGGCTCACACGGTGGGCGCGGAAACTGGACTTGTCACCACAAAAGGACCGGAAACCTGAACCACTACCGCAGGCCGAACCCGCACCGATCACTCCGGAACCCGGCCCGAACAACCTGATCCATCATCCGCCCCAACAACCAACTCCATCACTCGCCCGAGGTGCTTCTCACATGGAATTTGCCACCATCCTGCTCGCCGGACTCCTGGTCTTCGCAGCCGTCGCCACTTGCCTCGCGGTGTTCCGCGACGGCCGGGGCCACACCCCGCCCGTCCGCTCCACCCGCCCATGGATGGCCGGCAACCTCCCCAGCGAACCGTACGCATCTCTGCGGTCCCTGCGCTGACCGAGTCCCAGCAGCCACACGCCAGTAACCACACGGCAGTAACGGCACGGGCCTGACCTCCCGCCTCCAGCGTTGGAAGCGGGGGGTCCCGACGTCGTGCGGTGCCTTTGTGGAGTTCAGCGCTTCATGGCGGCGTTCTGTGATCGCCTGGTGTCGCTTACCGGGCTTTGAGTTGTCTTGCATCGCTAGCGATTCGAGACGGGAAGGTTTCGAGACACCGAGTTAGCTGGGCATAACGTGAGCAGCTGCTTCCTAGTGGCGTCGCGCTGAGGGACCAGTAATCGACGGAGAACACGTAGTCCTCAGCGGCCATCAGGCAACTTTGATCTAAGTTCTTTTGCACGGGCAGCGAGGGCTTGACGCTGGTCCCGGGTCCATCTTCTTACCTGCATGTCGAGGACTACCCGGCTGCCCAACTCTCCCACACTCAACAGCTGACCCACCCGGCGCCTTGCTTCGTCCGCGTCCTCCGAATCCTCAATTATCTGGAAGACCTCGTCACGCCGATCCATCGCCTGTTCAAGGGCATCGAGGATCATCAATTCATCCCTTGCATGCCGCTCATCCTCATCCATGCGGTGATTCTTGCACGACGGAAGTCATTGGGGCATTGCGTCCAGTTGGGGATCCTTCACCAGACGGCTAAGTGAAAACGAGGACCGAAGGCTATGGCATCCATATCATTGCCGTTACGATGGCGCTTTGAGGGACAGGATGCTGCTGATCGTGTGCGGGACGACAGAGGTTCCCGCGCCGTGCTAAACCAAAAGCTGGAGACCGACTGACGGAAGGCTGGCGCCATGCGGAAACTGAGCTACGGCATGAATCTGACCCTGGACGGCTACATCGCCGCGGCCGGCGATGACATCGGCTGGAGCGGGCCGAGCGACGAACTCTTCCAGTGGTGGCTCGACCAGGAGCGGGCGAGCAGCCTGACGCTGTACGGGCGCAAGCTGTGGGAGACCATGAGCTCCTACTGGCCCACCGGCGACCAGCAGCCCAACGCCACCCCGGCGGAGATCGAATTCGCGCGGAACTGGCGGGACACGCCGAAGGTGGTGTTCTCGTCGACGATCGACAAGGTCGACTGGAACACCCGCCTGGTCACCGGCGACGCAATCGCCGAGATCACCCGGCTCAAGGCCGGGGACGGCGGCCCGATGAGCGTCGGTGGCGCAACGCTCGCCGGGGCCGCCATGCGGGCCGGGCTGATCGATGAGTACATGCTGGCCACCCATCCGGTCCTGGTGGGGGGCGGCACGCCGTTCTTCACTGCGCTGGACAGTTGGGTGAACCTGAACCTGGTGGAGACGCGGACGTTTCCCGGCGGCGTGGTCCTGACCAGGTTCGAGACGAGGCGCTGAGCGCGATTCCTCTGCACGGTCGGGGAAGTACATCCACCACCAGCCGCCCCATGGCGGAGCACGCGTTTCACAACGCATAGGTTACGAGGCGCTGGGGTTGCGCGACACCAAACCAGGGGCGCCACGCCGGTCCGGGCGTCAGTTCTTCGTCTTCAATTCCTCGGCGAGCATCACGATGATGCCGCTGGGACCACGGACGTACGTGAGTTTGTAGACGTCCTCGTAGGTCGCCACGCCGCGTAGCGGCCGGCAGCCGTGCCTCGCGGCGATCTCAAGGGCTTCGTCAATGTCGTCGACTGAGAAGGCGACGCGGTGCATGCCAATCTCGTTGGGACGAGTGGGGCTCGACTCGATTGCTTCGGGGTGGATGTACTCGAAGAGCTCAAGGCGGCCGTGACCGTCCGGGGTCTGGAGCATCGCAATTTTGGCATGGTTGCCATCAAGGCCCACGGCAGTATCGGTCCACTCACCACTGACCGTGTCACGGCCGACGACCGTGAGACCGAGGTCGGTGAAAAAGGCGATCGTTGCTTCTATGTCCCGAACGGCGATGCCGACGTTCTCAAGTTTAATGGCCATGCACCGCACGCTACCGAGTCGGGCCGATTAGCTCTAGTGGGGAGCTGGGACTCAATCGAACAAGTCCCGTGGGCAACCAGGGCAACGGTAGTCCTGGCATGGGCCAAACCCGAGCTGACGGCGGCGAACCCTGATGCGGTCGCCCTCCCGGGGGGTCCGCTTACGTTCTGTGCCCGTGAAGGAGCGTGATCCTCGTCAGTTGATGATTTCGCCTCGCTCGTCCGCACGGAGTGCTGCCAGGCGTTCTTTCCACGCCTGTAGCGCTTCAGGCGCCTGGCGTGTCCAGTCGGTGACTTCGCCGACGACCCTGAGCGGGGCACTGCTGCGATATGACCGGGTGGGGTTGCCGGGGAATTTCTTGTCGGTCACGTTCGGGTCGTCCTCGAATGCCCCGGTCGGCTCGACGGCGTAGACGCGCGGGGCGCCCTCACCCGCCGCGAGTTCGGCAGCGAGTCCCGCACCGTTCGGAAGAGCGGTGAAATAGATGTGATTCATCACGACTTCGGGACGGTAGTTCGACCTGAAGCCCGCCCTCAGCAGATCACCGTCCCGGAGGTCGGCTTTTGTGCCGTGAAAAAACGGCCCCTCGTCCAGTGGTTCGCTCACAGCTACAGCCTAATCCGACGACATCGCCGAACAGCCCCCGCCCCGGCAGACGCCCGATTTACGGGCGATGAGGACGCCATTTATTGCTGCGATAAAGCCGCCATCTATTGCGGCGATTCAGTCCAGTCAGTCCTGATGTTTGTATGCGGCCCGTAAGGGGATCCCTTGGCGGGCACTTGGTCGTGGACAGCCAGCAGATGCCCCGAAGACGAACATCGACCGTGCGTAGGCGCCTAACGGCATCTCGTGGAGTATAGGCTGCATGCCATGATGACCAACCAGCGCCTCAAGCCACTGCTCGAGCAGTACGACTGGGCGACGGAACGACTTCTCACTCGCCTCGCCGGGCCCACCAGCAACTCGGGTGATGACAGCGACGTCGACGTACCGGTACTGACGGACGCCGAGTACCTCTGGGAACCGGTCGACGCGTGCTGGTCGGTACGGAGGCGCGCCGATGGGCCCGGACCGGGCGCCGTCAAGCTCATCGGCGCGGGTCAGTGGGGGCGTGACGGCGCCCCCGAAAGTCCGTGGCCTCCGCCCCTCACGACGATCGCCTGGCGGCTTGACCACATCTCCGAGACGCTGTTGGGCCGATCCAACCACCTCGGGGGCGACCGAACGTTCGATCGGGCGACGTACGAATCACGACCAGATGCAGCCGGCGCTATCGAGAGGTTCCGGCAGGCCGCAGCCGACTGGCGCCGGGTACTACTCAGTGTCGATGAGTCCGACTATGACCGGACCGGGCTAAGCAGCTACCCGTACGGCAGCGATGCCGAGGAGACGTTTCCGTCGATCGTGTGGTGGGAGAACCAGGAGGTCCTGCACCACGGAGCCGAGATCGCGCTGCTCCGCGACCTCTACGTTTACCACGCTCCGTAGCGACGAGCGCGCACCGCGGACAGCGGACAGCTCAGCTGGCGGAGTCTCTACGAAGTCGGCAATTCCATGAATGTGTCCCGCGTCATAGAGAATTTAGCGTCATCTCGTGCACGAGATGATAAAGGGGATTACGTCCGCGTCGATGCATAGGTGCCCGCAAGCCGATCGCTCACCGGGCGGTGGCGTTCTGTGCGTCCTCGGCATGATCGGGGTCGGACGAAGCTACGTGAAAGTCCACGACGTCGACGAATGCGTCGGCCGGCATAGCCGGGTAGTGCCGTCGAAGACCTTCGAGGTAGCCCTCGACTGTTCCACCGTTAGAAAGGCGGAGTCGTTCGGGAGTTAGGTCATTAATCCGGTACCGCTGGATCTCAAGGATCTTCCCACGCAGTGGTGGACACTCCGCATCATCCTCGAAATAGAAAATCGCAGGCCCAACTGCAATCCGCTCGTCCCAGCGGACCGAAGAGGTTTTCCGTCCGCTTGCGACCGCGTCATAGTAGCGCCGGTTGAACCGGAACACTCGCTCGGCCTGCGCATCTGGAAAGAAGTATGTGTCCGAAAGGAGCTTGGCGATAGAGTGCATCTGGGGACCAGCAACGGTTGGCACCGCGACAAGAATATCGGGGTGCAGATCGAGCATCACCTGCCGACAGCGGCCACACGGCGAAATGAGACCACGTCCTCCATCGCCTGCGGCTGCCATCGCGACCAATGGACCAGCTTCGGCGGTTGCGGCAACCCCCAGCGTGACAAGCTCGGCGCAGGGTCCGCCGGTGAAATGATAGACATTCACAGCTGTGTGTATCCGGCCGTTGGTGTCCATGGCGGCGGCTGCCACGGTGTGGTTTGGGTCGTTACCGAGCGATCGAGCCAGCGCCTCGGCCGCCTCGATGACGCGGCGTTCCATTCCCAAGGGTTCCATGAGTAACAGCATCCCATGAGCCGTGCGACTCGCTAAGGCGTCCGAAAGGTGATCCTTTACCGGGCGCCTCAGCTGTAGTCAGCGGTAATTGTTTTGGTGATTCCGTCGAGCCGGATCAATCCTCCGTGGGGAAGGATCCATCGGGGTCGGGTGTGGCCGAAGGGAACTCCGACGCAGATGACGGCGTCCGGGTTGTACGCGCTGATCTGCCCGATGATCGCTTCGCGCTGTTCGGCGCGTAGTCGGGCTCGTTCGTCCGCTGCCGGAACAGGTGCCCCTAACCGGCTGACTGGTGGGCGGGCGACCAATACGCCGGCGGCGGCTTCGAGGATTCCCCTCTCGCCCAGGGCCCGCACTCATCCCTTCACCTCGTCCGCGGCAGGCAGTTCCTCGCTAGTCTCGAATAGCAGGACCGCCCCTTCGAGGTCGCCCACAGCAGGCATCCGGTCAGCCACCGCGATCTGGTCAATCACCTCGAGGCAACCGCCCCACGATCGTCCTTCCACGACAGACTTCGGACCGGACCAGGCCCACGGTTCCGTCGCCTCGCGGACACCGAATTGGGTCAGAGCGCGGGGGTCTGTCCAGGAGATGCCGTAGTCTTCTGACTCTTCCGGATCGGTAAGCTCGATGGTTCCGCCGTCGATTAGTGCGGCGCGAAGCGAGACGAGGTGCACGTCATCCACGCGTGGACCTGCTCCCAGGTGCACCTGCGTGGAACCGCCGTAGTAGCTGGGGATCCCGAGGCCCCACAGGAAGTTGTGCAGGTTCGTGTTGTCGCTGTAGCCGAGGAACGGCTTCGGGTTGTCGGCGATGACCTCGGCATCGATGTGCTTGATGACGGTGATTTGGTCGTTGCCACCGATGGTCGCAAGTACTGCCCGGATAGTGGGGTCGGCGAACGCGGCAGTGATGTCAGCAGCCCGGGCTTGGGGGCTTGCGCCCAGTTGCCTTGTGGTTGCGTACTCGACTGGTATCAGCCCGGTGGTTTCCGTCAGTCGCTTCATAGCCTGCTCGTGAACAGCCTCCGAGACGGCTGGTGCCGCAAATGCTGGAGAGAGAATCGCAACCCGATCACCAGCGCCGGCCTTCGAGGGGGCAGTCAGTTTCTGTGACGTCATCAAAACATTAGAGCAGTCAGTCATCCAATCTCATGGCTTCCACGCCGGTCCGCAAGACGTCCGCTACGCCCACGGGAAGGACATCCCCAACACTTCGGCTAACCGCCCGGATCACACCAGCGCCCCAACGGGCGCCGTGGTGCCCGTTAACCGATCCCCCACCGCGACAGGATGTTGCAGGTATCCCGCTGATCTAGCGGAATGACAGCGCGAGGCCGAGCATGGCGATGGCGAGTATTGGGAACAGCCAGTTTGTTACCAGAACGATTGCCCTCGCGCTTCGTCCGGCGCTGCCTGTCGTCCCGGTGAGCGGATCGGTGATGTCGTTGTCGTCCTCAGAGTGGGATGACCGGATGGTGTTCATGATTGAAAGTGCCACCATGACGAGAGCGCTTCCTATGAGCCAGGGCAGCGGGTCGATCGCTAGCCATGCTTCGGCCCGGCTCTTGGGAGTCGCGAAGGCTGAGAGGAGGCCTGCCACGACGCAAACAGCAGTGATTCCGATAGCGACCCAGATGCGCCGCATGACGGCGTCGAGGTAGAGCGGCAGGAGGGCCAGGAGTACGAGTGGTGTTGTGAGGAGAGCTAGCTGCGCAGGTGAAACCAGCAGCGGTTCCGACCCTGCCCAGGGGACCACTGCCTGGTTGAAGAGCAGGAAGGCCAGGAGCCCGAGCAGTGACGGCCAGAGTGCTTTTCGCACCCAGTCGTGCTTCGACTCGGACGGGAGTTCAAGCGCGGCAGCATAGTCCCGGGCTGGCCCGAACGCTTCCTCGGCCGGTTGGCCGGTATCGCCGAGGAGCTCCTTGGCGCTTGCGATGGTGTCTCCGATGGCACTCCCGCGCACCTGGCGCACACGTAACTCCAAGACGAGCTGGTCGAACCATTTCTTATCGTTGGTTTGCTGCGTCATGCGGGGATCTCCTTCGTGAGCCGCTCGGGGTCGAGGTAACGAGTGCTGGTGACGGCGAAGCGGAGCCAGTCAGCGCTCAGGCGGGTGAGTTCGGCGCGGCCCTGAGCTGTCAGTGCGAAGTATTTGCGGCCGGGCCCGCCGTCGCCGGCGCGCCATTCCGTGGTTACCAGGCCGGCCGTCTCGTATCGGGTGAGGAGCGGGTACAGGGTCCCTCCCTTTACATTGCCGAACCCGTGGCGTTCGAGTTCGCTGATGATTGCGTATCCGTATGAGGGCCCGGCGGACAGTGCGCGGAGGGCAAGGAACCCAAGTGTGGCTCGGAGCCAATCACTTGGCCAGTCCGCGCTTACTGTGGGTTGCGGATCAGAGGCCGAATCAGTCATGGCTAGATTGTCTATCTAAGTAGTTAGCCTGTCAATTGTGCCTTCGAGTGGGCGTGGATGGGCAATGGCGACACGAGCACTTGCCCGTAAGCCGGTGGTCCACCGATCAACCCAAGGACTATTTACGGGGCGGCGACGCTTTAACTTCCGCGGTCGGCGATTCCCATAACCATGTCTCGAAACCCGCTGACTGAATGGGTGTATTCACCGTTAGTTACGAGACACATCGAAGCAGCCTGTTATCACGACTCTGGACCGTCTCGGGCGATTCACCAAGCACGTGCTCGCCCACGCTGACTAACTCCGCGGTCGACACGCGACCCCGCCGGGTCACTGACAATCAGATTCGAAGCGCTGTCCGCCTGGTCGAAGGCAATAACCCGCTGCGCAGTTTGCCTGCGATCTCCAGAAAGCCGCTGGCATCCCGGCGGCAAGCCTTCTAGTTCCGGTTGAGGCCAAACTGTCGAGTGAGCAGAGCCTCCTGTCTAGACACCCACAGTGGCGCGGGAGCATCCTAAACGTGTGCGTTTCGGGAGGAGAGCGGCAACGGGGCAGGGAGATCCCGCCCCGGCTGGGGAATCCGGAGGGAACCTGTGGACCGCTGGCAGTCGGATCCCCACTTTCCAGGCGTGCGGACACGATCGGCGAGGGAAGCTGGTACCAGATCATGGACGAAACATCGGATACGCGGCAGAGACTGTCCAACCGCATCGACCAGAAGCAACGAGACCTTCAGTCCTACCTCGGCAGGGAGCGGCCGCGGCGCACGCGCCTGGCGAGCATCAGTATTGTGGGCAGCGCGCTGGCCGCCTCGCTCACGGCCGGTCCCGCCGTCGGGGGCACGGGGTTCACCGAAGCGGTGGCGAACATCTTCAACTTGGCCGACGACTCGATTGTGTGGCGCGGGCTGTGTCTGCTGGCGGTGATCTGTTCCGTTGCCGCGGCGCTGGCCACGAATTTTGCCACGTCCCGTTCGGTGGCGGACCGTGTGAGCGCGGCCGAGACCGCCAGCGCCCAGCTTGAGGGGCTGCAGGTCTCCCTGAACTTCGGCCACATCGACATCGACGAGGCCGTCAAGCTGTATCAGCAATATGCCACCCAAGTGGCCTTCGTGGAGGCATCGCCAACGCGGTGACTTTCCGCTACCGGTCCTTGGGGATGATGATCCACAGCGCAATGTAGACGAGCTCACCGACGCCGAAGAAGCCGAAAAACACAAAGCCGAGGCGGACCACGGTCTTAGAGATACCGAAGCGCTTCGAGAGGGCGGCGCACACTCCGGCGATAATTTTGCGGTTCCTCGGCCTGACCAGAGATCGTTCCATCCAGTCAAGCTAGCAGTGCCGTAGCAGCGAGTGAATAGCGCGGCGGGGGTGGCCGTTCCTGGGCGGTCATCGAGGTTGGCCGCGCTTTCCGCGCACTGCCGCCGCACTCAGCCCTGAAACTCCGGCTCGACTTCCACGTCAACCTCGTCTCCGGCATGGATGCCGGCCGCGGTCCTGATGGCCTTCTTGACGGGTAGAAGGTACGAGTTGCTCTTGCTGTCCGGGAAGAGCGACGTCGACCACCGCTGCCCGGCGACGCAGGCGCTTACCTTCACCGAGCCGAAGCCCTTGCGGAACGGGGCGGTTTCGTCCCTGAGTTGCTCCGCAAGATCGGGCGGCAACGTGATGAAGTGCCAGCCGGCTTGCTCGGGGTAGTGCCACAGCTCGGCACGGAACGCGTACGACGTCGTCACGCTCCGAGTATGCCACGCGGGGCGAGGCTGGCTGCCGCATGCCTCGGATATCCACAACGCCGACATCTGGGCCTTGAGCGGCGCTGGACTTCTGGCAAGATGGCCAGCATGCAGACCGTCCCGGCTTACGACCTCCGGATCAGCATCCAAGGCACTCAGCCCGAGATCTGGCGCCGTCTCCTTCTGCCGGAGACCGTCACCGTCACACAGTTCCATGAGGCAATCCAGTGTGCGTTCGGATGGGAGGACCGCCACCTATATGGCATCCGCTGCCATGACCGCAGCGGCCAGCCCCGCGTCATTGTTGGCCCTGACGAGGCGGCAGATGGCATCGACGCGGAGCCGGCCGCCGGCGTCGTCCTCGCTGAACTGATAGATCCCCACGGGACCGAACTGGCTGATTTCGAGTACACATACGACTTCGGTGACGACTGGACGCACAAGGTGGAACTAGTGGGATCCGCACTGGTCCCGGAGGGGACCATCACATGCGTGGAGGGCGCCAACCGCGGCCCAGTAGAGGACTCCGGCGGTCCCGACGGCTACCGACGTCTGGCGGAGGTCCTCTCAGATGAGAGGCACCCGGAGTTCTATAACGCCGCCACCTGGTTTTCGGAGGTCACCGGCGAACGGGCCACGGCATTCGACGTGACAGCTTTCGACCTCGACGCCGTCAAGCGGGGTCTCGGGCGGCTCAGCCTTCAGCTGTGGCCTCGGCCACTCACACCGGCCGAGCGGGATGCCGTGCTGCGCCCCATCATGTGGTTCCTGAAAAGCTCGGCGGGGGAGGGGCTGGACCTGACGAAGAGCGGCTTCCTGAAGCCAGCGATGGTCCGGGGGACGCTGGATGAGCTCGGCTGGCACGACGAAATCATGGGCAAGGGCAACCGTGAACTCAACGCCACACACGTGCTCAACCTCCGCTTGCACCTGCTGGACTGGAAGCTGCTGCGAAAGCGCAACGGCAGGATGGTGCTCGGCGCCGTGGGCAAGATTGGCCTTGAGGACCCGGACGCGCTCTGGGACTACATGGTTAAGACGATTGGAGCCCCGCAGAACGACGCCTTGAAACTCATGACCAGGCTTGCCACACACTGGCTGGTTCAGGGATTTGCCCCCTCCTACATGCTGCGCGACCAGGTCATCTTCACTGCCCTCGAAGGCTCCGGCTTCGTCAATCGGTCCGGTGACCCGATTCCGGAATCCTGGGCGTGGGACATCGACCGCACGGTGCGGGAGTCTCTGGATTGTCTCCAGCTCACGGTCCCCGGCCCACGCTTCGCGCTCGCCGAGAAAGAGCTGACCGCCGGTGGCCTGAAGTTCCTTCTCCAGGTACAGGCGCTGCTGGGGGACAGATAGCCGCCGGTGCGGCTAGCTCAATGAGTTCAAGAGCGGGGATGGCGGCAGTCGAACGTCAGCTCTGCGGCGTGGCTACGCGCAGGTCGACAGGCATGTGACCCACTACATAAAAGTCCGACGGCGGCCGGCCGGCCTGTGGGGGCTGTTGGGGCGGCCGGATTCCGCGAGGTTCCGGGGATTATGACGCCAAGAGGCGTCTCAGGGGGCGGATTTGTGCAGGGTCCTCCCGGCGTGTAAAGTAATTCGAGTCGCCGCCGCTGATGCGGAAAGAAAGCGACCGACCCCCTTCTAAACAGCCTGAAAATGGTTCGCGAATTTGCGTGCTAAATAACGGTGGGGACCTTCTTGAGAGAATGTAAATCGCAGAAATGCGAATTTGCAAACACTCCCAAGATCGGGTAAGTTTGAAAAGTTGCTCCGGAGCGATCCTCGACTGTARTGGTTGTGGTGGTGCCGGGTGTGTCTGTTGTTTGAGAACTCAATAGTGTGCCAAGTTTGTTGATACCAATTTATTGTATTGAATTGGTTGAATTGACCAGGTTGCGCCATCCCGTGGTGTGGTCTGGTTTTTACAGCTGGTTTCAAATT
>NZ_JBFTLG010000024.1:0-64068 GCF_056396305.1 Arthrobacter sp. 05T420 | reverse complement strand
CGCATATCAGTCTGACAGCGCCGTCGTTCACGACGCGCCAGCCATCCAGATCAGGCCAGGGAACGGACACAAAAGAGCGGTCCAAGACAAACCAGCCTTGGACCGCTCACCCTTGCCCTCTTGACAAAGAACTCCTACATATCAGCTGTGCCCGGCCAGGCCGTTGGGGCTACTCCATTCACAGCGACCAGTCGCGGATCTCGGCCGGGTCCTCGCCGTGCTCCCGGGTGTGGTCCCGGGCGCGCATGCGGCTGTCTTGCAGGGACTGGCGCAGCAGCGAGTGCTTCTCGGAGAGCCCGGGGACCCGGTCGATCGCATCAATTGCCAGCTGGAACCGGTCGATCCCGTTCAGCATGGCCATGTCGAAGGGGGTGGTGGTGGTGCCTTCCTCCTTGTAGCCGCGCACATGCAGGCCCTCCCGGTTGGTGCGCCGGTACGTGAGCCGGTGGATCAGCGCGGGATAGCCGTGGTAGGCGAAGATTACCGGTTTGTCCGCCGTGAAAATGCCGTCGAAGTCCCGGGACGTCAGCCCGTGCGGGTGTTCGCTGGCGTCCTGGAGACGCATGAGGTCCACTACATTGACCACCCGCACTTTCAGCCCGGGCGCCCCCTGCTTCAGGAGCTCGGCGGCGGCAACGGTTTCGACCGTGGGGACATCGCCGGCACACGCCAGGACGACGTCGGGTTCCTCACCGCTGACCTCGGAGCCGGCGAACTCCCAGATGCCCAGGCCTCGGCGGCAATGGTGTGAGGCTTCGTCCGGACCGAGCCAGGTTGGCGAGGGCTGCTTTCCGCTGACCACAATGTTGACGTAGTCGCGGGAGTCCAGGCAGTGCTCCATCACGGCCAGCAGGGTGTTGGCGTCCGGCGGCAGGTAGACCCGGATGATCTCGGCCTTCTTGTTGACGGCGTGGTCGATGAAGCCAGGGTCCTGGTGTGAAAAACCGTTGTGGTCCTGTTGCCACACATGGGAGGACAGCAGGTAGTTCAGGGAGGCCACCGGCTGGCGCCACGGCAACTGCCGGTGGACCTTGAGCCATTTGGCGTGCTGGTTGAACATCGAGTCGACAATGTGGATGAACGCCTCATAGCAGTTGAACACCCCGTGCCGGCCGGTCAGCAGGTACCCCTCCAGCCAGCCCTGGCAGAGGTGTTCACTGAGGACCTCCATCACCCGCCCTGCCCGGGCAATGTGCTCGTCCAGCGGATCAATCCTGTACTGCCAGACCTTGTCGGTGGCCTCGTAGACGTCCTGCAGCCGGTTCGACGCGGTCTCGTCGGGGCCGAAGAGCCGGAACGTGTCCGGGTTCAGGGCAATAACGTCCCGCATCCACGGTCCGAGCGTCTTCATGGGACTGATCCGTTCGACGCCGGGTTCGGCGACGTCGACGGCGTGCCGGCGGTAGTCCGGCAGGGTGAGCGGCCGCAGCAGGAGCCCGCCGTTGGCATGAGGGGTGGCGCTCATCCGCAGCGGACCGGCAGGGGCGTTCCTGGCCGTCTCCGGCACCAGGCGCCCGCGGCCGTCGAAGAGCTCCTCGGGCCGGTAGGACTCGAGCCACTTCTGCAGCTGGCTCAGGTGCTCGGGGTTCGTGCGGACCTCGTCCAGCGGGACCTGGTGGCTGCGCCAGGTTCCCTCCACCTGCTTCCCGTCCACTTTCTTGGGCCCGGTCCAGCCCTTGGGCGAACGCAGCACGATCATCGGCCACTGCGGGGCGTTGTCCTGTGGGGTGACGTCCTGCGCCGTCCCGCCGTTGCGGTGGTGCTGCTGGATGGTCCGGATCTGGGCCAGGCAGGTGTCCAGTGCAGCCGCGAAATCCCGGTGCGCAGCGGCGGTGTCCGCGGGGTCGGCCACCGTGACGAAATGGGGGACGTGCCCGTAGCCGCGCAGCAGCTGTTCCAGCTGGGCTTCGGGCATGCGGGCCAAAATCGTGGGGTTGGCGATCTTGTAGCCATTGAGGTGCAGGATGGGCAGCACGGCGCCGTCGGCAGCCGGGTCCAGGAAGTTGTGTGAATGCCAGCTGGCGGCCAGCGGCCCGGTCTCGGCCTCGCCGTCACCGATGACGACGGCGGTGATCAGCTCCGGGTTGTCGAAGACGGACCCGTACGCGTGTGCGAGGGAGTAGCCGAGTTCGCCGCCTTCGCTGATCGAGCCGGGGGTCTCAGGGGCGGCGTGGCTTGGGATGCCGCCCGGGTAGGAGAACTGCCGGAACAGCTCGGCCAGGCCGGCTTCGTCGTCGCCGACGTGGCCGTAAATCTCCGAATAGGTGCCCTCCAGCCAGGCGTTGGCGACCACTGCAGGGCCGCCATGGCCGGGGCCTGCGACGAACAGCATCTGCTGGTTGTCCCGGCGGATGGCCCGGTTCAGGTGGGCATAGACAAAATTCAGACCTGGAGTGGTCCCCCAGTGGCCAAGGAGCCGGGACTTTGTGTGTTCCGCACTGAGGGGTTCACGCAGCAGCGGATTGGACCGGAGGTAGATTTGCCCCACAGAGACATAGTTCGCCGCGCGCCACCAGCGGTCCACCAGGTCCAAGGCCGCGTTGTCCAGGGCCGCGTTGTCCAGAATCGGGCCGGCCAGGCCCGCACTGTCCAGGAGCGCACCGGCGGCCGGCGCGTCGGCCGGCGTCCGAGTGCGGGTGGTTTCATTCACGTCACTGCTCATGTCATTGCTCAGGTCGCTGCTCATGTCACTGCTCACTGGGGATCCTCGCTTGGCTTGGCCCTGCCTCGGCATATTTCGTCCATCGCAACACGTCCGGCGGACGGGACACAACTCCGGTCCACCGGCGTCGCCGGCTACTTGCCCCCCAAGTGCCAGCAGGTAGTGTGTCATCCAGAATGTTCACGCTGACCATCAATCAAACCGACAGCCGGCGCGACGGCGACCGCGTGCCGCAGCTCCTCAAGGACCTGCGGCACATTCCGGCGCGCCTCGATTTCGACCGATCCGTCGAGGACGAGGTCCAAGGGATCCTGGACTGTCCGCATCAGGCGGTGGAAGCGGCCATGATCGCCCTGCGCAGTGGCAGCTGGTACGTGGGCATTGGCGTGGGGCCGGTCAACGAACCCCTGCCGAACCAGATCAAGGACGCCTCCGGACACGGGCTGATCTATGCCCGGCGCGCTGTGGATCGACTGCGGAACGGCAAGGACCGTGTTCGGGTGGCCGTCGAGGGACCGCAGGCCGATATTGCGGCGGAGGCCGAGGCCGTCCTGCGCCTCCTGGGCCACATTGTGCACGACCGGAGCTACGCGGAATGGCGGGTGCTGGATCTGCTCACTCCGGGGGTGCGGGGCCAGCAGAAGGCAGTGGCCGAGGAACTCGGGATCACCACGCAGGCCGTGAGCAAAGCCGTGGCCCGCTCCCAGTGGAACGAGGAGCACGCGGCCCGGCCCGCTGCGGCGCGGCTCCTGAGCCTCATCCTGGACGTCCGCTAGCCGGCCCGGCCCGCCCGGTCCCGCCTTGGAACCACCCGTCCCCGCGGCGCCTAGAGCAGGCTGCGAAGCACGTGCGCGGCGCCGTCGTCGTAGACCGATTTCGTCACTTCGTCCGCGGCGGCAATCACTTCAACGGGGGCCTGGCCCATGGCCACGCCGCGACGTGCCCAGGCCAGCATCTCGATGTCGTTGCGGCCATCCCCGACGGCGACAGTGCGGTTGGCGTCAATGCCGAGCCGGTCCCGGAGCTGCTCCAAGGCGCTGGCCTTTGTGACACCGGCGGCGGCAATGTCCAGCCACGCCGTCCAGCCCACCGAATACGTCACGCCCGCGAGCCCGATGTGGCGGATCGCGGTGTTGAACTCTTCGGGGGTGTTCTCTGAGCTGAAGACCACCACGCGCACGGCGGTTGCCTCAAGCATGGTCTGGAAGTCGACGCCGACCGCTTCGACGCCGAAGCTGGCGTCCTGGAAGCGTTCGGTGGACAGGAAGTTGCCGTCCTCGTCCTCGAGCGCGTACTTGGCCGTGGGCAGCCGTTTGCGCAGGGCGCGGAGCACGGGACCTGGGTCAAACGTGGCCTTGTGGAGGATTTCGTAGCCGTCCGGCAGCCCGGAGTCGACACGCAGGATCACCCCGCCGTTGGAGCACACGGCGTAGCCGTTGTCGATCCCGATGTGTTCGATGACGGGCAACGTGGCGTTGAGGGAGCGGCCGGTGGCGATCATGACGTGGTGGCCGGCGGCCACGACGGCCTGGGCGGCCTCGCGGACAGGAACCGACATGTGCCCGTCGTGGTCCACGAGGGTGCCATCGACGTCCAGGGCGATCAGCATTTTGTCGCCGGCGCCGTTCCGGACGCTTCTGTTCCTGCCTGATTTGATCGAGGCTGATTTGATCGGGGCTGCCATGTTCTGGGCTGCCGTGTTCCGGTCTGCCGTGTTCCGGTCTGCCGCGTTGTTCTCTGTCGTCTTGCTGTCTGTCGTGTTCTGGTGTGTCCTGCGCCGGTCATCGTTGCCGGCGACTGAGGATTCAGTCATGGTTGTCATCTCACAAGTAGAGCAGACACCCCCGACAGCCGCTAGGACACACGCCACAGCAGGGCGTGAACTTGCGGTAAACACCCACACCTTGTCCCCAGTGTGAATGTTTACCCGGCGGCCGCCGGAGGCCTGCTGGTGGTTAGCGAACAGGCATTTAAAGAACGGGGAAGACCGTCATGCCGCCGAGGTACTTCTGGAGTGCCGCGGGGACGTTGACGGAGCCGTCGGGGTTCTGGTGGTGTTCCAGGATCGCGACGATCCAGCGGGTGGTGGCCAGGGTGCCGTTGAGCGTGGCCACGGCCCGCGTGCCCTTGGGCGCACCGTCCTCGTTGACAACCCGTTCCCGGATGTTCAGACGGCGCGCCTGGAACGTGGTGCAGTTCGAGGTCGAGGTCAGCTCACGGTATGCGCCCTGGGTGGGGACCCAGGCCTCACAGTCGAACTTTCGGGCCGCCGAATTGCCCAGATCCCCGGCGGCGGTGTCAATGACGCGGTACGGGAGCTCGCACTTGGCCAGCATCTCCTCTTCCCAGGCCAGGAGGCGGGCGTGCTCGGCGGCCGCCTCCTCGACCGTGGTGTAGATGAACATCTCTACCTTGTTGAACTGGTGGACGCGGATGATGCCGCGGGTGTCCTTGCCGTGCGAACCTGCCTCTCGGCGGTAGCACGAGCTCTGGCCCGCGTAGCGGACGGGGCCACCCGAAAGGTCCAGGATCTCGTCGGCGTGGTACCCGGCGAGGGCGACTTCCGAGGTGCCCACCAAGTACAGGTCATCTTCGGCGAGACGGTAGATTTCGGCGTCGTGCTTGACGTCGAAGCCGGTGCCCTGCATGGTTTCCGGGCGGACCAGGGTGGGCGTGATCATGGGGACGAACCCGGCCTCGATCGCCTGATCCATCGCCATCTGGAGCAGCGCCATTTCCAGCCGGGCGCCGACGCCGCGCAGGAAGTAGAAGCGGGAACCGGAAACTTTCGCGCCGCGTTCCATATCGATGGCTCCGATCAGCTCACCGATCTCCAGGTGGTCCTTCGGCTCGAAGTCCGGGAATTCGCGCGGCGTGCCCACCGACTTGAGAACAATGTAGTCGTCCTCGCCGCCGGCCGGGACGCCGTCCTCGATCAGGTTGGGGATGGCGCGGAGCAGTTCCTCCTGGGCCGTCTGGGCGATGTCTGCCTCGGCCGATGCGCTCTTGACTGAGGCTGCCAGAACCTTCAGTTCGGCGAGGAGGGCCTGCTTTTCCTCGCCCTTGGCCTGGGCGACTTTCTTGCCGTAGACATTCTGTTCGGCCCGGAGGTTCTCGAACCGGATCAGCGCCGCGCGCCTGGCGGCGTCCGCGGCGATGATCGCGTCCACCACGGATTCGTCGGCGCCGCGGGCGCGCTGGCTGGCACGGAACTTGTCCGGATTTTCGCTGAGGTCTTTTACGTCGATCACCAGACAAGAGTATCCAATCCGGCCACCGTCGCCAGGCAAGCAGGTCGGGGGCGCTGGCGGGATACTGTTGGATCACAATGCGCGACTGGCTGCTCTACCTCGTCATCGCTGGGGTTCTGGTTTTTGCCGCCTCCAGTTGGTGGGGGGTGCGCCGGCTGAAGGCCAAGCACACCCGCCCTGCCGTGTGGGAGGAAACCCACAGCCCTGGGGCAGGCCGCCAGAAGGTTGCCGTGGTCCTGAACCCGATCAAGGCGAGGTCAGCCGAGGCCCGGGGCCTGATTGAAGCCGCGTGCGCGGAGGCGGGCTGGCCGGCGCCGCGCGTCTTTGAAACCACCGCGGAGGACCCGGGCTTCTCGCAGGCGCGTGCGGCGCTGGACTACGGGGCCGACGTCGTCCTGGCCGGCGGCGGCGACGGTACCGTGCGCGTGGTGGCCGAGGTCCTCGCCGGGACGGACACCGCGATGGGCCTGATCCCGCTAGGCACAGGGAACCTCCTGGCCCGCAATGTGCATCTGGAGGTGAACGACCTCCCCGGCAACGTGCAGGCTTCCTTGTTCGGGCACCAGCGGTTCATCGATACGGCGCGGCTCACCCTGGAGAATTCGCGCACCGGGGAATCCGCGCAGCACACGTTCACTGTGATCGCGGGCATGGGCATGGACGCGGAGGTGGTCACTGACACCATTGACGGCCTAAAGAAGGCCGTGGGCTGGCTGGCGTATACGGAAGCCTGGGTCCGGCACCTTGCGGGGCGCCGCAAGAAGGTCTCGATAGCGCTGGATGACCAGCCCGAGCAGGCCCGGAAGATCCGCAGCGTTTTGTTCGCGAATTGCGGCCTGATCCCCGGGGGAATCGACTTCATTCCGCAGGCCATGATCGATGACGGGATGCTGGACATCGTGGTGATGAGCCCGCGCAGTGCAATCGGCTGGCTGGCCATGTCCACCAAGATCGTGCTGAAGCACAAGAAGGACCTGCCGGTCATGACGTATTACCGCTCCGGCAAGATCACCATCCGCTGCCCCGAACCTATGCCCACCCAGGTCGACGGCGATCCTTCCGGCGAGGCCACGAAGGTCATCGTGGATGTGGCCCCGGGATCCCTGCTGGTCCGGGTCAAGGGCATCGAAGGCGGCCAGGCCGGCGGCGTCGGGAGCGGGGGCTAGGCGCTGGCGGCCTTCTTCGCCTCTGCCGCCTTTTTTGCCTCTGCCGCGGCCTTGGCGGCCCGGGCTTCGGACTGCTCCCGGATCATTGCCTGTTCCTCTTCGAAGCGCAGGCGGTCCGCGCGGTCGGCGTCGTCGCCGTCCCAGTCCTGGTTCTCAGCAGTCGGCTTGGGATTGACGATCATTCCCTGGCCGTCATTTTCTGTGCTGGTGCCTGACATGACCCGCTCCTCCCGTAGGGGATTTCCCCAATATGGATCAGGCAAGCATACGCACAGTTGGGAGGGGGCGGAATAGCGCCATATGGCATTTGCCTACGCTCTGGGCGAAGCCCCAGGGGTATATTCCGCCACAGCAGATGCGCCGCCCAGTATGTCTTTCACCCACGCATGCGCCGCGCGGAATGCCTGGTCAGAGGTGTGCGGCGCAACTTTGGTCTGGTGGCCGTCAGCGCGCTGGTAGGAACCGAGAAAGCGGGTGGCCGGGCTGATCCGGTGCAGGCCCGCGAGCGCATCGGCAACCCGGGCGTCGGCCACGTGGCCGTCGGCATCAATGCTGAAAAAGTAGTGGCCCAGGTACTGCCCGGTCGGCCGGGATTCGATCCGGCTCAGGTTCACGCCGCGGGTGGCGAACTGGTCCAGGATCTCCATCAGCGCACCCGGACGGTCCTCGGGCAGCGGTACCACCACGGTGGTCTTGTCCGCGCCGGTGGGGGCCGGCAGTTCGCCCGGTCGGCCCACGAGCACGAACCGGGTGACCGCACCGGGGTTGTCACCGATGTTTTCGGCCAACACCTTCAGGCCGGGTTGCTCCGCGGCCACTATTGGGGCGCAGATCGCGGCGTCGTAGTGGGCGCCGTCGCCGTCCAAAAGGCCCATGGCGGCAGCGGCAGTCGATGACCCGGGGATATATTCCACATTGGGAATATTGACGTCCACCCAGAGTCGGCACTGGGCCCAGGCATGACCGTGAGTGGAGACGCGCCGGATGTCCCCGATGGCCACGCCGGGCCGGGCGACAAGCACGAAGCTGATGGGCACCAGGGCCTCCCGGAGGATCCTGAGTTCCTGGCCGGTGGCGATGGCGTCCAGAGTGGCCGTGACACCGCCCTCGACCGAGTTTTCGATCGGCACCATGGCCGCGTAGGCGGAACCGTCCCGCACCTTGTCCAGAGCCGTATTCACATTCGAGGACGGGATGCGGATGGCCTCCGCGGCGTCCGGGACCTGCATCAGGGCAGCCTCGGTGAAGGTGCCCTCGGGTCCGAGGAATGTGTAGGTGACGGTTGGTGCGGGCATCGGTTCTTCCTTCTTCAGCTACAAAACGACCGGTTTGAGGCCGTTGTCCGACACCAGCGGCATGCCGGTCTCGACCCACTGGTCCATGCCACCCGCAACATTCACCGCGGAATATCCCATTCCGACGAGCCACTGCGTGGCCCGGAAGGAACGGCCGCCGGTGCGGCAAATGACATAGAGGTCCTCGTCCGGGTCAAGCTCCTCGATCCGGGCCGGCAGCTGGTCCATGGGTATGTGCAGGGCGCCCTCGGCGTGGCCCGCAACCCATTCATAGTCCTCGCGGACGTCCACGATCTTGGCACCATCGGGGATGCCAGACACGCTAACGGTCTGGAAGTCGCTCATGTTCACCCTTTCCGCAGAATTCAAGCTCCGATCCCAGCGTATCCCCCGCCGCTTCAAGCACGCCCACACGGGCGGCAGGTTACGCTTCTGGGGACCCAAAGGAGGCCTCATGGCTGCCGAATACCCCGCCGAGCACCCCGCGGTTCGGCCCGTCCGCGGCCCCCGCCACGGGGCATGCCCTCCCCCGGCCGCGAGCGCTGGGCATGATGCCATTGTGTCCTTCCGCGGGACCCAAGAATGGGCATGTCCCCCGGGGATGCACGTCCCGCAGCCCAGGGTACGGCTGGAGCCCTGCCTCCTTGGCTGAGATCCACGAACTCTCCGCAGTCCAGCTCCGCGATGCGCTCAGGTCCGGGGAGCTGTCCGCCAGGCAGGCCACCGATCACTTCCTGGACCGAATCGAAGCCCAAAACCCGCACCTCGGGGCCTTCATCACGGTCACCGCGGAACAGGCACGGAAGGACGCGGCGGCAGCGGACCAGCTCCACGCCCTCCGGAGCCGAAACGGCGGCGCCTTGCCCGCGCTGCATGGGATACCGGTCGCCTTCAAGGACCTGACGGATGTGGCAGGGGTGGTCACCACGCATGGGAGTGCCGCCCTGGAGCGCAAACCGGCGGTGGCCGACGGTGCGCTCCCCGTCGCGCTCAAGACTGCTGGGGTCATCTCGCTGGGCAAGACGCAGGTCCCGGAGTTCGGCCTGACGGCCTACAGCGAGAACCGGGTCGCTCCGCCGTCGCGTAATCCGCATGCACTCAGCCGCAGTTCTGGCGGCTCCTCTGGCGGCAGCGCTGCCGCCGTGGCGGCGGGAATGGTGCCGTTCGCCCCCGGGTCCGACGGCGGCGGCTCCGTACGGATCCCGGCCGCGGCGTGCGGGCTGGTCGGGCTGAAGCCCGGCCGGGGCCTCGTGCCGGCCGGGGAAAGCACCGGCGATCCCGCCCAGCTCGTGGTTGCCGGACCGCTCGCCCGCTCCGCCGCCGATGCCGCCCTGCTGCTCGATGCCTTGATACCCGGCGCGGCCCCTCGCGGTGCGGATCACGTAAGTGCGGACGGTCCGGCATCGGCCGGCGGGGCGCACGCCAGCTATCTCGAACTGACCGCCAGGGAGCCGCGTCGGCTGCGGATCGGGATAAGCCTCGACAGCCCCTGGGAATCGACGTTCCCGTTCATCCCGGACCGGGAGGCGCTCGACGCACTGGCCGACGGCGTCGCGCGACTTGAGGCGGCGGCCCACGAGACCTCGGCGGCCGCGATTCGCTACGACAACCGCTACCCGGACGCCTTCACCACAGCCTGGACCGCCGGGATTGGCAGCGCCCGAATCTCACCCCAGCGCGAGGCGCTCCTCACCCCACTGACCAGGACTTTCCGCAAGCGAGCGCAGCAGCGCAGCGCGGCCAACCTGAACGAATCCGTCGGATTCCTCCGGCAGTTCCAGCAGGACACGATCGCCCAGTACGCCCAATGGGACCTCATACTGACGCCGGCCCTGGCGCAAACGCCCCGCCCCGTGGGCTGGTTCACGGGCGCGACCCACGGCGGGGGCTACTGGCCGGCCGCAGAGTGGGCGGGCGACGCCGACGACGATTACCGCAAACAGTGCGAATACGCGCCGTGGTCGTCCATGGTGAACGTCTGCGGGCTGCCGGCCATCAGTATCCCGGTGCACTGGACCGGCGGCGCCCCCGGTTCGGGCCTGCCGATGGGTATCCAGCTGATCGGGCCAATGGGCTCCGAAGGTTTGCTGCTGCAGGTGGCCGCCCAGCTGGGATTCTAGCCAGGGATCCGCCGCTCACCCGGGGGACATGCCCATGCCTCACTCACGGCACGGCACATGCTCGGAGCGCAGGCCAAGCACGGGAGATGTCCGGTGCTCACCGGGGGCATGCCCATTTCTCACACCGCACCCAGGACATGGCCAGCGCTCGCTCGGGACATGCCCACCCGCTGCCACGGCCGCTGGACGTAATGCCATGATGTCCACCCGCGGGCGCCAAGAATGAGCATGTCCCCCGGTCTGGGCCCAGAAAACCCAACCGCCCGGTCACTCCGCCCGGCGTGAGCGCGGCCGCCGTCGGGCGCCCCAAATGGACGCTGGCTGCACCGGCGGCTATCGTTCACTCAAACCCGACCAGGTCGCGAAAGAGGATCATTGAAGATCACCGGTGCAGTACTTGAGGAAATCGGCCGCCCGCGCCCCTTCGCGGAATCCAGGCCCATCAGCATCTCCGAGCTGGAACTCGCGGCTCCCGGCCCCACCGAGATCCTCGTCCGGATGGAGGCCGCCGGAATCTGCCACTCGGACCTGAGCGTCGTCGACGGCAACCGGGTCCGGCCGGTCCCCATGCTGCTGGGCCACGAAGCGGCGGGCCGGATTGTGGAGGTCGGGTCCGGCGTCACGGACCTGGAGCCCGGACAGCGCGTGGTCATGTCCTTCCTGCCCCGGTGCGAGAGCTGCGCGAACTGCGCCGAGGACGGCCGGCTGCCCTGCACGGCAGGCTCGCAGAGCAACAACGACGGAACCCTGCTGCACGGATCCAGGCACCTGAGCCGCGACGGCGAGCGCGTCCACCACCATCTGGGCGTCTCAGGCTTCGCCACCCACGCCGTGGTGGACCGCGCTTCCGCGGTCCCGGTAGACGACGACATCCCCGCAGACATTGCGGCGGTTCTGGGCTGCGCCGTGCTGACCGGCGGCGGCGCGGTGCTGAACGCGGCCCGGCCCCGCCCGCAGGACAGCCTCATGGTCGTCGGCCTCGGCGGGGTGGGCATGGCGGCGCTCATCACAGCCGTCTCGCAAGGAATCTCGCGGATCATCGCCGTGGACACGCTGGATCAGAAACTCGAACACGCCCGCCGCCTCGGCGCGCACGAAACGTACACCCCGCAGCAGGTCCTCGACGCCGGAGTCAAGGCCAGGTTCGTGATCGAATGTGCCGGGAATCCGCGCGCCTTCGAGACCGCGTTTGCCGCCACCTCCCCCGGCGGCACCACAGTCACCGCCGGGCTGCCCTCCCCCGAGGCCCGCGTCCAGCTGGCGCCGCTCACCATTACGGCCGAAGCCAGGACGATCGTGGGCAGCTACCTCGGCTCCGCCGTTCCGTCGCGGGACATCCCGAAATACGCCCAGTTGTGGCGGGACGGGAAGCTGCCCGTCGAGGAGCTGATCTCGGACCGCATCGCCCTGGCCGACATCAACCGGGCCATGGACCAGCTGGCAGACGGCCACGCCATCCGGCAGATCATCATGTTCGACGCCGGCGAGACCGTCTAGGAGCCGCCGGCGACCCGATCGGCGGCGTCGGCGGCGATGCCCGGGGGAACGCCTAGGACACGGCCGCCCCGCCCAACACGACCCGCGGAATCCGCCGAAAGAGAGGCGAAAGAGAGGCAAAACACTATCCGGGTTGCTTGCCTCGGGCGTGCCCGAATGTGACAATCGCGCGTCACAATGTCACCATTAAGTAAATGAGCACAACTCATTTATCCAATCCCCCCGCTATAACGCCGGGCGATCCCTCGTTACGTCCCCCCACTAAAGCGCCGGGCGACACCTCGTTTTTTGGCCACCCAAAGATGCTGGCCAGCCTTTTCTCCGTGGAAATGTGGGAGCGCTTCTCCTTCTACGGAATGCAGGGGATCCTCCTCTACTACATGTACTTCACGGCCGCCCAGGGTGGCCTTGAGATTCCGCAAGCCTTGGCGGCCGGCCTCGTCGGCGCCTACGGTGGCGGCGTCTACCTCTCCACCATCCTCGGCGCCTGGCTCGCGGACCGGCTCTTCGGGTCCGAGCGGGTGCTGTTCGGCGCGGCCGTCCTGATCATGGCCGGCCACGTCGGGCTGGCACTCGTGCCCGGCATACCCGGCCTGATCGCCGGACTCGTGCTGGTGGGCGTCGGCTCCGGCGGCCTGAAGGCCAACGCCACCGCCCTCGTCGGCAGCCTGTACGGCGAGAAGGACGAACGCCGCGACGCCGGGTTCTCCATCTTCTACATGGGCATCAACGCCGGTGCACTGATCGGCCCGCTGGTCACCGGCTGGCTGCAGGAAAGCCAGGGCTTCCACTGGGGCTTCGGCGCCGCCGCAGTCGGCATGGCCATTGGCCTGGTCATCTACTCGCTGGGCCGCAAGAAGCTGCCCGAAGAAGCACACCGGGTACCGAACCCGCTCCCAGCCGCCCAGCGCACCCGCTACGGCCTCGTCTTCGCCGGCATCGCCGTGATCATCGCCGTCCTGCTCGTGACCGGCACCGTGAACCCCGAAAACCTGGCCATGTCCATGGCCTACGCCGCAATCGGCGCGTCGGTGCTGTACTTCGCCCTGATTTTCAGCAGCAAGAAGGTCACCCCCACCGAGCGCGGACGGGTGGCGGCGTTCATCCCGCTGTACATCGCCTCTGCCGCGTTCTGGGCCCTGTTCCAGCAGCAGTTCACCTTCATTGCCGTGTACTCGGAGGAGAAGCTGGACCGGAACCTCTTCGGCTGGGAAATGCCGGCCGCCTGGGTCCAGTCCATTAACCCGGTGTTCATCATCATCTTTGCCGGCATCATGGCCGCCCTGTGGACCCGGCTGGGCCGCAAGCAGCCCGGTTCGGCCCTGAAGTTCTCGATCGGCCTCTTCGTGATGGGCCTTGCTTTCCTGGCCTTCATCCCGCTGGCCGGCGGCGGCAAGACACCGCTGCTGGCTCTGGTTGGAATCCTGCTTCTGTTCACCCTCGCAGAGCTGTTCCTCTCCCCCATCGGCCTGTCTGTGACCACCAAACTGGCGCCCAAGGCCTTCCACACACAGATGGTGGCACTGTTCTTCCTCTCCGTGTCGCTGGGCACCACCCTGGCCGGCATCCTGTCCGGCCTGTACAACCCGCAGGACGAGCTGCCCTACTTCATCGGCATCGGCGGAACCGCGATGCTGCTGGCTGTGGGCCTGGCGGTCGCCTCGCCGGCGATCAAGAAGCTCATGGGCGGCGTACGCTGACCCGATGAATCCCGCACATCGCGTCCCGGTTGCTTCGCGCGTCTACACCCCCGCCCCCGGCGAGGCGTCCGACGTCGAACATATGCCGGCAGGCGATGTCACCCACGGTGTGGTGCGGGTTGGCGGAACCATCCGCCGCCCGCACCAGCCGCAATCATTTGCTGTGGGCGAATACCTCGACTGGCTGGTCGACGCCGGCTTTGAGGGCTCCCCGCGGTTCCTTGGCCGCGACGTACAGGGCCGGGATGTCCTGACCTTCGTGCCGGGACAATGCGCAGGGGCCCGCCCCGAAGCCTGGGCACAGTCCGAGGACCTGTTGGTCTCCGTGGCCCGCCTGGTCCGGCGGCTGCACACCGCGTCGGCGGGCTTCGTGCCGCAGGCCCACCCGTTCCCGCCGCGGCCGGTCAGGCCCAACCCCACCGACGCCGCCGGGCTTATTTGCCATCTGGACATCACACCGCAGAACGTCGTGGTCCGGGACGGCCTGGCCGCGGGTCTGGTGGATTTCGATCTCGCCGGACCCGCCACGGCATTCCACGATTCGCTCAATACCGCCATGCACTGGGTGCCGCTCCGCGACCCCTCAGACGCCTGGCCGGGCTGGGCACACCTGGACCCGTTCCACCGGCTGCGCGTCTTCGCCGACGCCTACGGCTGGACCGAGGATGAACGACGCCGGGTGCCCGGCGCCGGGACCGACGCCGCCGCGCTCAGCTACGAGCGGATGCGGCACAACGCCGCGGCTCTGGGCGGCGGCTGGGCCCGGATGTGGCAGGACGGCGTGGGCGGCCACATCAACCGCCGGCGCGCTTGGTTTGAGGCCAATGCCGGACCCCTTGTGGCCGCGCTGACACGCTGAGCCGGCGCGGCCCTCAGCCCTCAGCCCTCAGCAGGGCAAGGCTAGACGCCGTATCCGTTGTTGCGGGCGGCGGTTCCGATGACCAGCCCGAATATGACCAGAACCAGGATGGTGACGGCGATGCCCACGTACCCCATCACGAGGCCTGCGATCGCCATGCCCCGGCCTGCGGGTTCGCGCCGCAGGGCCAGGTGTCCCAGGATGACGGCGGCCAGCTGCGGGAGCAGGAAGAATCCGAATCCCACCAGCGCGGCGATGCCGCAGCACATGCTGGCGATGCTCAGGCTCTTGGGCGCCGCCGGCGCGCCGTAGTACGCGGGCTGGCCGTAGGCGTTGGGGCTGCCCGGCTGAGCGTACGGCGACGGTTGGCCGTACGGCGACGCCGGCTGGCCGTACGCCTGCTGGCCGTATGCCTGCTGGCCCGGCGAGTATGGCGTCCGATCGTTTTCGCCGTAGATCGGCGGGTACGGGCTTGAGAACTGGCCATGGTCTGGTGCCGTCTGGCCAGGCCCCTGCTGGCCCGCGTGGGGCTGCTGGGGCGACTCAGGCTGCGCGAACTGCTGCGTCGCCGATTGTCCTTGGTCCTGGCCGGCTGGCGGCGCCTGCTCTGGCGGAACGTCCGGTTGGTTGTCCGGGAGTCGCAGGGTGGGCTGGTAACCCTCCGGAGTCTCGTCTTTGCCTTGTTTTGGCTGTTCAGTCATGGCCTGTCCCCTCACGAAGTCTCTGGATCCAGCGTACCGCCGCAGGGTTGGCTTGCGACCGGGCCGTTCGGCGCGTTTTCTTTCGTCATAGGAACGGGTTTGACGCGAAACCGTGTTGCGCTCCGCCCTCGTCTGGCATGCTGGTGCCATGGCTAGCCGCGCGGGCACTGTTGCCCAACCCCAAGACCTTGTTGACCTCACTGCGCTTTTGGATGCGTACTACGACGTTTCGCCGGACCTCTCGGACCCGGGCCAGCGGGTGGCCTTCGGCACCTCCGGGCACCGGGGATCGAGCCTGAAGGCGTCCTTCAACGAACCCCACATCCTCGCTATCACGCAGGCGATCGTGGAATACCGGGCGGGCCAGGGCATCACCGGCCCCCTCTACATGGCGAAGGACACCCATGGCCTGAGCGAGCCCGCACAAAACTCCGCCCTTGAGGTGCTGGCGGCCAACGGCGTGCACGTCCTCATCGACGCCCGCCACGGCTACACGCCCACCCCCGCCCTGAGCCACGCCATCCTGACGCACAACCGGAACGCCGCTCCGGGCGCGCCGCAGGCCGACGGGATCGTGGTGACCCCGAGCCACAACCCGCCGGGTGACGGCGGATTCAAGTACAACCCCCCGCACGGCGGCCCCGCGGACACCGACGCCACCGGCTGGATCGCCAACCGCGCCAACGAGCTCCTCGAAAACGGGCTGCGCGGCGTCAAGCGGATCCCGGTGGCCGACGCCCTCGCCGCCGGGACCACCGGCAAATTCGATTTCCTCAGCAGCTACGTGGACGACCTTCCCTCGGTCCTGGACCTGAATGCGATCCGCGAGGCCGGCGTCCGGATTGGCGCCGACCCCATGGGCGGCGCGTCGGTGGACTACTGGGGCGAGATCGGTGAGCGCCACCACCTGGACCTCACGGTCGTGAACCCGACCGTAGACCCGCAGTGGGCCTTCATGACCCTCGACTGGGACGAGAAGATCCGGATGGATTGCTCCTCGCCGTCGGCGATGGCCTCCCTGATTAACCGCATGTCCGACGGCGCCAAGTTCGACGTCGCCACCGGCAACGACGCGGACGCCGACCGCCACGGAATCGTCACTCCTGACGGCGGCCTGATGAACCCGAACCACTACCTCGCCGTCGCGATCGATTACCTGTACCGGCACCGGACCGGCTGGAACCCGCAGTCTGTGATCGGCAAAACCCTGGTCTCTTCCTCGATCATCGACCGCGTGGCTGAAAGCCTGGGCCGCAAGCTCGTGGAGGTGCCCGTGGGCTTCAAGTGGTTCGTCCCCGGGCTGCTGTCCGGAGAAGGCGCGTTCGGCGGCGAGGAATCCGCGGGTGCGTCCTTTAACAAGATGGACGGGAGCGTCTGGACCACCGACAAGGACGGCATCCTGCTCGCCCTGCTGGCCTCGGAGATCACTGCGGTGACGGGCAAGTCACCGTCACAGCTGTACAAGGGCCTCACCGAGCAGTTCGGTGACCCCGTCTACGCCCGGATCGACGCCGCGGCCACCCGGGAGCAGAAGGCCGCCCTCGGCAAGCTGTCGCCGTCGGACGTCACCGCGACCGAGCTGGCCGGCGAGACGATCACGGCCAAGCTGACCGAGGCGCCGGGCAACGGCGCTGCGATTGGCGGCCTCAAGGTTGTCACCGAAAACGCCTGGTTCGCGGCCCGACCCTCCGGTACGGAGGACGTCTACAAGATCTACGCCGAGTCCTTCAAGGGCGCCGAGCACCTCAAGCAGGTCCAGGCCGAGGCGAAAGCGCTGGTGGACGGGGTTATTTCGTAGGTCCGTTGCCGGTGGCCAACTCGGCGCGGTCCCTGCCAAGCGTCTTTGCCTGGTAGAGGGCCGCGTCGGCCGAAGCCACCGCAGCGTCGAGGCCGCCCGTTCCGGAGCCGGTGCACGCGATGCCGTAGCTCACGGTGGGCAGCCGGGGAATGATTGCCGAGCCGGTTCGATGGAGCCGGGCGCTAATGTCGGCCGTGATTTCCTGCGCCCTGTCCGGCGTGACGCCAGGCAGAAGAAGGATGAATTCCTCGCCCCCGTAGCGGCCCACGAGGTCGGTGGAGCGCACGGTACCGGAGCATGCCCTGGCAAATGCCTGCAGGGCGGAGTCACCGGCCGAATGGCCGAACTGGTCGTTGATCGTCTTGAAGTGGTCCAGGTCCGCCAGGATGAGCGCCGCCGTGGTCCCGGTCCGGCGCAGGCGGCGCAGTTCGTTTTCCGCGAGATCCAGGAACGCAGAGCGGTTGAGCAGGCCCGTGAGTCCGTCCACAGTGGCGCGTGCCCGCAGGTCCCGGGTCTGTTGTTCGTAGCTGAGTTCGGCCATGGTGAAGGACGCCACCACGAGCGTGACCATCGATAAGACTGTCATGGGGACAGAGCCGAAAACTGACGTGAATACCGCACCGTCCGGTCCCTTAATCAGATAGGCGAACAGGCGGCCCAGGTAGAAAACGGCCAGGATTCCGGCGCCCACGGCGAGGGGACGGTGGACGCGGGAGTAGTCGCGGTCGAGCAAGAACAGCTCCCTGGCTCCCATGCCGATCAGCAGGCCCATGAATCCCAGGTACACCGGGCCTCCCGCCCAGACGTTGGTGGCCGGGTGGTCAAGAACTGAGGCGACGGCGGTGGCAGCAGGGCCGGCCGCGAGGAACCAGGGACGGGGTGAGGGCGCCCGCAGCGATCGTCCGCCGGCCCAGATGCTGGCCGCACCGGCCACCAGCAGGACGCTGCCGGCAGGGTTGGCCCAGACCTGGTGCACCGTGCCGTCCATCAGATACGCGGCGTTGCCGGCCAGGAACAGCGAGAGGGCCGTGCACCACCAGCCGCTGTACGGGGACCGGGTGCGCCGGAAGGTGATGAAGTAGAAGAGCATGAGCAGTGTGAGATCGACCAGCGCCAAAGCCACCCGCAGCGTCGCGGTGTCAAGCATCATTTAGTGGTCCCCCCCGGTCCGCCGTGATTTGCCCGAAATACGTCACTCCGTCGAATAAACCGTGGAATAAACCGTCGAAGCTGACCCAAGTATGGCACCCGGCCCGAGGAAGCGACCGCCGGAGTCCCGGATATGACGTGCAGGCCCTTCTATGAGCCCTTCCGGCTTACACCGGGTCTTCGGTCCACAACTTCAGGATCCGGCGGGTGGCGTGCCCGCCGTCGGGCGCCATGTCCACCAGCGCTACCCGGTCCAGCGCGAAGGTCTCGCCCTGCCGGAGCCGTTTGTCGCCGTGGTGCGAGACGTGCGGCCGGTACCCTTCCAGTGTGTAGGCGGGTGTGGAGATCCTGCCTGGCAACTGCTCCACGATCCGGACCAGCTCGTTGTGGAGGATCTGCAGCTGTTCGCTGGATTCAATCAGGTTGACCGGGATCGACCCCGCGCGCCCGAACCCGGCTTCGCCGGCCACGCTGAGCCGGCTGCCCAGGGCATCGGCCACCGGCCCGGCCATGAGGATGGCGATCTGTTCGGCAAGCGGATCACCCGACGCCGGTGGCGCGCCTGGTTCGCGTTCCGTGCCGGCTTTGTGGCGGGGTTCGGCGACGGCGAACTTGGCGACGTCCGACTTAGCGACGTCGAATTTAATTAGGGTGAGGTGCAGCGGCCAGTCATCTCGGGGAAACTCGAGCCCCTCGACGACCGGTTCCACGAAGGCCACCGCGATCAGGTTCCGCATGAGAAAAGTGTGCCACGCCGCGGCGTCCGCGAAACGGGGGGGCTGCCGCAAACAGGCAGTGCCGGCGGCGAAGGCACGGACTAAAATGGGAAGTGGCCTTGGATGTGGGCCTTGCGCTGAACCGCAGAATCACGTCCCGCGTGCCTCCGGCCTGTCCCCCATGGTGCCGGAGGCACCTCCGCGGGTGGACAGCGCCGGAGGCACCTCCGCGGGTGGACAGCGCCGGAGGCACCTCCGCGGGTGGACAGCGCCGGAGAACGGCGCCAAGGCAACTAGACGGTACGGACGACGTCCTCGTAGGCGAATTTCGGCTTGGCGGCGCCCCAGGCGTCTTCTCCGGGCTGGCCGATGTTGACCACCAGGAAGCTCTTCTGGCTTCCCTCGGGGAAGAAAGCGGTGTCGATTTTGGCGAAGTCGGCACCGGTCATAGGGCCGGCCGCGAGGCCGAGTGAGCGGACCGCAAGGATAAAGTAGCCGGCCTGCAGGTGAGCGTTGTTGTTGCCCGTGGCCGCGGCAAGGTCCGGCGCGGCGTCGTACATGGCCTTCGGGGCGTTATAGCCGGGAAGGAACGTATCCCACTGTTCCTGCCAGGCGGTGTCGTAGCTCAGGACCGCGACCAGCGGTGCCGAAGCTGTCTTGGCGCGGTTGCCGGCGGAAAGTGCGTCCACGAGCGTGGCCCGGGCTTCGTCGGAGCGCACGTAGGTGACGCGCAGCGGCTGGGAGTTGAAGGCGGTGGGGCCGAACTTGGTCAGTTCGTAGATGGCGCGGGCCTGCTCGTCAGTAACGTCGCCGGTGAAAACGTTGGCGGTGCGGGCTTCGGCAAAGATGGCGTCGACGGCAGCTGCCTCGATTACTGCTTCATCGTGGGCGATTGTCATGGGCATCCCTTTCGCTGTGGCGGCGCACTCTCGTGTGGCCGGCTTCTCCTGGTGTCCATAGTTGCAACTTCAACAGCCCGCGTCTGCTTCCCACTGCGTCCTATGACGTGCGGCACACCGCGCCGCCAGCCGGGAGGGCAATGGCCGGAAGCCAATCGCACGAGGGGACGGCCGGCAATACCCCGCGCGGTAAAGTTGCTCCGGAAGATTCCTTCCCCCTCCGCCCACATTCTCTGAAAGGCCCCGGCATGAGCATGCTCGGCACCAAATGGAAGCTCCACGGCAACGGCAAGTCCGTCCGCCCCGGTGAGGTCGTCAGGCCTGATGAGCGGCTCACCTGGCCCTTGACGGTAGGGATCGGGATGCAGCACGTTGTTGCCATGTTCGGTGCCACCTTCCTGGTCCCGATTATCACAGGCATGCCGCCAGCCACCACCCTGTTCTTCTCCGGCATCGGCACCCTGCTGTTCCTGGTCATCACGAAGGGACGCGTGCCGAGCTACCTCGGTTCGAGCTTCGCTTTCATCGCGCCGATCATGGCTTCCCAGCAGCAGTTCGGTATTCCCGGGGCGCTCGGTGGAGTGGTGTTGGCCGGCGCGACCCTCGCCGTCGTCGGCGCCGTGGTGCAGAAGTTCGGCGCCGGCTGGATCAACCGGGTCATGCCGCCGATTGTGACCGGTGCGATCGTGGCTTTGATCGGCCTGAACCTGGCGCCCGCGGCGAAGGCCAACTTCGACCTGGCCCCCGTCACGGCCTTCATCACCTTGGCCGTCATCATCGTGGTCAGCGTGCTGTTCCGCGGCATGCTGGGCCGGCTGAGCATCCTGGTGGGGGTTCTGGTGGGCTACTTGGTTGCGATGATCCGGGGCGAGGTGGACTTCTCCAAGATGGAGGGTGCCGCGTGGGTCGGCCTGCCGCATTTCCAGACCCCCGAGTTCCACCTCGGCGTCGTGGGCCTCTTCGTGCCCGTGGTGCTGGTGCTCGTGGCAGAGAACATCGGCCATGTGAAGTCCGTGTCAGCCATGACAGGGCAGAACCTCGACGGCGTGTCCGGCCGCGCGTTGCTGGCCGACGGCGCCGCCACTGTCCTTGCCGGGCTTGGCGGCGGTTCCGGGACCACCACGTACGCCGAAAACATCGGCGTCATGGCTGCCACCAAGGTCTATTCGACGGCGGCGTACTGGGTGGCCGGCGTCTTCGCGGTGATCCTGAGCTTCTCGCCGAAGTTCGGCGAACTCATCGCCACCGTCCCCGCCGGCGTCCTGGGCGGCGCGGCCACGATGCTCTACGGCATGATCGGTGTGCTGGGCGTGAAGATCTGGGTCCAGAACAAGGTGAACTTCTCCAACTCGATCAACCTGACCACGGCCGCCGTCGCCCTGATTGTCGGGATTGCCGACTACACCTGGACCATCGGCGACCTGAAGTTCACCGGGATCGCGCTGGGCTCGGCCGCGGCCCTGGTGATCTACCACGGAATGAAGGCGATCGCGAAGGTCCGGGGGACGGTGGCGGAGCCGGAAACCGAAGATCCCTCGCCGGCTGCGGCCTCGACGGCCGCGGTCAAGGCAGCCGTCAAGCGCGCCCCCAAGAAGCGCCGCTAAATAACAGCGCTAAAAGGACACCGCTAAGAAGCACCGCTTGCGCGGCAACTTCCCGCAGACGAAGGAGGCCGGACTCCGCCCACAGGCAGAGTCCGGCCTCCTTCGCTGTCAGGGCCCCGCCTTGGGGCGGCAGCTCCCGCAGCCGCGGGGGCGACGGCGCCGGGACTAGCCGGCGTCGAAGGAGTCCTTGTCATCGTCGCGGTCCTTCGGCGACTTGCTCTCCGGCAGGTCCGTGCCGGAGCCGTCCGGCAGGCCCGCCGCGTCCTGCCCTGGCTCGGAGGAGAAGGGGCGTCCGGCGTCGGGCTTTTCCGTGTTGGCCTCGTCCATCTCCGCCTCCGACGACGGCACTGCGGCCTCGGCATCCTCCTGGGCATCGGGGTCGAAGCCGGGGGTTGCGCTGGCGTTTTCTGAACTCATTTGTTCCTCCGTTCCTCCGAAGCGTCCTGCTCCGGGTTCTCCTGCACTGTCATGGTCTTCGGCACCGAACTGGCTCAGGTCCGGCGCCCCGGCCGGATACGTTTCGCCGTCGGGGCTGTCCTGGTTCAGCCCGGCGGCGTCGAAGGCCTCCTCCTCGCGGGGCTGGGCGAAGTTCCTTGCATCGCCGTCGGGCATCTCCTGCTCGGCGGTCGGCGTGCCGTAGCCGCCCGCTTCTTCGGTGACGCTCTTGGGATCCTGCTGGTTTTCAGTCATGTCATTCCTCCTGGTGCTGGAAAAGGGACTAGCTGGACTGGACGGATGAATGCGGACTCAGAGACCTTTGCCGCCGGTGACCGGAAGCACTGCTCCGGAAATGTAGGAACCGTGGTCCGAGGCGAGAAGCACGTAGGCGGCCGCGAGCTCCGCCGGTTGGCCAGCCCGCTGCAGCGGCGTGTCCTGGCCGAAGGAGGGCAGTTTCTCCGGCCATTCGGTGGCCGGAATCAGCGGCGTCCAGATGGGACCCGGTGCCACGGCGTTGACCCTGATTCCCTTGGGTCCAAGCTCCTGGGCCAGCGCCTTGGTGAAAGCCACTTGGGCCGCCTTGGTCATGGCGTAGTCGATGAGCCCCGGGGACGGGTTGAAGGCCTGGATCGAGGCTGTGGTGATGATGGAGGCGCCGGCCTTCAGTTGCGGGACGGCGGCCCGGGCGGTCCAGAGCAGGGAGTACAGATTGGTTTTGAAGACGCGGTCGAACTCTTCGGTGGACAGCGTTTCCAGGCTGTCACGGTTCTTCTGGTAGGCCGCATTCAGCACCAGGACATCGAGGCCCCCGATTTCGGCCAGCGTCGCCTCGACGATGTGCGCCGCGAAGTCCTCGCTGCGGCCATCGCCGGGGAGCAGCAGGGCCTTGCGGCCGGCCTTCCGGACCCACTCGGCGGTCTCCTGTGCGTCTTCCTCTTCCTCCGGCAGGTAGGAGATCGCGATGTCGGCTCCCTCGCGGGCGAAGGCGATCGCCACTGCCCTGCCGATTCCGGAGTCACCGCCGGTGATCAGGGCGGCTTTGCCGCTCAGGGCGCCGCTGCCGCGGTAGCTTTCCTCGCCATGGTCCGGTTTGGGCTCCATGGGTGCGGTGAGGCCGGGCTGTTTCTGGACCTGTTCCGGGAACGGGCCCGCATGGTAGCCAGCGCGGGGATCGCGCGGCTGGTCCTGCTGCTTGGGCTGGTCCTGCTGCTTGCCGCCGCTGGAGGCGCTGGCTGCCGTGCTGCTTGCGTCGTCACTCATAGTCCACCTAACCACGTTCGGTTTCCAGGGAAGCTCATCGGACGGTGCAACCGTGGCCGATGAAACATCCCAGCGAAGTAATCAGTTTCTACCCTAACCTCAAAAATCGTCAGCAGGCTTACTACCGACTTGTCTTTTAGCAACTCTCAAGCCTAGGTTGAGGGTAGGCCGCACGTTGCGGCAGGTGCACGGTTTGGTTTCAGGATTGCGCGGAGGAGCACCAATGACAGGCCCAACGGCGCCGAAAGATGACGGCAGGGACGAATCGCGTCTTGAACGGATGGACCGCAACTGGGCCGAACTGCTGCAGGAGCTCCGGGTTCTCCAGACCGGGGTCCAGCTCCTCGCCGGTTTCCTCCTGACCCTGCCGTTCCAGGTGCGCTTCCAGACGCTCGACGACTACCAGACCCGCCTGTACCTCGCCAACGTTGTCTTGGCTGCCCTTACCACGGCCACCATCCTGCTGCCCGTGAGCGTGCACCGCCGGCTGTTCCGGCAAGGGTTGAAGGCCACGCTCGTGGCCAGCGCCGACGTCATCGCCAAAGTTTCATTGGCCGGCGTCGCGCTCCTGAGCGTGGGTACCACGTCCCTGATCTTCGACGTCACCGTAGGCCGGACGGCGGGCGTGGTAGCCGGCGTCGGGCTGCTCACCGTTTTGGTCCTGCTGTTGATCGTTGTTCCCGCATGGCTACAGCGGCAGGGCCGCGAAGAGGAGTCACTATGACAGGCATTTCACATCAGCGGCACACGGCAGGCACGGGAGGAACGGGAGGAACCATGGGCAGGTGGGTCAAGAACCACGGCCTGCTGCTGGCCAATATCGGACTCTTCGTCGTGTTCTTCGGCGGCATGATTCTCAGCGGGGCGGCCAGCTACAGCGAGGACCAACTGGCCCATGGTGAACCGGCGGTGAGCATCCTGCAGTACCTCGGTACCGGGGACTTTGTGGAGGCGACGTTCGAAAACTGGGAGTCGGAATTCCTGCAGATGGGCATGTACGTCATCCTGACCGTCTTCCTGTTCCAGAAGGGGTCTTCCGAGTCCAAGCCCATGGGCAGCCCCGCCCCGCAGGACGAGGACCCCAGGGAAGCCAAGCTCAAGCCATCCACCCCGTGGCCCCTCCGGCGCGGCGGCTTGGTGCTCAAGCTCTACGAACACTCGCTCTCGATCATGTTCCTGCTGTTGTTCGTGGCGTCCTTCATCCTGCACGCGGTGGGCGGTGCTGATGCCTACAACAGTGAGCAGCAGAGCCACGGCCAGCCCACGGTAACCGTGCTGGGCTTTCTGGCGACGAGCCAGTTTTGGTTCCAGTCATTCCAGAACTGGCAAAGCGAGTTCCTGGCGGTGGCGGTCCTTGTGGGCGCCTCGGTCTACCTGCGCGAGAAGGGCTCCCCCGAGTCCAAACCCGTGGCCGAACCGCACTACGAGACCGGCGCCTAACCTGCGGGGTGGCCGGCACCGCGCCCGGCCAGCAGATGCGCTACGCGCCTTCGAGGACCTGGCTGGTGACCCAGGTGAGGTACTTTGCGGCGTTGGCGATGGCGTCCTCCGGGCTGCCGGCGACGTCCAGCAGCTGCGCCGCGGCGACTACTCCGTGCGGGGCGAGGTCCTCCGGGGTGACGAGGATCCGGCCGGCCACCACGATCACCGGAATGCCGAGCGCCTGGGCGGCGTCGGCGAGGGCGATCGGCGCTTTGCCCGTCAGCGATTGGCTGTCCATGGAGCCTTCTCCGGTGATGACCAAATCAGCCACCGCGAGTTTCGCGGCGAGCCCGGTGAGCCCGGCCACCAGCTCGAAGCCGCCTTCCAGGGCGGCGGTGCTGAAGGCCAGGAACGACGCCGGGAAGCCACCGGCCGCCCCGGCGCCGGGCACATTGACGTCCCGGCCGGTCGCCCCGCGCAGGACCGAGGCCCAGTTGCGCAGGCCGGCGTCGAGCAGCTCCATGGCATCGGCGTCGGCACCTTTTTGCGGACCGAACACGTACGCGGCCCCGTCGCTGCCGTACAGCGGGTTCTGGACGTCCACGGCGATCCTGAACTTCACCCCGGCCAGCCGCGGATCGAGGCCGCTGGTATCCACGGACGCGACCTCGGCGAGTGATCCGCCGCCGAGGGGCACAACATTGCCCGCGGCGTCCAGCGGTTTGAGACCGAGGGCCCGGAGGGCACCGCTGCCGCCGTCGCTCATGGCCGAACCGCCCACGCCGAGCACGATTTCCGTGGCCCCGGCGTCCAGCGCTGCGGCGATCAGCTGGCCGCAGCCATAACTGTGGGCGCGCAGCGAGTTGGCCGGCGTGGGCTCCATGTGCGCCAGCCCGGAGGCCTGCGCCGTTTCGATCACCGCGGTGGCCCCGCCGAAGGCGTCCGCGCGGATGGCCCACGCGGCACCGATCGGGGCCAGAATGGGGCCAACAACTGCGTTGAGCCGTTCCTCGTAACCGGCCGCAACAGCCGCCTCGAGGGTGCCTTCACCGCCGTCGGCCACCGGAAACTGGGTGGTCTCGGCGTCCGGGTAGACGCGCAGGGCGCCTTCGGCAATGGCGGCGGCGGCTTCGACGGCGGTGAGGGAGCCCTTGAACTTGTCCGGGGCGATGAGGATGCGCATGGCACTATCCTGCCAGCCCGGCGGTGCCTGACCATGCTCGACTGCCCGGCGCAGCGACAAACCCGCGCCACCGGGAGTAACGTGGCTGCCACACACATTCGGCCCGGTCCGGGCCGGCAGAGGACGACGTCGGGAACCAACGGACAGGGGGATCGATGAGCCACCACGGACACGGCAGCGTTCCGGGCGTGACCGAGCTGCTGCTGGTACGTCACGGTGAAAGCCAAGGCAACGTTGCCGCCACGCTGGCTCAACAGGCCGGTGCGCATGTCATTGATGTCCCGGCACGGGACGCGGATGTCGGATTGTCGGACACGGGACATGAACAGGCGTTGGCCCTGGGCAGGCTCCTCGCGGAGTATCCGGACGGCCGGCGCACACCGGTCTGGTCCTCGCCCTACCTGCGCGCCCGGCAGACCGCAGAACTCGCCGTCCAGACCGGCGGGTGGCAAACGGCAGTCCTGATCGACGAGCGGTTGCGCGACCGCGAGCTAGGAATCCTGGACATGCTCACCACGGCCGGGGTGGAAGCCCGGCTCCCCGAGGAGGCCGGCCGGCGGCGGTGGCTCGGCAAGTTCTACTACCGGCCCCCGGGCGGTGAGTCGTGGGCAGATGTGGTGCTGCGGCTCCGCTCGTTGCTGGCCGACCTTGACAACAAGCATTCCGGCGAGGGCGTCCTGCTGGTCTGCCACGACGCCGTGATCCTGCTCATCCGCTACATCCTGGAGGGCCTCTCGGAGCAGCAGCTGCTGGACATCGCGGCCACGTCCACCATCCTCAATGCCTCCGTCAGCCGCTTCGTCCGGCCCGACGGCAGGGGGGAATGGCTGTTGGAGACTTTCAATATGGCCGACCACCTCACGAGCGAAGGCGTCCCGGTAACCCAGCACTCGGGCGACGCGGATGTCCACCCCCGCTAAGTCCCGGCGGCCCAAGCCCCCTCAGGCCGAAGCCGTCACCCCGACGTTGCTGCGTGCCTGGCCCCTTCCCGGCGGCGGCTCCGGGAAGGATGACCGCGGCTCCGTGCTGGTCATCGGCGGCGCGCGCAAGACGCCCGGAGCGGCCTTGCTCGCCGGGGTCGCTGCCCTCCGCGCGGGTGCGGGCCGGCTGACCCTGGCCGTGGCGGATTCCGTTGCGATACCGCTGGCCATTGCCCTGCCCGAAGCTGGCGTCCTTGGACTGCCGGAAACGACGGCCGGGACCGTGGTAGGTTCCGCAGGCGGGTCCCTGGCCGCCGAGCTGGAAACAGCAGACGCCGTCCTGGTGGGGCCCGGCCTGGACGACAAGGACCAAACCACGGCGCTGCTGCGTGAACTCCTCAAAGCCACCCCGGGCAACCAGCCGTGTTTTGTCCTGGATGCCTTTGCAATGGCCAGCCTGCCGGAGCTCGAAGACGAACTGTCTCCGTGGGCCGGCCGGCTGATCCTAACCCCGAACATCACGGAGGCGGCCATCCTCCTCGGCCGGGATGTCGAGGATCTGCACCGCGAGCTCCCTGAGGTGGCCGACAAATATCACGCCGTGGTCTCCTGCCAAGGGGTGATCGCAGAACCCCGCAGCAGCGGCAGGGCTGCTGCGTCTGGGCCCGGCCTCTGGGAGATCACCACCGGGCACAGCGGACTGGGCACCTCAGGCAGCGGAGATGTCCTCTCTGGCGCCATCACCGGCCTTCGCGCCAGGGGAACGGGCAACGCGCAGGCTGCCTGCTGGGGGACGCATCTGCATGCTGCGGCCGGAGACCGACTTGCCAGCCGGCTGGGCGGCTTGGGCTACCTCGCCCGGGAGCTCAACGAGGAACTGCCGCCACTCATGATGGAACTTTCCGCCTGACGCCGGTCCCTCTCTTTTAGACCGGGACCCGTTCAAGACCAGGTCCCGCGCTCCTGGAGGACCGCCTTGAGCAGGTCCGCACGGTCCGTCACGATCCCGTCGACGCCGAGGTCCAGCAGGCGGTGCATTTCGGCGGGCTCATTAACCGTCCACACATGGACTTGCAGGCCGTGCCGGTGTGCCCGCCGGATGAAGCCGGGCGTCACCACTGGCACGGCACCGTAGCGGACCGGGACCTGCAGGGCGTGGACTCCGCGCAGTGCCCGGCGCGCCACGAGCGACATCAGCCGCGCCGGCAGCACGGGGCCCAACAGGACGAACACGGCATTGGACACGATGCCGGCCGAACCCGCGGCGGGACGGCTCAACTGCTTCAGCACTGCACGGCGGCGCCGGTCCGAGAAACTGGCCACCAGCACCCGGTCGTGCAGTCCGTGGCGCTCGATCGCCGAGGCCAGGGTGGCCACGGAATTCCAGTCCTTGACGTCGACATTGAGCCGGACGTCAGGGAAGGCCGCGATCAGCTCTTCGAACCGCGGGATCGGTTCGGATCCGCCGATCCTGGCCAGGTCCACGGTCGCGGCAGGAAGGTCCGCGATCCGGCCCCGCTCCGCCGTGATCCGGTCCAGGGCTTTGTCGTGGAAGACCACCAACACGCCGTCGGCCGTTGTGTGCACGTCCGTCTCCAGGTGCCGGAACCCGAGCTCGACGGCGGCGCGGAAGGCGGCCATCGAGTTCTCCAGTCCGTCCAGCGAGAAGCCCCGGTGGGCAAGCGCCAGGGGCGCCCGGGTGCCGGTGAAGGTTCCGGCGGGTCCTGGGGTCCTGGCGGCTGGGTCCTCGGGGCCGCCGTCGGGATGCCCGCGGGGGGCGAAGTAGGGGTGCGGTTCAGTCACTCCTGAAGCGTACCCGAGGCTCGATCTGCCGGTGCCGGGGCCGAGGGGATCGGGTCAACGGGGCCGAGAGGATCGGGTCAACGGGGCCGGCTCTGGGCGGGATCGAGGCGTCAGGAGTCGTTCTGGCGGATTTCGACGTCGTCGCTGCAGTGCAGGAGTGTGCGGCCGCGGCCGCCGTCGAGGTCCACCCAGATCATGCTGTGATCCTCCGTGACGGCGTCCACGAGGCCGCCGGTCTCGAAGCCCGGGCCCAGCCGGACGCTGACGCGGTCGCCCTGGCGCAGCTGCCTCCAGTGCCGGTCCGGCTCCACCTTGTGCAGGGGTTGTTCGTCCGTGTTGTTGATGCGGTATCTGGCCATGATGTCCCCACTATCGGTCAAACGATCTGTCGCGAGCTCCCAGCCTAGGAGGCCAAGGTGAACGCCAGTTGGCCGTCCACTGGGAATCCGGTGTCCACGCGGAGGGCCGGTTTGCGGCGGAGTGCAGGGGTGCGAGGGTGCAGGGCGCCGGCGGTGTCCGAGTGGACGTGGTCAGCTCCCGCGTGGCTTCAGGGCAACCGGACGCCGAGTTCGGCGAGCTTGGCCTCGAGGATCTGGGCGACGCCGTCGTCGTCGAAGTGCGGGGCCTGCTGACCGGCGGCCCGGATCGCTTCGGGGTGGCCGCTGGCCATGGCGTAACCGTGCCCGGCCCATCGAAGCATCTCGATGTCGTTGGGCATGTCCCCGAAGGCCACCACGTCCGCGGCGCCGATGCCGAGCGAGGCCGCATATTCGGCCAGGGTCACGGCCTTGTTCACCCCGGGCAGGGACAGCTCCAGCAGGGCCATGTTCGGCGCCGAGTGGGTCGCGGCGGCCAGGTGGGCGACGGCGGGTGTCACCTCGGCCAGGAATTCGTCGGCGGTGCCTTCCCGGACGATGGCGAGGAATTTCGCGATGGAGTCCGCCTCAGTGAGGGTGGTGTGCAGCGGGGCCGGCGTGAATTCCGCGAGCAGTTCGCTCGAGCCGTTCTCGATAAAGCCCGGTTCCAGGTGGAAGCCGGTCAGGGTCTCGGCTGCAAACAGCGCGGACGGACGCAACCGTTTGATGATGCGGCGCGCCTCGAACATGGCGTCGAGGTCCAGTGTCCGGGCCGAGAGCATGCGGTCGGCCTCGAGGTCCCACACGACAGCGCCGTTGGAGCAGATGACCGTTCCGGTGTGCCCCAGCTGGTCCTGCAGGGGGTGGAGCCAGCGCGGCGGGCGCCCCGTGACGAACACCAGTTCCAGCCCGGCGTCGCGGCAGGCGTGGAACGCGCGGACGGTCCTGTCGCTGATCTTGCCGTCATGGCCGAGGATCGTTCCGTCGATGTCACTTGCTACCAGCCGCATAGTGCCAGTCTACGTGCGCCGGGACGGTCGGCCCTCGCGGCTGTGCGCGCCGAGGTGTGCGCCGAGGTGTGCGCCGAGATCGCCGGAACGCGTCGGGTTCGCCGGAATATTCCGGCGATCTGGAGAGTTTGCGGCGACCTCGGGACGGGTTGGGCGAGTTCGGCGATCTGGAGAGTTTGCGGCGATCTCGGCGACCTCGGGGCGAGGGCGGGTTCGGCGACCTCGGGCGAGGGCGACGGCGGCGGGCCGAGGCGGCTCAGTGGCGTTCGAAGATGCCGGTAAGCGTTCCCCGGCCCAGGGTGTGCCGCGACAGCTTCGCTTCCAGGCTGCCCGGAGAAGTGTGCTCGTTGAGCCCCGACGGTGCGATGTCGAGCGCGTGCACGGTGATGACGTACCGGTGCGGCCCGTGCCCGGGAGGCGGCGCGGCGCCCAGGTAGCCGTGGAACCCGCCGTCGTTCCTTAACTGGATGGCGCCCGCGGGAAGATGCTTGCCGCCCTCGGCGCCCGCCCCTGCCGGCAGCGACGTGACGTCGGCGGGGACGTCCAGCACGGCCCAGTGCCAGAATCCGCCGCGGCCCGGGGCGTCGGGGTCGAACATGGTGACGGCATAGCCCTTAGTGCCGGCCGGGGCGCCGCTCCAGCTCAGCTGTGGGGACTCGTCCTGGCCGCCGGCGCGCATTTTGCCGCTGCGCTGGGCAGGCGGGAGAGTCTGGCCCTCCGCAAAGGATTCACTACGGACAGGGAACTCCGGAAATTCGTGGCGTGTCATGGCTGCCTTTCACTCACTGCAGGGGTTGGGCCCCCATTTCCACCCGTGCCAGCTCCGCGCGCGTGGGCGGGTTGGCGCCGGCACGGGACACGGTGACCGCCGCTGCCCGGGAGGCATGGGCGAGCAGATCGCGAAGACTTTCGGCGGAGAGTTCGCGCAGGGCCTTGCGGTTTTGTGCCCCGTCCAGGCCCAGATCCACCACGCCGGACAGCAGCGCGGCCATGAACGAATCCCCTGCCCCCACGGTGTCCGCGACGCTGATCTCCGGTGCGGGGAACTGCGCCGCACCTGCGGCGTTGATGCCCCAGGGGCCGTGGCCGCCACGGGTCACCACCACCATGGCGGGGCCCTCGGAGCCGCCCAGCGCCAGCCAGCGGCGGGCCGAATCCAGCGGGTCAACACCGGGATAGAGCCATTCGAGATCCTCGTCGGAGGCTTTCACCACGTCAGCGAGGGTTACGAACTTTTCGGCCTGCCCGCGGGCGTAGTCCACGTCCGGGATGATGCTGGGGCGGCAATTGGGGTCAAAGCTGATGGTCGCGGACGGGTGGGCGCGCTCGACGGCGGCGAGCACCTCGGCGGCGCCGGGCGCCAGCATGGTGGCGATGGATCCGGTGTGCAGCAGCGTGGTTCCCTGGAGCAGGAACGGCAGGCGCGCCGCGACGCCGGGAAGCTCCCAGGCGAGGTCGAAGGTGTAAGTGGCGGCGCCGGCGTCGTCGATCCGGGCGGCGGCCACGCTGGTGGGCAGCTCGTCGGGTCCCAGCGGGAGCAACACGGAGCTCGACTTCAGGTGTGCGGCCAGGGCCTCGCCATACGGATCTCGGCCGTAGCGGCCAATGAACTGGACGGGATGGTCCAGCCGCGCCAGCCCCACCGCCACGTTGAGGGGGCTGCCGCCGACATGGGCCTGGACGCCGGAGGACCGCTGGACTACATCAACCAGTCCTTCGCCAATAACTGTGAGCATGACCATACTCTGCCAGAGAATCCGCTCCGGCGCCGTGTGTTGCGCGCCCGCCCGCTTCCGCCGGGCTGCCCGCTCAGGCCACGGTCTCAGGCGGCCGTGGTGTCCAGCGTAATCCCGGCGGACGCGGCGTCGCCGAACCTGGCGTCGATGTGGACAACGTCTCTGCCCGCCCGCTGGAGGAGGCTGGCGGCGATCCCGGCACGGTACCCGGAAGCGCAGTGCACCCAGAGCTTCCCGGCGGGGACGTCCCCGAGGCGCAGCAACAGCTCGTGCAACGGCACGTTGACCGCACCGAGCACGCGGGCAGCGGCGAATTCGTCGGCCCGGCGCACGTCCAGGACGGTGTCCCCGGGCGGCCGGGCGGCAAGCACGCCATCCCAGCCCACGCGCGGGTAGGAGGCGAGGCGGGCCTGCGGTGCCAGGGCGTGCGGCTCGGAACCGAGCGCGGCGTCCGGGGATTCGATGCCGATCCGGGAGAGGTCGCGGATGGCGCGCTCGATGTCTTCCCGCGAGCCCACCAGAGTCAGCGGCTCACCCCACGGGAGCACCCAGCCGAGATACGTGGTGAAACTGGAGCCGGAGCCATACTCAAAACTGACGCTGCCCTTGAGGTGGCTGTTGGCGAACGCCACCCGCCGCCGCAGGTCCACCACCCACTCGCCGTCGTCCAATCGCCGGGTGAGCTCCGCGGCGTCGAGCGATTCGGGAACGGCCAGCTCGGAGGCGGCCGGTCCCTGAAGGTTGGCCGGACTCATGTGGGCGTAGTACGACGGGTGGTCCGTGAGGTTGGCGATGAGCTGGCGGACAAAGTGGTCCTCGTCAGGGTCCGTCAGCGCGTGGTTGGCGGCGAGCTGCTCGCCGATGGTGGAGGACCGGGCACGGGTGGCGGGTCCGGAGGAGCAGAACGAGCCGAATCCGTGGGTCGGGAACAGGGCGGCGTCGTGGCTGGACTCGGCGGCGAGGCGCCGGACCGAGGCGTACTGGTCATGGGTCAGGCCGACCGTGTCCGCCTCGGCAACAAGGTCGGTGCGGCCCACCGAGCCATACAGCAGGCTCCCGCCGGAGAAGACGGCCTGCTCCTCGCCGTCGTCCACGATAAACGACATATGCGTGTGCGTGTGGCCGGGCGTGGCGACCGCCTTGACCGTGAGCGAGCCCACCTGGACGGTTTGGCCGTCCGTGACGGGCGTACGCTCGAAGGCGACGGGATCGGCGGCGTTCACGAGGTAGCTGGCGCCGTGGGCGCGGGCCAGGATCAGCCCGCCGGTGATGTAGTCATTGTGCAAGTGGGTCTCGGCCACATGCGTGATGGCCACGCCGGCGTCGCGGGCGGCCGCCTCAATGCGGTCGGTGTCACGCTGCGGGTCGATCGCCAGCGCCACGGAGCCGTCGTGGACCAGATAGCTGCGGTCCCCGAGCTGCGGGGTCTCGATGACGATGACTTCCATGATCCCTCCGGTGAGGTCAGGCCGGTACGGTCAGCCCCGGTTGACGGGGTGTCCCTCGTCCTGCCACTGCATGATCCCGCCGGTGACGTTGACGGCGTCGTACCCCTGGTCCTCCAGGTAGGTGGCGGCCTGGGCGCTGCGGCCCCCGGCGGCGCACATGACGTAGACGGTTCCGCTGGCCGGAACCTCATCGAGGGACTGGACAAACCGTGAGAGCGGAATGCTCCTGGCGCCGGGAACGCGGACAGCGGCGTATTCGTCTTCCTCGCGGACATCGACGATTTCGGTGGCGTCGCCCAGGGCGGCCAGGTCCTTGACGGAGATGCTCTTCATGCCTGTTCCTTTCGCGGGCGCCGGACGGCCCGGCGCGCGTATTCCAGCTACACAATGATACCCCTTGGGGTATCACCGTTGCTCTGGACGGCACGTCCCTGCCGCACCCCCAAATCTAGTCCGTCAAGCTGGCCTGTCCACCCAGGCTGCAGGGCCCCAGCTAGCCTGCGGGACGGTCTTGCTGGTAGACGTCCGGGATGCCGTCGTGGTCCGAGTCGATCTTTTCTTCCTCTTCCGCCTGGCGGTACTGCTTGTTGCGGACCCGCAGCACGGCGGCCGCGAGGAGAGCCGCGAGCACTGTGGCCGCAAGGATCCCGACCTTCGCGTGGTCGTCGTGGACGGTGCCTTGGCCGAAGCTCAGTTCGGCCACGAGCAGCGACACCGTGAAACCTATGCCCGCAAGGATGGACAGCCCGAAGATGTCGATCCACTTGAACGAACGGTCCAGCCTGGCCCGCGTGGTCTTGGTGATGAGCCAGGTGGTGCCGAGGATCCCGGCCGGTTTTCCGAGCACGAGGGCCAGGACGATGCCCACGGCCACGGGGTCCGTCACAGCGGCACCGAGGCCCCGCCAGCCGCCGACGGCCACCCCGGCGGAAAAGAACGCGAAGGCCGGGACCGCGAATCCAGCCGAGATCGGGCGGAACCGGTGTTCAAAGATCTCCGCCAGGCCCGGTCCGGCCTCGGGCCCGCCGCTGGCTTGGGACCGCCGGACCGGGACCGCGAAGCCGAGCAGGACCCCGGCCACGGTGGCGTGGATTCCTGAGGCGTGGACGAGCGCCCACGTGGCGGCGCCGAGCGGCAGAAGGATCACCCACGCGGCCAGTGAGTGCATGCCGAAGAACCGACGGTATTTCTGCACCAGGAGCGTATACAGGCCCAACGGGAGCAGGGCCAGCAGGAGAGGCACGGGATGGAGTTCGCTCGTGTAGAAGATGGCGATGATGGTGATGGCCAGAAGGTCGTCCACGACGGCGAGGGTGAGCAGGAAGATCCGCAGCGCACTGGGAAGGTGGGAACCGATGATCGCCAGCACGGCGAGTGCGAAGGCGATGTCAGTGGCGGTGGGGATCGCCCAGCCCCGCAGGGCGTCGGGGCCGCCGAGGTTGACTGCCGCATAGATGAGCGCGGGTACGGCCACGCCGCCCACGGCGGCGGCCACCGGGACCACGGATTTGTTGAATTGGCGCAGGTCGCCCGCGACGAACTCGCGCTTGAGTTCGAGCCCCACCAGGAAGAAGAAGATGGCCAGCAGGCCGTCGGCGGCCCATGCACCGAGGCTCAGCTCCAGATGCCAGGGCCCGTAGCCGATCGTGAAGTCGCGCAGCGCGAAGTAACTCTCCGAGGCCGGGGAGTTGGCCCAGACCAAGGCCACCGCCGCCGCCGCGACCAGCAGCGCGCCGCCTACGGTTTCCTTGCGGAGGATCTCGCCGATTCGCAGGGCCTCGGCGTAGCTGCCGCGGCCGAAAACGGTGAGGCGAGGGGGTGTGGGAGGGGGTGGCGGGGCGCTCATGGAGTCCTCAAAGTGGGGTCGACGGAATCATGCCGACCAGACTTCCCGGCGCACCTTGGTCCAGTCTATTGGCATTCACCCGCCCCGGGGACGTCTGGCAGGCGGACGGGCGCGCCTTGCTGGCAGCTAGGTGGGGACCCGCGCCGGCTTCAGACCAGCAGCTGCTGCACGAGTTCACGGCATTTCCGGTAGGCGGGAGCCTTTGGATCAATGAGCGCAAAGTGGTCGCCCGGGACCTTCAGCAACTGGACCGGCGCACCGGCCGCCTTGGCTGCTCCGGCGTAGGTCTCGGACTGGCTGACCGGCACACTGTCATCCTCCGTGCCGTGAACGGCATATACGGGTACGCCGAGTGGCACCGCGCTCATGGGGTCTGCATATTTGTGCCGTTTGGGATACTTCTCCGACGAGCCGCCCAGGAAGTTGCTGACGGCGCCGTTGCTGAGGTTGAGCCGCTCGGCGGCCGCGAGGTTGAGCAACCCCGACTGGCTGACGACGCCGGTAAGCTGCACCGCGCCGTCGTCGTCGCCGCGGCGGATCAGCTGGCGGTCCGCATCCGGGGCTCCGAGCCCGGCGAGCCGACCGCGTCCCGCCGCCCAGACGGCGAGGTGACCGCCGGCCGAGTGGCCCAGGGCCACCACCCGGTCCAGCCCGAGGCCGTGCTCGTCTGCGAGCTCCCCGAGCTTGTCGATTCCGGCCAGGACGTCGGCAAAGGTGTTGGGCCAGCCTCCGCCGTTGCCGGCGCGCCGGTACTCCAGGTTCCAGGCTGCCATGCCGTGCGCGGCGAGGTCCTTGGCAAGGGGTTCCCCAAGTTCTGCGCCGTACTGCGAACGCCAGTACCCGCCATGGATCACCACCACCACACCCTTGGGCGCGGCCACCTCCGGAAGGAAGAGCTCACCCCACTGGCTGGGGTCCTCGCCATATTGGTACTTCTGCCTCTTCACAGCGTCCTCCTTGGGGCCCGGTGAACAGGCGACGGAGACTGCCCCAAGAGTCACCGCCGCTGCGGCAGCGATCATAGCCCGCCGCCGCATTTCAGCCATGTGCTGAGCCTACCTTGGGCGCCAAGCGGCCCCGCGCAGGCCGGGCCCCGCACGCCGCCCTTGAACACCGCCCTTGAACACGGCCAGACGGCGGCGGCCGCGGCAGTGCCTGCGGACCGGCTTGCGGGCAGGTGTCGGCGGTGCGCCGTAAGCTGGATCCATGGCGAGCAACTGGGACCGTTTGGACTTGAGCCTGCGCGATTCCGTGCAGGAGAACGTGGAACTGTACGAGCGGGTCCGGCCTGCCCTGAAGCTGGTCACCCGGGAGGTTCTGCTCACGCTGCGGACTATGCTCAAGGACACCGAGGTCACGCCGTTGTTCGTCACCGGCCGCACCAAGACCGTTGAGTCCTTCCGCGAGAAAATTTCCCGCACCGAAGAACCGCTGGAGCCCGGCGGGCCGCCTGTTCTGAAGTTCCCGGATCCGTTCCGGACCTTGAACGACATGGTGGGCATCCGTGTGATCACCAAGCTGCCCGCGGAGAACGCGGTAGTGGCCAACCTGATCAAGCGCCAGCGCCAGCTCTTTGACTGCCGTGGAGACCGCGAAAAGGACATCGGCTCGATCGAGTCCGGTACTTACGGCTACTCCAGCCGGCACCTGATCCTGCGGACTATCCAGAACGAGGCCGTCAAGGACTACCAGCTGGCCTTCAACCCGGAAGTCCCGCCGAACGGCAGCTACTTCTTCGAGTGCCAGATCCGCACCGTGTTCGCGCACGCCTGGAGCGAGATCGAGCACGACATCCGTTTCAAGGCCGAGGACCCGCGGGCCTGGACCCCGCACTTCGACCGCCAGTTCACGGCCACGGCAGCCATGCTGGAGACCGTGGAGAGCGCGTTCTCGGACCTGCATGAGCGCTACGAGGAGGTCCGCAGTTACTGGGATGTGGACGGCGAGGGTGGCGCGCAGCTGACGCCCAACCGGATCCGCGACGTGTGGCGGACCTTGCTGCCGCACGTGGACCGGAAGGTCGACGACGACTGGGGCTGGGCCGCGGAACTCATGGCGGCCCACGGCCTCAACCAGACCATGCAGCTCGCCGGGCTGCTCAGCGCCAACCGGATCACCGAAGTCCGCAAGGCCCTGGACCACCGCTACTCCCCCGGCCCGGACCGGCTGCTCGATGACCTGCTGCTGTGGCAGTACGGCACCGAACACATCGAGCTCACCGCCGAGCCGGCCGACGCCGTCCCGCACCCCCGCCGCGACAGTCTCCTCCGGCGGCTCAAGCAGATCGAGCGGTACCGGCTCACCCAGGGCTAGCGCGGGCCCGCGTCTGCGGATCCGGATGCCCTATGCCGCCCTTCGCTGCCTGTGTGCCTCAATGCCGCGACCTTCCCCGCTCTGTGCTGCTTGCCCTGCGCGGATTCTCCCCACCTTTGAATGTGCGACGCCGGGACTCAGCGGCGTTTCTGTGCGACACGCCGGGCATCGCCCTCAAAAGTGGGGAATTTCGACGCCACACGCGGCTTATCTGTGGGCGTAGGTGAGGCAATCCGCGTTGTCGACCCCCGGGCCCACGTGCACTTCGGGCGCTTTACACATCAGGTGATCGTTGTGGGCGCATTCGGTACGCTGGCAGGCACCGACGTCGGCCAGCACCTTGGGGAGCCCGCCGTGCACACCGATGTCGATAAACGTCGCGCAGGAGGCATGGTCTTCAGCGCCGCCGACGGTAATGGCGGCCGCGTTGCAGTGGGAGTGATCGTTGAAGGAGCAATTGTTCACGCTGCAGTCGGCTACGTGCGTCGTCATTGGATTTCCTCCATGCTCCGGCCACCCGGGACGGGCAGCGCCGTGGTTCCACGGTAGGCCGCACCAGGGCAAACAAAAAGGCCCAATCGTGTGACCTAATACCGGCCCGGGAGGTGCCAAAAATCTGACATATTCGTTCGACAGGTGGTCACGAAGTCGTCAGTCCGTGGATGCCGGTGGCACCATTCTTGGATGCTTGAGGCAACCAAAACTCCGAATACCGCCCGGGACGCGAGCGCTGCCGCCGACGTCCCGGCCAATCCCGCCCTCGCCGCCGAGGCAAAGATCGCCCGGATCGCGGTGACCATCTTCCCGATCCTCGTCGTGATGGCCGGGCTCGCCGGTTTCCTGCTCCCCGGGGCGTTCAAACCGCTCGCGCCCAGCGTGCCCTTCCTGCTGGGCATCATCATGTTCTGCATGGGCCTGACGCTGACCCCGCCAGATTTTGCCTCGGTGGCCAAGCGTCCCTGGGCCGTGGCCCTGGGAATCGTGGCGCACTACGTCATCATGCCGGGGGCCGGCTGGCTGATCGCCGTCGGCCTGCACCTCGAGCCGGAGCTTGCGGTGGGTCTGATCCTGGTGGGCTGCGCGCCGTCGGGCACTGCCTCCAACGTGATGGCGTTCCTGGCCAAGGGCGACGTCGCCCTGTCCGTGGCCGTCGCTTCGGTGTCCACGCTGATCGCCCCGATCGTGACGCCGCTGCTGGTGCTGTTCCTGGCCGGCTCGTACCTGAGCATCGACGCCGGCGGCATGGTCCAGGACATCGTCAAGACCGTCCTCCTGCCCGTCATTGCCGGCCTGCTGGCACGCCTCTTCCTCCGCAAGCTCGTGGCCAGGGTCCTCCCGGCCCTGCCGTGGGCCTCCGCGGCCGTGATTTCCCTGATCGTGGCGATCGTGGTGGCCGGCAGCGCCAGCAAACTCGTCGCCGCGGGCGGCATCGTGTTCCTCGCCGTGGTACTGCACAACGGCTTCGGACTGGGCCTGGGCTACCTGGCCGGCAAGCTGGGGCGCCTGGATGACAAGGCGCGCAGGGCCCTCGCCTTTGAAGTCGGAATGCAGAACTCCGGCCTGGCCGCCACCCTCGCCACGGCGCACTTCGGCGCGCTGGCCGCGCTGCCGTCCGCCGTCTTCTCCCTGTGGCACAACGTCTCCGGCGCGATCGTGGCCGCGTGGCTGGCCCGGCGCCCCCTCAGGGAGGAACCAACGCAGAACGCCGCTGCACTGGAGGCCGCCGCGCTGAAAGCCTAAGCGGGTTCCTAGCTCCGGAGCCTGGCGAGCAGCGCCGTGACGGCGCGCTCGGCCAGGACCTCGGGGCTGTCCGTTCCGGAGATCACATCGTAGGCGCCGTGGACACCGGGGCTGCCGGGCCCGGCGTCGTCCGCGATGAGCACCTGGGCCACGCCGCGGACGGCGAGTTCAGCCATGGTCCCGGAATCGTCGCCAGTCTCCGGCGCGCAGGTGTGGATGACGCCGTCGGCGCCGCCGGAGAGCATGAACTGCCGCCAGCCTCCGCCCAGCAGGACGACGGCCTGATAGCCGTGCTCCGGCAGGATTCCGGCCAGCACCGTGGCGATGGCCCTGTCCCGCGGCTGCTCGAGGTCCACGACGGCTACGGCCACCAGCTCCGTCCGGCCCCGGCGCATTCCCCGGGCGGCACGGTTGGCCACGTAGCCAAGTTCGCGGACCGCGGATTGCACCCGGTCCTGGGTGGCCTGGCTGATCCGGGTGGTGCCGCCGGAGCGGCCGGAGAGCACGTAGGAGACGGTGGTCAGGGACACCCCGGCCGTCTCCGCGACGTCGCGGATGGTGGGCTTGGATCCATGCCGCACTGATGACTCCCGGCTGCTTCTCCGCCGTTTCGTGGCGGCTCCTGAAAACTTCGTCCTAGGGGCGAACCCCATGTGGAACTCTAGCCCGAAGCGCCGCTCCCCGGCCCACGGCGAACAAACAAGCAACGCGGGGTCACTTAGCGCCCATCCCAAGGCCTTGGATGGGCGCTAAGTGACTCCGCGTTGGGTTGGATTCGGGTTTGGTTTGGCGAGGTCTTTGGTGAAGGGCAGCGGTCCGATGGTTTCCGGGTCGGCGGAGAGATCGAACTGGGCCTCGTAGCCGGTGTTCAGGTAAAGGTGCTTCGCCTCCGGCTGGCGGGGGCCGGTGGTCAGGTAGACCTTCCGGTAGCCGCGGCGGGCGGCCAGCGCTTCCAGTTCGGCAAGGACAAACCGGGCCAGTCCGCGGCGGCGGTGGGCCGAATGCGTCCAGATCCGCTTGAACTCGGCGGTCTGCGGGCCGTGCCGGCGGAAGGCACCGCCCGCCACGGATTCGCCGTTCTCGCGCACAATCAACAGGGCCCCGCCAGGCGCCGCGAATTCCTCCGCCGGGTAGCGGTTGAGTTCCTCCGCGGCGGCTCCGCGGCCGAAGAGGTTGCCGTAGCGGGTGTCATATTCGAGCGCGAGCTCATCCAGGAGCGGACGGACCCTGGGATCGCTCATGGGGAGGTTGAGGACCGTCAGCGTGGAGCTGCCCGCGGGCTGGGTTTCCGCCGGCGGGATTTCGATGGGCCGGGCCTCGGCGGGCGGGGTGTGTAGTGGTGGCGGTGTCATGACGGTGTCTTTCCGCCGGCGGCGGCCTGCGGCACCGGCTGGCCGATGTTGGCTGGCTCGCTGCCCGCTTGATCGTTGTTGGTCTGGCTCGATGCTGGCCTGGCCGTTGTTGGGCCGGACAGCAGGTTCAGGATGCGCCGGGCCAAGGCGTCGTTTTCCCGGAACGGTGCGGCGTTGGTGCGGGGCCGGGCGAAGGCGCCCGCGCCCCAGCCGGAGGTGCCGGGCCCGACGCCGAACAGCCGCTCGCGCCTCTCCCCCACCGGGCTGATCAGCTCGTTGTGGGCGGACACCAGGAGCCGTCCGGTCGCATGCGTGCCGTCCGCGGTCAGGAGCTGCTGCTCGGTGCCGAGCCCGGAGGTGTGCAGCTGGCGCAGCAGCGGGTTCGCGGAGCGGGCCACCGACGGCGCCGGGAGCCGGGCCTCGATCAGGGCCGCCGCTGACACGGTGAGCCCGGACTGGGCCGAGCGGGCGACGAACCGGCCCGAGTGCTCCGCGGCCTCGATCTCCAGGCCTGGGCCGATGAACTGCAGCAGTCCGGCCTGGTGGATCGCCAGCATCTCCCGCAGCCTGCGCGGCGGCGGCCCGGAGTCGACGAAGCTGAAGAAACCGTGCCACCAGCCCTGGACGTCGCGCTGCGACCGCGCGTTCAGCCGCTCTGCCGGGAGCAGTCGGCCCAGGTCCATGTAGGACTTGAGCAGGGAAATGAACAGGGCCAGCGTCTCCGAATGGTCCGGTCCGGTGCGTAATTCAAGGTCGCGGCCGATGTACGCTGCCACCGCGGCTTGGACATCTGCGTGGCCGGCGAATACCCGGTCCGCGAAGGGATAGTCCAGCCGTTCGAGGTCCAGGTGGAGCTCTGCGTCCGGGACGGACTCAGTGACCAGTCGCTGGCGGTCCTGGCTGGACCACTCCGCAGCGGAAAACCTCTCGGCGAATTCCGGCCAGCCAATCCGGACCCGCTCCGGGTAGCCGGTGAACAGCTCGCGGTAATACGCGTAGCCTGCATCCTTCGCGATCAGGGGCCACAACTGGTCGCGGAAGTCCACCTCGCCGGGCGCGTCCAGCAGCACCGCGACGGCCTCTGCGGTGAAGAACGCGGGCTCTGCCGCTGCGTCGCCGCGCAGGGCTGACGTGATCTTGGAGTGGTAGGGCACGCCGCGGCGGGACCCGGCCCACAACCGCGGCTCAGCACCGGAGGGCAGGTAGCGCAGGCCGCCGTCGGGCAACTCTTCAAACCTGCCGCCGCGACCCTCCATGAGCAGAACCAGAAGGTCCACGAACGCCAGGCCCATGCCGGAGACGATCACGTCCTGGCCGGCGGCGAGCGGTGCGTAGTCGACGTCGGTGGTGTAGCTGGGCGCCGCGTGGAACGCGCCGTGCCGGGCGGCAAAACCGGCCCACGCGGCGGACTCCTCGTCCGGCAGCGAATCCGTGTGCCCCAGGGAAGCGATCACGACGTCGGCGCGCAGCACCGCGCCGCTGGCCAGCCGGACGCGGTAGCTTTCCGGGCCCTGTTTGGGTTCACGTTGTTCCGGGCCGTCCTGCACAAGTTCGACGGCGGACGCCGTGTCCCGGTGCACCGTGACGGTGACGTCCGGCCCGAGGGCCGCGACGGAGCGCCGGAAGAACCATTCCAGGTAGACACTCTGCAGCTGCCGGGTGGGGAAGGTGGAGCCGGTGAGGGCAGCCAGCTGGCGCCGGAGTTCCGGAGTCAGCTCCGGGACGTCCGCGATGGAGCCGTCCAGGACCCCGGCGGCCCAATCCGGCAGGCCGGGGCCTTCAACCGCCGGCCCCTCGCACTGGACCGAGGCATCGGTGAACATCGTGACATCCGCCGCGGCGGAGTTGAGCATCAGCCCGGGGTGCTGTTCGTAGCGCCAGATCCTGCCGGCGCCCGGGGTGTGCGGCTCCACGACGTGGATCTGGAGCGCGCCGGCGAGCAGCTCCGGCCGGTTGGCGGCAAGGCGTTCCAGCAACCCGGCCGTGCGCGGGCCGCCGCCGATGAGGACCACGGATGGGGCATTCACTAGCATGACGGTCTCCTCGCTCTGGTACGCAGCCCTCATGCTAGGCACCCGAAACGTGGCCGGTCGAGGCGCCGGTCACGGCCGTTCACCCCACGTAACGCGGCGTAAATCGAGGCAAGAAATCGTCGTGTGACGCCGTGCGAACCTGCGTGAACGTATGCAACTTGCCGCCTTGCCGCACGTTTTCGGCGGCCCCTAGATTGGCAGCCAACCGTACCCCCACAGCAACTGGAAGAAGCGAGGTGGCGCATGAGTTCAACAGCAACCCCGGTGGCGCAGTCCGCCCCGGTGCCGGCGTCCGCCGGCACCGGAACCGCACCCGAAACCGCACCGGCCGGCACCGCCGGGCCCACAGCCGCCGCCGGCACCGGAACCGCACCGCGCGAAACGGCCGGTGCAGCGGGCCGCAAGGCAGCCACCGACTATGCCGACTACCGGCCGGTCCCGGCCCGCCACCCGTGGCGCTGGGTGGGCACCGCCGTCGTCGCCCTGGGCGTGGCGGGCATTGCCTGGTCCCTGGCCACCAACCCGCGCTGGGAGTGGGGAGTGGTGGCGCAATGGTTCACCGCGCAGTCGATTGTGAACGGCCTGCTGGAGACCCTGAAGCTGACGGCGATCTCCGGAGCCCTCGGGTTCATCCTGGGCTTCCTCCTGGCCCTGATGCGGCTTTCCGCATCCCCGCTGCTGGTCTCCGTCTCCTGGACCTTCTCCTGGATCTTCCGCTCCACGCCGCTGCTGGTGCAGATGCTGCTTTGGTACAACCTGGGCTACCTGTACGAGAAAATCAGCCTCGGAATCCCCTTCACGGACGTGCACTTCGTCGAGGCGCAAACCACCACCCTGATCAGCCAGTTCGCAGCGGCGGTCCTCGGCCTGACCCTGAACCAGGCCGCCTACTCCGCCGAGATCATCCGCGGCGGCATCCTCTCCGTGGACCAGGGCCAGCTCGAGGCTGCAACCGCCCTGGGCATTCCGGCGTGGCGGCGTTCCACCAGGATCGTCCTGCCCCAAGCCATGCGGGCCATCCTGCCCACCGCCTTCAACGAGGTGATCGGCCTGGTCAAGGGCACCTCGATTGTCTACGTCCTGGCCTACTCCGAGCTGTTCTACACCGTCCAGGTCATCTACAACCGGACCCAGCAGGTCCTGCCACTGCTGCTCGTGGCCACCCTCTGGTACGTCGTGATCACCTCGGTGCTGAGCGTCTTCCAGTACTACATCGAGCGGCACTACTCCAAGGGCGCCGTCCGCACGCTGCCCCTGACCCCGCTGCAAAAGGCCCGCAAATTCCTCGCCACGCATGCGCCGGCAACCGGCGCAACCACCCAGGAAAGGGGCACCCGATGAGCGCCGTTGCCACCCACACCCTACCGGCGCCCGCCGCCACTGACGCCGAAACCACCCGCGGCCTCGTCGAGATCACCAAGGTCCGCAAGTCCTTCGGGGCCACGGAAGTCCTCAAGGGCATCACGCTGACGGTCGAGCCCGGCGGCGTCGCCGTAATTGTCGGCCCGTCCGGGTCCGGCAAATCCACCCTCCTGCGCACCATCAACCACCTGGAAAAGGTCGACGCCGGGTTCATCGCGATCGACGGCACGCTGGTGGGTTACGAGGTCCGGGGGCGCCGGCTCCACGAGCTGCGCGAAAAGGAAATCCTGAAGCAACGCACCGAGATCGGCATGGTGTTCCAGAACTTCAATCTCTTCCCGCACCTGACCGCGCTGGAAAACGTCACCGAGGCCCCGGTCGTCGCGCCACGGGCCGGAAAACCCCGGTCGTCCAAGGCCGAGGCCCGCGAACGCGGCCTGGAACTGCTGGACCGGGTGGGCTTGAAGGACCGTGCCGGCGCCTACCCCCGCCAGCTGTCCGGCGGCCAGCAGCAACGGGTCGCGATCGCCCGGGCCCTGGCCCTGGACCCCAAGATCCTGCTCTTCGACGAGCCCACCTCGGCCCTGGACCCGGAACTGGTCAACGAGGTCCTGGACGTCATCCGCGAGCTCGCCAAGTCCGGCACCACGCTGATCATCGTCACGCATGAGATGGGCTTCGCCCGCGACGTCGCCGACACGGTGGTGTTCATGGACCAGGGCCAGATCGTCGAGCAAGGCACGCCCCAGGAGATTTTCACCAACCCGCAAGAAGAACGCACCCGGAGCTTTTTCTCCAAGGTGATCGAACCCGCTTTCAACATCTAAGGAACACCCATGGCCATCAGCTCCGCCCTCCGCACCGCCCGTCCCAGTCCTAATCCCCGGCGGAAGCGTACGGCGCTTCCCACCGTCGTCCTCATCGGCACCCTGTCGGGCACGCTGGCACTGAGTGCCTGCGCTGATCCCGGCGCCTCCGCGGCCGCCGGCGGGCACCCGGCGACGACGGCGGCGCGCAACGGCGTCGTCTACAACACCTCGCCGGACCAGCAACGCATCAGGGCCAAGAAGGATGCGGCCCTGGCCGCGGAAGTCCCCGCGCTGATCGGCAAGGACGGCAAGCTGACCGTGGCCACGACGGCGGGCGCGATTCCGCTGTCCTTCCACGCCACCGACGACAAGACCCCGATCGGCGTCGAAGTGGACCTGGCCCAGCTGGTCGCGGACAAGCTGGGCCTGGCACTGGATGTCCAGGTGACCTCCTGGGAGAACTGGCCGCTGAAAACCCAGTCCGGCGACTTCGAGGCCGTGTTCTCCAACGTGGGCATCAACGCCGCCCGTGTGAAGCTCTTCGACTTCTCCAGCTACCGCGCCGCGTACATGGGCTTCGAGGCCAAGAAGAGCTCCAGCTACAACATCAAGGGCTCCGATGACATCTCCGGCCTGAAGATCTCCGTGGGCTCGGGCACCAACCAGGAGAAGATCCTGATCGCCTGGAACAAGGAGCTGGAGGCCAAGGGCAAGGCGCCGGCGGAGCTGCTGTACTACTCCTCCGACGCCGACACCATCCTGGCCCTGTCCTCCGGGCGCACGGACCTGAACCTCGCGCCCTACCCGTCCGTCACGTACCGGGAAAACACCCGGGACGACCTCAAGGTGGTGGGCAAGGTCAACGCCGGCTGGCCGTCCGAGACACTGGTCGCCGCCACCACGCTCAAGGGCAACGGCCTGGCCCCGGCCATCACGGACGCCCTGAACTCCGCGATCAAGGACGGCTCCTACGCCAAGGTCCTGGACCGCTGGGGACTCTCCGAGGAAGCCCTCCCGGAGTCCACAACCGTCACCGAGGCCAACTTCGGGAACGCGCCTGCAGGGAAAACACAGTGAGGTTCCAGGTCCTCGACATCATCCCGCACCTGAAAAACCCCGTCACCGGGGCGATTGTCTCCACCGCGGACCGGCTCAACCAGGTGGTGGAAACCGCGCGCCGGGCCGAGGTACTCGGCTATGACAGCTTCTCGGTCGGGGAACGCCACGCGGGCGAATTCATCTCTTCCTCCCCCACCACCGTGCTCGCCGCCATCGCCGCCGTGACCACCAGGATCCGGCTGCAAAGCGGCGTGACGGTGCTGTCCGTGCTGGACCCGGTACGGGTCGCGGAGGACTACGCCACGATCGACCAGCTGAGCCGCGGCCGGCTGGAACTGGTGATCGGCAAGGGCAACGAGGTGCTGCAGTACCCGCTGTTCGGCCTGGACCTGGCGGATCAGTGGGAGCTGCTCGCGGAGAAATACGGCCTGCTCCGCCGGCTCTGGACCGAGGAGAACGTCACCTGGTCCGGGACGTTCCGCACTGCGCTGACAGAGCCCACAACCACCACGCCCCGGCCCTTCGCCGGCGCGCCGCGGGTCTGGCACGGTTCCGCCACGAGCCTGGCCTCGGCCGCCCTGGCGGCGCAGTGGGGCGATCCGCTGTTCACGGCCAATGCCATCCAGCCGCGGGAAAACTACAAGGTGCTCATTGACCACTACCGCGAGGAATATGCACGGAACGGCCACGATCCCCGGCATCAGTATCTGGGCTCCGGATCCGGCGCCGGCGGGGTGTTCATCGCTGACACCACGCAGGAGGCCAAGCGGCAGTTCGGCCCGGTCTACGAGGCCCTCACGACCGGCAGGAATGTTCCCGGGAACAACTCCCCCTACCGGGCCATCGACCACGCCGTTGCCGAAGGTCCGGCCCTGGTGGGCAGCCCGGAGCAGGTGATCGACAAGATCCTCAGCTACCACGCGCTCTACGGCCACGATCTGCAGTCCATCTCGCTGCCTACCACGCTGCCCTTCGACCGGCAGCTGGAAATCCTGGAGCGGTTCGCCCTCGAGGTCATTCCGGCCGTCCGCGCCGCCGCGCCCACCACGCTTTGGGCCGACGGCGACCCGTACGCCGGCCGCCCGGAGGCCAGCCTCGCCGGCAAGTCCGGCGGTGCCACCGAACCCGACGCCGCCGCCCGCGTCACAGCCGACCACAACAACCACAGGAGCTCCCATGTCTACACCAACTGACACCGACAGCCGCTCGGACCTGGAATTCCTGGCCGCCGCCCCGGACCGCCGGCCCAGTCCCGACGGCCGCCCCGTTGGCGGCCCAGACGTCCGTCCCGACCGGGAACTCCTGGCCGCCTGGGCGGACTGGCGTGCCGCGCACGAACGCCACCGCGCCGACCCCCACGGCTTCCTCGCCGTCACCCACTTGCACTGGCTCGATTCCTCGCCCGCCCGGCTGGATGGCGCACCGGGCACGTGGAGCGTGGAGGACGACACCGTCCGTCTGGTGTTGCGGGCTGGCGAACGCGTCCTTCGCGACGGGCAGGAACTGAACGCGGACGGGACAGGAGCCACCGTGTTTCTCGGCCCGATTCCCGAGCGCGAGGGCCTGAATCTGCGCGTGGAAGATGCCGGCGCCGGTCATACCGTGATCGAGCTCGCCAAGCGCGGCGGCCGGTATGTGGTTCGGCCGCGGCATCCCCTGAATCCGCTGCTTACCGGCTACCGCGGCACACCCGCCTTCGAACCCACCCCCGAATATGCCATTTCAGGAATATTCGTCCCGTTCGTCGAGCCGCGCCGCACCACGGTGGGCGCCGCGGTCGAAGGCATCCAGCACGTATACGAGGCCCCAGGTGAAATCCGCTTCCGGCTGCACGGTAAGGACCTGAGCCTCACCGCCTTCAACGGCCACACTCCGGGCACGCTGTCGGTGCTCTTCACGGACGCGACGTCGGGCAAGAGCACCTACGCGGCCAACCGCTCGCTCACCGTGCCGGCTCCGGGCGCCGACGGGACGGTTGCGCTCGACTTCAACCGGGCGGTGAACCTGCCGTGCGCCTACACGGACCTCGCCACCTGCCCGCTGCCGCCGGCCGAGAACCGCCTGCCGGTGGCCATCGAAGCCGGCGAACAGATCCCCTACGAACGACAGGACGCATCATGAGCACCACTCCCGCCCAGAACGCGGCACGGGGACACGGCCTGCTGGTCCTGGAACTCGACGGCGCCGGCAGCCATCCGGCCGCGTGGCGGGTTTCCCGCACAGCCCCCGCGTCCGTGCTGGACCCGGAACACCTCCGCGGCGCCGTCCTCGCCGCCGAGTCTGCCGGGTTCCACGCGGCGACGTTTTCCGACCCCGGCCTGCCGGACCCCGCACTTTCAGATCCCGCACTGCCGGATACCGATAACCCGGACCGGGACGCCGCTGCCCGGCTCAACGCCCTGCAGCGGGCCGCGTTCGCGTCTCCCGTGACGCGCAGCCTCGCCCTGATCCCGGAAGTGGACACCGTCTACACCGAGCCATTCCACCTCTCAACCCAGCTAGCCAGCCTGGACTATGTCTCCGGCGGGCGGGCCGGCTGGCTGGTAGCCGCCTCATCAAGCGCCGCCGATGCCGCCGCCGTCGGGCGGGACACTGTGCGCGGGGAGCGGCTCTCCGGGGAGGCCGCCGATTCCATCGGGGTCAGCCGCAGGCTCTGGGACTCCTGGGAGGACGACGCCGTGATCCGCGACGTCCCCACCGGGCGCTACCTCGACGTCGACAAGCTGCACTACATCGACGTCGAGAACGGCAGCTATTCCATCAAGGGTCCGTCGATCATTCCGCGGCCGCCGCAGGGCCAGCTCCCTGTGCTGGCCCCGGCCGGGCTCCTCACTCCGGAGGCTGTCGCGGCCGGGGTGGCCGACGCGCTCCTGGTCTCGGCCCCGACGCCCGGGCTCCTGGCCGCCGAGCTCGCGGCGACGCGGGCGGCACTCGTCGCCGGCGGCAGTGGGCCTGCACTGATTGCCGAGCTCGACGTCGTGCTGGATTCCCGTGGCCAGAGCGCCGCAGAGCGGCTGGCCGGGCTGAACCGCCACACCGTGTGGCAGAGTCCGCGCGCCCGGTTCGTCGGGACGGCGGCTGAGCTGACCGAACTGCTCACCGAGGTGCTGGCCTGGGCCGACGGCATCCGCCTGCACCCCGCCGTGCTGGAGACGGATCTTGAGGAACTGTCGCGGCTGGTGCTGCCAGAGTTGCGGCGGCGCGAGCTCCTGGCCCCCACCACCCCGGACGCCACGTTCCGCGAACAGCTGGGGCTGGCGCGGCCGGCCAGTCGTTACGCTGCTGCAACCAGCGCCCCCGGCACGGAAAACTAAGGAGTCCACCATGAGCCACAGCACCCACCCCGCCGCTGAATTCACCCCATCTGGATTCACCCCGTCAGGGCAGCTCCAGCTGGGCGTGTTCTTCCAGGGCGTCAACTCCGGAACGGTCTGGAAGAGCGCCGAGTCCGGCTCGCAGACCGATTTCGAATCGTTCCGGCGCATCGCCCAAACGGCCGAGCGCGGCCTGTTCGCGGCGTTCTTCCTCGGCGAGGGCCTGCGGTTACGCGAGCACCTCGGCCGACCGCACGCGCTTGACGTCGCCGGCCGTCCCGACGCGCAGACCGCGCTGGCGGCCCTGGCGGCCGTGACCACCAACATCGGCCTGGTCGCCACCCAAAACACCACGTACAACGACCCCGCAGACCTGGCGCACCGGCTCTCCACGCTGGATCTGCTTTCCGGCGGCCGCGCGGCCTGGAACATCGTCACCACGGACAACGCCTGGACCGGCGCGAACTTCCGCCGTGGCGGCTACCTGGACCATGCAGACAGGTACACCCATGCCGAGGCCTTCGTGGAAACCGCCAAGCGAATCTGGGACGCGTGGGAGGACGGCGCCATCGCGGCCTCGGCTTCCGCCGCCCGGTGGTCGGCGGAGGGGGCGGTCCGGCGGGTGCGCCACAGCGGCCAGCACTACTCCGTGGACCTCACGCCTAGGTTGCCGCGCAGCGCCCAATACCGGCCGGTGCTGTTCCAGGCCGGGGATTCGCCCGAGGGCCGGGACTTCGCCGCCCGGCAGGCGGACGTCATCTTTTCCGCGCACCCGCAGCTCGACGACGCCCTGGACTTCCGCCGCGACATCGTGGAGCGCACGCTCCGGGCCGGCCGGGGCGCCCAGGATGTGAAGATCATGCCCGCCAGCGAGTTCATTCTCGCCGCCACTCCGCAGGAGGCCCTCGAGAAGAAGGCCTGGGTCCGCAGCCTGCAGATCGGCCCGCAGCAGGCTATCGCGTACCTCGAGCAGTTCTGGGGCCGGGAGCTGCAGGGCTACGATCCCGACGGGCCGCTGCCGGACATCGACCCCGTGGTGGAAGAGACCTCCGAAACCCGCGGAAGCGGCTTCCATGGCGCGAAGGCCCGCCAACGGGCCGACCAGTGGCGGGCCGAGGCCAAGGAAAAGGGCCTGTCCATCCGGCAGTTCGTCTCGGCCAAGACCAGCCGGGGTGACTCCACCTTCACCGGGTCCTACACCGAGGTCGCGGACCGGCTCGCCGAGTATGCCCGGACCGGCGCCGTCGACGGCTTCAACGTCTCCCCGTGGCTCGTCCCGTCTGGACTCGATGACATCGTCAACCACCTCGTGCCGGAACTCCAAGAGCGCGGCGTGTACCCCACGGCGTACGCGGGCAGCACACTGCGGGAGAACCTCGGCCTGGCCACCCCGGTGCGCGCAGCCGCCGACGCCGAGACCGACTCGGTCACGGCACGGGCCTAGGCCTAGGCCTAGGCCTACACGATCCCAGCTCGTCACCAAGCAGACACAAAGAATCCCCGCCGGAGAAGTTTCCGGCGGGGATTCTTGGCTTGCGGCACCGCCCAAACAAGCAACGCGGGGTCACATCGCGCCCATAATCCCCTCCGGGACGGGCGCGATGTGACCCCGCGATGGTTTAAGCGGGCTGAGGCGGGCTAGCTCTTCGGCAGGCCTGCCGGGTTCAGCTCCGATTTCGCTACGGCCTCCTCGGACAGCCCCCAACGGTCCAGGATCTTGGCGTAGCTGCCGTCCTGAATCAGGTGGTTCAGTCCGGCCTGGGCCGCGGCGGCAAACCCGTTGTCCTTCTTGGTGGTGACCGCGATGCTGGCCTTCAGCGGCCAGCCGCCGTCCACCAGGCCCACCAGCTTGGTCTTGGCGTCGGAAGCGGCCTTGAAGGCTGCCGTGGCGTTGGGGCCAAAGGTGAGGTCCGCCCGGCCGGACTGGACGGCCAGCTGGGAGGCGGAGTCGTCGTCGTAATACTGGAACTCCACGGGCTTGAGGCCGTTCTTCTTGTTCTCTTCATCCCAGCGCAGCAGGATCGCCTCCTGGTTGGTGCCGGAGCCGACGATCACGCGCTTGCCGGCGACGTCCGGGGCCGACTCGACTTTGGTGACGCTGCTGTCGGCCTTGGCGTAGAAGCCGAGCTTGTCCTCGCGGTAGCTGGCGAAATCGAACTTGAGCTTGCGCTCCTCCGTGACGGTGACGTTGGAGAGCACTGCCTCATACTTGCCGGAATCGACGCCGAGCGGCCAGTCGGCCCACGCGGTCGGGACAATATCCGCCTCCAGGCCCAGCGACTCGGCCAGCGCGACGGCGAGATCCACCTCATTGCCCACCGGGGTCTTGTTGTCCGTGGCGTAGACGGCCAGCGGCGCCGCGAACGGACTCACCGCCACGGTCAGTTTCCCGTCCTTCCTGATGGCTTCCGGGACCAGCGCTGCGGCCGCGGCATCCACTGTGGCCTTGATGCGGTCCTGCTGCGGAGAGAGGTTGAACTGCTTGATGCCGGAGGAGGACGACGGCGCCGCGGATGTGCCGCCGGCAGCGGCGGCGCCCGGATCGGAGCAGGCCGCGAGACCCAGAACGGTGGTGGCCGCCAACGCTACGGCGACGCCGGACTTGAACGAAAGACTCGACATGGTTTCTCCTTGAAAGGGGTGGTCTGTGGTGCTGGTGCCAGCAACTATCCGGGGCGCGGGAATGCCGGTCAAAGCGCCGCGAAACCGGGTGAAACCAAGGGATACAGGCGGTAATACCCGTTCATCCGGCGTCCGCGGACGCCGCCTGGGGACGCCGGAGTGTTACCGAAGATTGCCCTGCGTGACGTGGCGGGACGGAATTGTTCACGGCCCGCCACAACTGGCCTAGCCTGCATAGAAGACCTGCAGGGTGACAGCACGACACAGGAGGGGTGAACTTGTCAGTGAGCACGGACCACAGGACGCACCGGACCACGCACCGGCTCGGCATCAACGCCCCGGCGGACCTCGTCTTCGGCATGCTGCGGGACGCCTCCCACTGGCCTTATCTCGACGGCCTGACGGTGTACTCCGAGCGGGTCAGCGGCGACGACGCCGCGCACGAGCTCCGCACGTCCTTGGTTTCGAACGGCTCGCTCAGCTCAAGCCACTGCTGGCGCGTCTTTGATGCCGCCAGCCACCGCGCGGAGTTCCACCAGTTGGACCTCGAACCCCCGCTCCGAGAACTTGCTGGCGACTGGGAGATCCGCCCGGCGGACGGGCTCTCCGTGGTCACCCTGAACCACGAGTTCGAGGTCGACGATGAGCAGCTCGCCGAGCGCATTAATGCGATTATCGATGACTACAGCAGGCGTGAACTGGAGGCGCTCCGGGTCAGCTGCGAACGGTTGTCCGTCCTCCTGCAGCACCACGCCCCGCAGACGCACCCCGCACCGCAAACCCCGCCGCACCCCACACCGCAGTCCACAGCAAAGGAGGCCTAAATGTCAGAGGACAGGTTCACAACCGAACGGGACAGCTTCGGCCGGCTTCTCGCGGACCGCGAAGTCTGGCGGCAGGCCGCCACCATCGCGGCGGCCGGCGAGCTGACCGCCCGCTGGCTCGAGGGCACCAGCGAATACCAGCCCGGAGTCTTCTCGCGCGGGTTCGACGACGAGACCAAGGCCATCGCCGCAGAGCTTGCCCTCCTCAACCGCAACGGGCTCTTCACCAAGGAATCGCAGCCTGGCGTTCAGGCCGGTGGCGTCGCGCAGCGCGCCTATGTGACGGCCTTCTGCAGCGCGGAGACGGCGTCGGACCTCCTGGCCTTGTCCACCCGAACCGGACTGGTGACGGTTGCGCATGCCCCCGGTGAGACGAGCAGCGCCTCTATCCCGGTGACCCTCCAGGACGGCGACGTGGTGACAGTGCTCGGAAGCAGCGAGGGGCCGGTTGGGGAAGACCAGCTCAGGGACTGGGCGGCCGAGACCAACGAGACACTGGCCCTGGTCCTGGCGGATGCCTGGTACGTGGAAATCTTCGATCCCGTCTGGGGCCGGAACGATCTCTTGCTGACTTCTGTGTTTGCGGCGCTGCAGGTCGAATAGCCCTGCGGGACGGTGCGCGGCCGGACAGCCGGCGGCCCCCCGATTCCCGCGGAAACTCACATGTCGGTCGCGTCCCAGCCGATGCTGGCTGCCTCGTCCAGCGTGCGCGACTCAAAATGCTCCAGGATGTCTTTCATTGCCTCGACGCTCTGCTTGAACAGGGAAGAGGCCCGCCACTGCTCAATCTGTTCCAGGGACTCCCAGGGACCGGTGCTGATGAACCTGTTTTTGACGTCGCGGTCGTGCATCAGCACCCCTTTGGCGTTGGGAAAATCCTCCTTCGTTTTCCTGGCCAGGTCCCGCCAGGCCTGCACAAAATCGTTCTCGCGGCCGGGATGCACCAGCCAGATTCCGAGCGTGTAGACAGACACGTCGATCGCCTCCATTGTGCGTTCGGGGTTGATACGGCGATTATGTTCCAGTCCTTTGGCCGGCGGTAGGGCCGGATTGCCCGGCGCGATGACCCGGGGCCCGCCAAAAGACCGTTGTACCGGGTGAAGTGGAAGGCCTAGCATGTGGGCAGGCCCCACTCTGGGGACCAGCCCCGGACCTTCCAACATTTGGAGCGGGCAGGCTTGGGAGGCCGCTGTCCTGGGCGTCACAGGATAGGAAAAACGATGAGCAAATATCTGTTCGAAGCGAATTACGTCGGCGACGGAATCAAGGGCCTCATGCGTGAGGGCGGCACCAAGCGGCGTGACGCGGTGGTCGAAGCCCTCAAATCGGTGGGCGGCTCACTCGACAGCTTTTACTACGCCTTCGGAGAGACCGACGTCGTGGGGGTCTTCGATATCCCCGATCAGGCCAACGCAGTCGCGCTGTCGCTGATGATCAACTCCACCGGCGCCGTGAACCTGCACCTGAAACCGCTCATGACTCCGGAGGATCTTGACGAGGCAGCCACGAAGACGCCGTCGTACCGGGCACCGGGGCAATAGATCAAGAACACCGTGCCGCCGTTCTCGCCGTCTCCGCCGTCGGAGCCAGTAGGCTCGGGGCATGGCACTGGGGAAGTCACAGCGGAAGTCACTTGGTGGGGGAAGACACTGGATGCGCGGCGCCGTGCTGCTGTTGGCGGTGGCCGGCACCGCAGCAGGCCTGGCCGGATGTGAATACCCCGATGACGTAGCAGACCCGACGGCGGCCCCCACCAGGGCGGGCCGGGCGGCCCCGCCGCCTCCCCCGCGGGTAGACCCCGGCCTCCCCGCGGCCGAGCAGCGCAACTTGGGCAAGCTCGAAGCAGTCCTCGGCACCCGGCCGGGCGGGCTTGTTCTCGGCGGAACGGGCGGGATTGGCGGCAGCGGATTCCGCCACTCGGCCGCTGCGGTGCCGAAGGGAACCTACACGCTCACCGCCGCCTGCATCGGCGCACCGCATGCGCTCTTGACGGTGTCCCAAGACGGCCTCCGGGGCGGGGGCAGCGCGGAGATGAACCTGGACTGCGGAGCAGTTGAGACAACGCGGGTCGAGCTGAGGGCCGGACCAGTCCAGGTTCAGGGACTCCGTCCCGGCACCGACGCCGCCGGTGCCGAAGTGGCGGGCTTCTGGATGGTCTCGGCCGCACCGGGGTCCTAGCCGGGCACCGGCTGCGGGGCCAACGGCTTTACGGCAAGCGCTCCCGGCAAGGTCAATCAGGCCACCGGCCCTGGTGTGCCGGGCCGGGCCCCGCACCGCAGAGACGGCGGGGCCCCGCACCGGCAGCATCGGAGAATTTAGCACAGCCGTATTACTCGGCGCCGTTGCATTCCTCGTCGCTCACGAGGTCACCCACTCGGACTCCGCGCCCTCGGACAGCGGCGCAGGTCCCTTGGCGGGCGCCGTCCTAGTTCAGGGTCGCGGTGTCAATCACGAAGCGGTAGCGGACGTCGGAGGCCAGGACGCGTTCGTAGGCGTCGTTGACCTTCGCGGCCGGGATGACCTCGATCTCGGCGCCCAGACCGTGCTCAGCGCAGAAGTTGAGCATTTCCTGGGTTTCGCGGATGCCGCCGATGGCGGAACCGGCGAAGGACCGGCGCCCCATGATCAGGGAGAACACGTTCACCGGGAGCGGTTCCGCGGGCGCGCCGACGTTGACCAGGGCGCCGTCGAGGGACAGCAGCTGCAGGTAGGCGCTGATGTCGATCGCGGCACTGACCGTGTTGATGATCAGGTCAAAGGTGCCGGCAAGTTCCGTGAACGTGTTTTCGTCGCTCGTCGCGTAGTAGTGGTCCGCGCCCAGGCGAAGCCCGTCTTCCTGCTTCTTTAGCGACTGGGACAGGACGGTGACGTCGGCGCCCATGGCGTGGGCGATCTTGACTGCCATGTGGCCCAGCCCGCCCAAGCCGACGATCGCAACCTTTTTCCCCGGGCCCGCGCCCCAGTGGTTCAGCGGCGAGTAGGTGGTGATGCCGGCGCACAGCAGCGGCGCGGCGACGTCGAGCTCGATGCCCTCCGGGATGGTGACTACGAAGTCTTCGGCCACCACCACGTGGGTGGAGTAGCCGCCCTGGGTGATGGTGCCGTCACGGTCGACAGCGCCGTAGGTGCCGGTGTTTCCGGCGAGGCAGTACTGCTCCTCGCCGGCCTGGCAATTGACGCACTCGCCGCAGGAGTTGACCATGCAGCCGACGCCGACGCGGTCGCCGACCGTGTGCTTGGTAACGGCGGAGCCGATCTCGGTGACGATCCCGGCGATTTCGTGGCCGGGGACCAGCGGGTAGGTCTGCGGACCCCAGTCGCCGCGGACGGTGTGGATGTCCGAATGGCAGATCCCGGCGAACTTGATGTCGATCAGGACATCGTGCGGGCCCACGTCGCGGCGCTCGATGGTGGTGAGGGCGAGCGGCTCGGTCGCGGAGGGTGATGCGTAAGCGTTGACGGTAAGCAATGAATCTCCTGCTTGTTGATCGTTGGGGGTTGTTCAACGGAACACCATCCATCAAACCCGTCTTCGCAGCGCTGAGGGAGTCACTGCTGATAGGGGTACTGGCAGGGCCTCCCTCAGCGAGCCGTAAGGCCTAACGTTGATGGCATGGACAATCGAGACGCGACCCGCGAATTCCTTGCCTCGCGCCGGGCGAAGATCACCCCCGAGCAGTCGGGGCTGCCGGTCTATGGCGCCAAGCGCCGGGTGCCGGGGCTGCGCCGCGGGGAGGTCGCGATGCTGGCCGGCGTCAGCGTCGAGTATTACACCCGGCTGGAGCGCGGAAACCTGTCCGGCGTTTCGGAAGGTGTACTGGACGCGGTGGCGAGGGCTCTGCAGCTCGACGACGCCGAACGGGCCCACCTTTTCGACCTTGCCCGGGCGGCGGCCCCGGGCAGCCGGACCCGCCGTCGACCCCGTCCCGCGGAGTCCGTCCGACGCAGCGTGCAGCTGACCCTGGACGCCATCACCAACGCGCCCGCCTTTGTGCGGAACGGGCGCATGGACATCATTGCGGCCAACCCGCTGGGTTACGCCCTGTATTCGGACATGTATGTTGGACCGGCCCGTCCGGCCAACCATGCCCGCTTCATCTTCCTGGACGGCCGCTCGCGCAGCTTCTATCCGGACTGGGAGCGTGCGGCGAGCGACACCGTCGCGATCCTGCGCACCGAGGCCGGCCGGGACCCCTTCGACCGCGGACTGACCGACCTTGTGGGCGAGCTATCGACGCGGAGCGAGGAATTCCGCACCTTGTGGGCCGCGCACAACGTGCGCCAGCACTACACCGGGCTCAAGCACTTCCACCACCCGGTGGTCGGGGAACTCCACCTGATGTTCGAGGCCTTGGATGTCTCGGCCGACGCCGGGCTGTCGCTGCTGGTCTACAACGCCGAGCCCGGCTCCGCGTCGGAGGACGCGCTGCGGCTGCTGGCCAGCTGGGCCGCGACCAACCGGCAGGTCAAGGAGGCCGACGCAACAACGACGGCGGAAAAGGCCTAAGCGCACGGCGCTGGCCGGAATGGTCACGCCCGGGCGGAAAGGCCGTCCGCGTATCCACCGGGCTGGGCGCCGGTGGTGGTGAAGTTGTTCAGCCAGGCCATGGCGTCGTCCCGGGAAGTGAAGAATTCGTGGGGGTAGCGGGTGTGCCGGCTCATTGCCGCCGCAATCACGCGATCCACGGTGCTGGATCCAAGCACGGCGATCGCCAGAACCCCTGTTGTCTGCGCGAACTCGTATCTGGCGGCCGCGCTGATCTCCACGTCCGTCATCTCGGAGAGCATCGGCATCGGGGTTCCGCCGCTGACCTGCGCTACGGCCCGCATGGCGTCCCTGGCGTCGTGGACATCTACAGACGAGCCGGGCTGCCAGACCGATGTGATGATGCCCGCGCTGACGCTCAGCACGTTCTTTCCATCAGCAGCTGCAATCTGTCCTGGCATCATCGAAACCATTGTAGGTCCGGCCATGCCAAGCCAGGGCTTTGGGGCCCGGTGCGCGTGGCGGGCCGCAAAGCCGTGGCTAATTGCGGCTGACAGGGGGCCCGCCGTCGCGCTGGCCCCAGGACATGCTCCCCGGTGCTGCCCGGCAATAAGCATGCCCCCACTGCCTGCCCCGCGGGGACATGTCCCCTTCCCGGAAGGGACATGTCCCTCGGCGCAGCCCGGGAATGGACTTAGTGAGACTATGCCCATCCCTGAGCGCCAGAGGAGGGCATGTCCCCGGGCCGGTCGCTGCCGGACGAAACCCCGCCTGCCGACTAACAGGGTGTACCCCGGTTGCCACTTGGCCTGCAGCCCGTGCCGGTATCCAGCGAAATCGTTGCCATCGGCACGGTCCGCGGGCATACTCGTGCCTGCGGGAAGTCGTCCCCGCGTCCCCCATAACGGCCCGCTAAGCACACGCGAACGGATGAGCGCCATGGCTGATATGACCAACCTTGAGCAACAGCAGGTGGACCGGGCCAACGCTTCCGGCCTCAAACCCGTCGTCTTCGTCCACGGACTGTGGCTCCTGTCCAGCAGTTGGGACCGGTGGCGGGCCCTATATGAGGAGAACGGCTACACCACGCTCGCCCCCACGTGGCCCGATGATCCCGAAAGCGTCGACGAGGCCAGACGCGACCCGGAGGTCTTTGCCAAGAAGATGGTCAAGCAAGTCACGGACCACTACCTCGACGCGATTGGCCAGCTGACCGTCAAGCCCGCCGTCGTTGGGCATTCCTTCGGCGGACTCATCGCCCAGCGAATTGCCGGAACGGGAGCCTCTGCGGTCACAGTGGCGATCGACCCCGCACCGTTTCGGGGTGTCCTGCCCCTGCCGGCCTCAGCCCTGAAGTCGGCAGCGCCTGTTCTCGCGAATCCCGCCAACGCCAGGCGCGCCGTGTCCTTGACCTTTGACGAATTCCGTTTCGGCTGGGCCAATGCCTTGGACGAGGACGAAGCCCGCCAGTTGTTTGACGATTTTCATGTCCCGGCATCAGGCGTGCCGCTCTTCCAGGCTGCAACGGCAAACCTCAACCCGTTCACCGAGGCCAAGGTTGACACGAAGAATCCGGATCGGGGGCCGCTGCTGATCATCTCCGGGGAGAAAGACCACACAGTACCGTGGGCCATCGCCAATGCGTCCTACAAGAGGCAAGAAAGAAACTCGGCGCACACAGCAATTACTGAACTACCCGAACGCGGCCACTCTCTCACGATCGATCACGGCTGGCCTGAAGTCGCCCAAACCGCCCTGGACTTCATCAAAGAGTTCGGCTGACTACTACACGGCATCGTCACCGCTTCCGGCAGGGGGCATGCCCCCTGCCGGAACTCAGCAGTGGGCATGTCCCCCTCCCGGAAGGGACATGTCCCTCCGAGCGGCTCAGGGATGGACATAGTGGGCGTATGTCCATCCCTGGCTGCCGGAGGAGGGCATGTCCCCACACGGGTGCTTTTGCGCTCTCCCTCGCACCGGACATGCTTTGCGGTGCTGTCCGGCAATGAGCATGTCCCCCAAGGCCTGTGGACCGCTCCCGGGGTCAGGACTCCAGGACCAGCAGCTGGGCCTTGTCCGGTTCCCAGCCCACCCACAGCTCCTCATCCGGCAGGATCCCGGCGGCCCGGTCGGAGCTCAGCTCGCGGAGCTGGAGTTCGTGGCCGCCGGCCGTGAGGCGGTGGCGGACCGTGGCGCCCAGATTCGTCGAGGACACCAGGGTCGCGGCGCATCTGTTGCCCGCCGAGGCCGGCGTCCTGAACTTGAGGTGCTCCGGTCGGATGGAGACGGCGTAGTTCTCGCCGCCGGCCCCGCGGTCCCGGACCTTGGCCAGACCAAGTCCGCCGAGGTCCACCACTGCCTCCTCGCCGTTTCGCTCCACGATGGTGCACGGGATGAGGTTCGTGTCGCCGAGGAAGCTGGCTACCCAGTCGGTGAGGGGGTGGTTGTACACCTCCTCCGGCGGCCCGGACTGCACGATCTTCCCGTCCTTCATCACCACGATCCGGTCCGACATGGCCATGGCCTCGTCCTGGTCGTGCGTCACGAACAGCACGGAGATGCCCAGGCCCTTCTGCAGGGTCTTGATCTCCTCCTGCATCTGCTCGCGGAGGCGCTTGTCCAGGGCTGCCATCGGCTCATCCAGCAGCAGTGCCGCCGGGTTGAAAACCAGCGCCCGGGCCAGCGCCACCCGCTGCTGCTGCCCGCCGGAGAGCTGGCGCGGCTTCCGGCCGCCCATCTTGCCCAGTCCCACCCGGTCGAGGGCTTCCTCCGCGCGCTGGCGCCGTTCCGGTCGCGGCACCTTCCTCATACGGAGCGCGAACTCCACGTTTTCCAGCGCGCTCATGTGCGGGAACAGGGCATAGTTCTGGAACACCACACCGAGGTTGCGGTCCCGGGGCGGCAGCGAGTCCACGGGCCTGCCGTCAATCAGGACGGTTCCGGCGGTGTGTTCTTCAAACCCCGCAACCATCATCATGGTGGTCGTCTTGCCGGAGCCGCTGGGGCCGAGCAGGGTCACGAACTCTCCGGGCTGAACCGTCAGGTCCAACTCGTCCACGGCAACGACGTCGCCGTAGTGCTTGCTGACCTGGCGGAGCTCAATGGCGCCCTGGGCGGCCCTGCCCGTCCCGGGAATTGATTCCGCGGAAATCACTGATGCGGTCATCGACTTTCCTTACGTTTGTGCGGACACGGCCAGCGGCAGCATCCGGGTTGAAGATCGGCGCTTGAGGACAAACATGACCTGGAGCAGCAGCCCGATTGTGGCGACGCTGACCAGCAGGGCCGACGACACCGCGATCTTCGGGGTCAGGTTGAACTGGATATCCGTGAACATCTTGACCGGCAAGGTGGTGGCGCCCGGGGACTGCATGAACAGGGACATCACCGTCTCATCGATCGAGACCGAGAACGCGAAGAGCGCCCCGGAGATCAGGCCGGGCAGGATGATGGGCAGATACACGTGCCGCAGGACGGAGAGCGATCCCGCCCCCAGGCTCTGCGCCGACCGGACCAGGGCCGGGTTGAGCCCGGCGAGGCTGGCACGGGTGGTCAGGTACACGTAAGGGGTCGCGATCACTGCGTGCGCCAGGCCGATGGGCACGATGCTGCCCACCATCCCGATCGAGATGAAGAACTGGTAGAACGCCAGCGCAAGCACCACGGTCGGCACGATCATCGGCGCGAGGATCAGACCCACCACTGCGGGCTGTCCAGGGAACTTGCGCCCGTGCAGGCCGATCGCCGCGGTTGCGCCCAGCAGCACACCGATCACGACGGCGATCGCCGCCGACTGCAGGCTGGCCGTCAGCGCGGAGGTCCAGGCCCGGTCGGCGAAGAACCCGGCCACGGCGGCGAAGGAGATCCCCTCGGGCGGGAAGGTGATGTAGCGGCTGTCATTCAGCGCGACCGGCACCACAATCGCCGTCGGAATGACGAGAAAAAGGAAGGCCGGGATGGAAAGCAGCGCCAGCAGGCGGTGCTGCGGATTAATTGTCTTCATGTTGGCCTCCCGCCTTGAGGACGCGCTGGTAGACGGCCACGAGGATGCTGACCATGACCGTCAGGATGACGGCCAGTGCAGCGGCCCCGGAGAAGTCCGTGAGCTGTCGGGCGTAGTAGTCGATCTGGTTGGCGATCATCATGTCGCCGGGTCCGCCCATGACCACGGGCGTGATGAAGAAGCCCGTGCTAATGATGAAGACCAGCAGCCCGGCCGCGGAAACGCCGGGCATGCTCAGCGGCAGCGTGATCCTGCGGAACACGGATCCCTCCCGCGCGCCCAGCGAGCGGGCCGCCAGCCCCAGCCGGTCATCGATCGATGCCAGCGAGGAGAAGATCGGGAACACCGCGTACGGCAGCAGGCAGTGCACCATGCCGACGATCACGGCGAAACGGTTGTGCAGCAACGGGATCGGCGCACCGGTAAGCCCGATTCCCTGCAGAAAGGCGTTCACTATGCCGTTGTCCTGAAGCAGGACCGCCCAGGCGAAGTTCTTCACCAGGATGCCGGTCCAGAACGGCAGGAGCACGACGGCGAACAGGATCACCCGGGTGACTGTTCCGGCCCGCCACAGGACCATGGCAATGATGTAGCCGAGCACCACCGTGACAATGGTGCTCGCCAGGCTGATAGTCAGGGTGTTGACCAGCGCCCGCACCACCAGCGGGTCCTCGAGGACCCGCTGGTAGGCGTTGTCGGCGAAGCTTGCGCCGACCAACTTGCCCAGCGGCGTCAGGAACAGCACGACGTCGAAGGCAAGGATCGGGGCCAGCAGCAGCCACCAGCCGCTGCGCCGCCGTCGTGGTGCCGCTTCAGCGCCGGGAGGCGCACCGCGGCCCCGCGGCCGCGTCCGTTCCAGAGTTGCGTTGCTCATCTCAGCTGGCCTGCCAGAGCTTGAACTGCTGCTCGGTCTTCTTCAGGTTCTGCGACCACCACTTGTCGTCCCGGACCAGGATCTTGTCCGCAAGGCGGGGGCTGGTGGGAAGCGTGTCCGCGATTTCCTTCGGCAGCTTGGACAGCGCCGGGGTGTTGGCAAGGGTCAGGTTGGTGACCTTGTCGAACGCTGCGCCGGCCTCGGCGTCGTTGGACATGAAGTTCATCAACTTGAAGGCCGCTTCCTTGTTCTTGGCGCCCTTCGGCACCACGAAGTAGTCGCCGGCGAGGACGGCGTTTTCTGCGGAGAAGTTCAGCTTTGCGCCGTCGTGGCGGGCTGCGTTGATGCGGTTGTTGAAGCTGGTGGAGAGGGAGACCTCACCGGAGGTGAGCTGCTGGATGGGCTCCTGGTTGGCGGCGTGGTAGATCAGCCGGTCCTTGCCCGGGTGCTGGCCCAATACTCTCAGGGCCCGGTCGACGTCGAGGGGGTAGATCTGGTCGAACGGGACACCGTCGGCCAGCAGGGCGGCTTCCAGGACGGAGCTGTCGGAGAGCTGGTTATACACGGAGCGCTTGGTGTTGTACTTGCCCTGGTCGAAGAACTGGGCCCAGTCCTTCGGTGCCTGCGCGTCAGAAATGACCTTCTGGTCCCACGCCATGACGAACAGGAAGCTCAGGTACTTGATGCCGTACTCGGCCTTCGCGTAACCCGGCAGGCCCTTGTCGCTGATGATGTCGTAGTCGAACTTCTCCAGCAGCCCCTCGGCCACGGCTACTTCGTACTCCGGCGCCGTGATTTCCACGAGGTCCCACTGCACGTCGCCGGACTGGACCTGGGCCTTCAGCGCGGCGAGGCTCGTGTTGGCCAGCAGCGTTGTCTGGATCCCGGACTGCTTGGAGAACGGGTCCAGGATGGTCTGGGTCAGCTGGTCGTTGTAGGAGCCACCGTAGGACGTGACCGTCACCGTCTTGTTCGCGGCGGCACTTTCGGCGGGCTTGGCCGCGCAGCCGGAGAGCGCCAGACCCGCAAACGGCGTCAGCGCTGCCGCTTTGAGGAGCTGTCTGCGGTCAAAGGGAGTGGAACGGAATGCTGTCATGGGGGACAGTGCCTCTCATGTACGCGGGCACGCCGAAAGAAGGCGCGCCGGATTGCGGGCGTGGTGGGGTGCGGTGCGGGTGGTTGCGTTGGCGCCGTGAAGGTTCAGCGCAGTAAAGAATTAGCGCAGTAAAGAAACAGGAAGTGACAGCGGCGGTTCGCGCGCGCCATCTCCTCCCCTTGGAGATCTCGAGTCCGCCTTCCGGCGGCTTTTCGGTTTCGCAACTCTAACTGTGAAGTTGCTCACTAGTCAACAGTTGTATTGCTTTAAGAAACAGTGGAATTCTGGTCCGGACTCTCCCCGAACGGGGGCTCACCTTCGCCCGCCACGCGCGATCAAGCACCTGGCACCTGTCACCTGTCATCCCACGCGCGCATCGGCCGGCCCTACCCGCAAATTTCCTCAGGAGATTCACAGCTTCAGAGGCTAGGGCAGATGCCGCCGAAGGACTGACAATGAGAGCGATCTGATAGGAGAATTTGCCGGGCGATGGCGGCCGCGACTTACTGGAGCGTCAGTGGCAAGCGTCTTGACCAATCGAGCCGGAAGCAATTGAAACTGGTTCCGACTACTGATGGGTCCCCGACATGATCACGCTGCGAAAACACCTACTTCCCTCGGTTCTCGCCCTCGTTCTGCTCTCGACCGCGGCGTGCACCCCCGGTCCCCCGTCCGGCTCCCGATCCGATTCGCCCTCCAGCGCCGCGGCGAGCAAATCTCCCAAGCCCGCCAAGTCCGCCATTCCCAGTGCTTCGGTGCCCCAGGTGGAGCCTGTCAGCGCGGCGGACGCGCGGACGGTGCTGGCGGCTTTCAAGTCCCGGAACATGGCGGGGCACATGCAGGCGCTGCAGCGCATTGCCGATGCCAATGGCGGCAACCGCGCTTCGGGCACGTCCGGATATGAGGAATCGGGCCGCTATGTGGAGGAGCAACTGCGGGCGGCCGGGTATGAACCGGTGCGGCAGACCTTCACGTTCAAAGGCGAGCGCCGGGGCAAGCCGCGGGTGGAGTCCTTCAATATCATCGCCGACACCGGCGGCGATGCCGGACACACCGTGGTGGTGGGCGCGCACCTGGACTCCGTGCGCCAGGGCCCGGGCATCAACGACAACGGCAGCGGGGTAGCGGCGGTCCTGGAGACCGCGCGGTGGATGAAGGAGGCCGGGATCAAGCCGGCCAACCGGGTCCGGTTTGCGTTCTGGGGCGGGGAGGAGGACGGGCTGTACGGGTCCCAGCACTACGTCGACGAGCTCAGCCAGGCCGAGGTCGGCCAGACCGCGGCGAACCTGAACGTGGACATGGCGGCCTCGCCCAACGGTGTGCGGTCCGTGCATGACGGGGA
>NZ_JBFTLG010000023.1:0-77933 GCF_056396305.1 Arthrobacter sp. 05T420 | reverse complement strand
CGGGTCAGGGCGTGTTCCATCCGGGCCGCGGCGTCCGGGTCGCAGAGCGGCCGGACCCGCTCGAGTGCGACGGCGATGACGGTCGCGGCCCGGGAGGCGACCTCGCCGGCCGCGACGGCCGCGGCGAGCTCCCGGTGCACGGGCGGCACGGGCCGGCCGGCGAGTCCCTCCCGGGGCAGCAGGGACTCGGCGAGGGAGAGCCGGCGCCGTGCCTCCGCGGCGCCGATCCGCAGCCGCGCCCGCAGGAACTCCGCGGTGTTCCGGTACCCGTCATCCAGAACCGACGCCGGCACGATTGACGCTTCGGACGCGGACACGGCCGACGCATCAGCCGCCGCCGTCGACCCGGACGCACCGACCGCAGCCGCGGCCACGGACGCAGTCACACCCGTCGAGACGGATGACGCGTCAGGCGCGGTCGCCGCCGCGGCCGCCGCGGTGGTGCCGGCAGGCCCGGCGGCTCCGGATCCGCCGGTCTGCCAGCCGGCGGGGCTCTCGCGCCAGCCAGTGGTCCACGAGGTGGCCGCCCCCGCGCCAGCCGCGCCGGTGCTAGCGGACTGCTTCCGGGTCCGGTCCACGGCGGCTGCCGCAACCAGCTGCAGATACTCCATGGTGCGTGAGACTTCCTCGATCCGTCCGGCGAAGTCCGACGCGGTCCGGAATCCCCACGATCCCGCGTCCTCCACCGCCGTCGCGCTCACCGCCTGCAGCGCAGCCAGCGCGGCAGCAACCCCGTCCATGCCAGCAGCCGCGTCCACACCGGGTTGCCGGACCTGGGCTGCGCCCCGGTCAGTGTCCTCGCAAGCAATGAAATCCCTGACGGCTTCCATGACTTGAATCTACTGAAGGGGTCCGACAATTTAGCGAGCACCGTGCGCTGACGCCGCGGCGCCAGCCGGGTCGGCGAGCGTCAGACCGCTTCACGTCTTGCGGTTCAGGACCCGTGGCCGGCCAAACTGGGTACGGACCCCCGGCGAAAACAGCACGGACTCGGGTGGTCCGGCGACCTGGATGCCGGCCGCGCGGACGAGCTCGTCCTCCAGCAGGGTCAGCCGCGCCTGATACAGCGGCCACGCGGAATGCGTGTTGGGAATGTAAAGCGTCCTGCCCCTGAACCTGGAATGCAGACCGAAGCGGGCCGTGAGGTGGATCGACAGGGGATCCACGGCTGGGGCGTCGAGTTCCGGGGCGACCGCGAAGTCGCTCCGGGCGCCGCCACGGAAACGGCGTACGGAATACCCAGTGGTTCCGCCGGACCCTGCGGCTCCAGTGATGCCAGCAGGCCTTCCGGTTCCAACCGACCCGCCAGAGCCTCCGGACCCAGTGACTCCGGACCCAGTGCCTCCGGACCCAGAGCCTCCGGACCCGGAGGCGCCATCGGCCCCCGCCGACCCGGCCGCTCCGGTTCCAACCGACCCGCCGGACCCTCCGGACCTGAAGGCCCCATCCGCTCCAGCCGAAGAGGCGCCGGCCGTGCGCCGAGTGGAACCCAACGAATCGGCACCCAAGAAGCTCGCCCGCGACCACACATAGGGAATCCCGGCCGCCCGCGCGGCCAGCACCACCGCCAAGCGTGAAGCATCCAGCGTGCGGAAAACTACACCCCGGGTGCCGTCCGGCTCCTGGGAGTAGAGGCGCACGTTGATCTCGTTGAAGCTTCCGAAGTAGGGGACGCCGGGACCGCGGCCCAGTCCCGCATGCTGCATGCGGAAGCCGATCAGCCCCACCCAGGCGGATCCGTCGAAGGTGTCCGGCGCGGCGCCCGGCGGCATGAACGACGCCGATACTGCCTCAGGGATGCGCCAGTGCAGGAAGACGGCGTCCATCCACCGCTGGTCCATGATGATCGGCGCCGGAAGCTCTGGCGCGTCCGGCCAGGTATCTACAGCCAATCGGATCAGCTCCCTTCCGTCGGCACAGGTCGGCACAGGTCGGCACAGGTGGGCATAAGCAGGCAACGGTCGGTATGGCGGGAATACTCGCGCCTCGGAGAATGGTCAGTTCAACGCCCGGGTGCCTTCCGGAAGCGCCCCGCCGGCCAGCAGCTCCGCCGTCGCGTCGGCCAATGCCGTCAGCGCCACGCGCTGGGTCCACGGTCCGTAGGAAATGCGGGCCACGCCCAGTTCCTGCAATTTGGCCGGGGCCAGGGATCCGGGCACATTGATGACTGAGACCTTGTTCCAGCCAATTCCTTCCACCAATGCGGTGACACTAGCCTCGTCCAACAGGCCAGGCACGAACACCGAGGCCGCACCGACATCGAGGAAGGCGCGGCCGCGCTCAATGGCGTCGGCCAGCACCGCGGCCGGGTCCCGGTCCTTGCCCTTCAAGAAGGCATCCGTGCGGGCGTTGAGGACGAATTCGATGCCCTCGGCCTTGCCAGCGCGTATTGCAGCGCTCATCTGCGCAACGGCATCGGCCAGGGGGCGCATCTGGTCCTCGATGTTGGCTCCGACGGCGCCGGCGCCAATCGCCTTGCGCACCGTCTCCCCGGGGTTCCCGTAGCCCGCTTCGAGATCGGCGCTGACGGGCAGCGACGTAGCGGTCACAATCACCCCGACGGCGGCGATCATCTCGTCCAGCGGGATTTTCTCGCCGTCTTCGTAGCCGCGGGACGCCGCGATGGAATGGCTGGCCGTGGCCAAGGCCTTGGTACCTGGAACATCGCCGACCACTTTCGCGGTGATCGCGTCCCACACGTTGATGACTTGGAGGATCTCCGGGGCCTGGTGGAGACGGAGCAGTTCGGTGGCTTTGGACGCAAGAGAACGCGCGTAGTCTGTCATGCCCCGAGCCTAGCCGGACGCCCCAACACCAGGAAGGTTCAGCCGGCCGCCGACTGTGCCGGGGCGCCTCCGCGCTGCGTCTGCCAGGGCCAGCGTCCGGTGATTTCCAGCTCGAGCGAGAAGCTCAGGAAAGTCCGGATCAGGACAATAATGGCCAGTACGCCGACGCCCTCGAAGGTCGGTGTGACGGCGACCGAGCGGATGATGTCGGCCGCGACCAGCAGTTCCAGGCCGAGGAGAATGGAGCGGCCCAGCAGTTGCCGGTAGGAGCGGTAGACGGAGAGCGGTTCGGATTCCGAGGGCAGGCGCCTGGGCTGGAATCCCCGCAAAGCCATGGGGATGGACACGAGGGCGCCGATCACCATGACGGCCACGCCGGCGAAGTCCATGACGCGGCCGGCCGCCTCGATAATGTGCTGAAGATCCATGATTCCCCTTGGAGAAAGTGGGCAGTGAGATTCAAAACCTTACGGGTGCCGGACTCCGACGCCGGCGAGCACGGCGCGGTAGCCTTCCCGGAAACTGGGGTACTGAAACTCGAATCCAGTGCTGCGGAGCAGCCCGTTGCTGGCTCGCTTATTTCCGCCCCGCGACGGCTCGCCGCCCGCCGAACCCGCCGACGCCGAGGCGCCGCCCGCCGCCGACCCGCCGCCTGCGCCAGCTGACTCCGACGCGGAACCTCCGCCCGTCGCGCCAGCCGACTCCGACGCCGGCCGGGGGAGTCCCAGTTCCGCGGCCAGGAAGCCCAGCACTTCGCCCAGCTCGGCCGGTTCGTTGTCCACGCCCAGATAGACAGGCGCAGGAACCACGTCCATGGTGCACAGATGGACGATAGCCGCGGCGGCGTCGTCGCGGTAAATCCGATTTGTGAAGCGCGACGCCGCCGGAAAGACCGCGGTTCCGCCGCGCACCTGGTCGATCAGCCGCGTCCGGCCAGGGCCGTAGATCCCGCCGAGCCGCAGCACTACTGGGGTGATGCCGGTGCCGCGCAGGCGGCTGTAGAGGAGTTCCTCTGCTTCGCGGATGATGCGGCCAGAGAACCCGCCAGGTTCCGGCGTCGTGCGCTCATCAATCCAGCCGCCGCCGGCGTCCCCGTAGACGGCGGTCGAGGACACAAACAGGATTCGGCGGACACCTGCGCCGGACGCCAGGATAGCGTCCAGCACGTTGGAGAGCCCGTCCACGTAGGCGGTCCGGTAAGCGTCCTCCGTCGGGGAATCCGCGGCAATCGCGACGACGACGGCGGTGGTGTCCGCCGGGATGGGCGGCAGCTCGCCGGAGCTCAGGTCAGCGGTGACTCCCTCGATGGCAGCCGGAAGTTTCGCCGGCGACCGGCGCCATCCCACTACGCGGTGGCCCGCCACCGCGAAACGCAGGCCGGCCTCGGTGCCCAGATCGCCGCAACCGGCCAGCAGAACAGTCATGAGGCCAGTCTGCCAGCCTTCGGGAAGTCCCACGGACAGGCTTGAGAAAATCTTGAACTGATCTTGTCGCCCGCTGAAGGATTGCCTTGAAGGAGACCAGGCATCGTTGTAACAGTCAGCCAGGGGGCTGGCGGACACAACATACGTCGCCCGGCCAGTCAGAGCCGGCTCCACGAAACGGAAAACCAATGGGTCTCAACCTCAAGTCCACGTCCAGCAAGGTCCTGGCTTCCGCCGCCCTCCTCGCCGCAGCTGCCGGCGTGGCCGGGATGGGTACCTACGGTGGTTTCACTGCCAGCACGTCGGCTTCCGCCGCCGTCGATTCGGCCACGGTAACCCTGACTGGCGCCGACGCCGGCACGCTCAACATCCAGGCGGCCAAGGTCATCCCGGGCGACACCATGGAACGCACACTCAAGTTGGTCAACGGTGGCACCATCGACCTGGCAGCGATCACACTCACCACCAGCACGACGTCCCCGAGCCTCCTGACCACAGACGGAACCAACGGTTTGCAGCTGCAGATCGACAGCTGCCCGGTTGCCTGGACCGGATCCGGCACGGGTCCGTACACCTGTAACTCTGCGGGCACGCCGGTGCAGGGCGCTGCGGTCCTCGCCAAGCGTGCCGTGATCGGACAGAACATCGCTTTGTCGGGTCTGACGTCCATGACCGCCGCAAAGACCGATTTCCTCCGGGTCATCCTGACCCTCCCGGCCGCTGCGAACGACTCCTTCCAGGGCCTGAACAGCAATGTCGCCTTCGCCTTCAACGCCGCAACCCGCGGAGCCACCAACAAGTAACCGGTCTCGGGGACTCAGTCTGGCCTGGTCTCGGCCGGACTGAGTCCCCGATTTTCCTCGTACTAACCACCCCGGCAGGAGGAACGATCCCGTGAGCACAGTAGTCAACGCAGGTCCCAGGGGCTCCGTCGACCTCCCGCCAGCAGAGGGTCCCGCCTTGGACAGCCCGGCCCTGGACAGCGCTGTCCAGGACAAAACTGTCCAGGGCAACGCCGCACAGGACGCTGCACTGCCCACCCTCGCCGCGCTCCCCAACCACGGACGACGTCGGGCCGAACGGCCGCCGCGCGCTCGCGGCAGTGTGGTGCCCAAGGGGGTTCCCGTGGCCGGACGCGCCGCGGTTACCATCCTCCTCATCGTCGCCGCGTTGGTGTTCCTCTTTCTCGCAGTCGGGCCGCGCTTCCTGAACTACCAGACGTCCACCATGCTCACCGGGAGCATGTCGCCGGGGATCAACCCGGGCGACGTCGTTGTCAGCGTGAAGACGCCGGTCTCCGAGCTGAAGGTTGGCGACGTCATTACCTACAGCATCCCGATTGACGATCACCGGATTGAAACCCACCGGGTGGCCAGCATCAAACGCGACGCCGGCACGACGTCCGTGACCACCAAGGGAGACGCCAACCCGGGGGCCGACCCGTGGGTTGCCGTGCTGTCCGAGGACTACGTCTACAGGGAAGCGGGCGTGGTGCCGTATCTTGGCGACGCCATCCGAGCCTTGCGTCAGCCACAGGTCCAGTCTGTGCTCCTCTACGGCGCATCAGCGCTGCTCGTCGTTGTGGTGCTGACGGCGATCTGGAAGAAGCCTGCCGAATCGCTGGGAACCGCAACGCTGAACACGGAATCGCTGGGCACCGCAACGCTGAACACGGAATCGCTAGTCAGGGACGATGCCGCTGAAGACGCCATGGGCGCCGGTTATGGAGAGAGCAGAGGATGACCGGTTCAGGCGTCATCCTGGATACCCGGCAGATCGACAGGCTTGCCCTCGAACTGGATTCCCGTTCCACCGCAGTCGCCTTCGTCAGCCGATTCCTCCAGCGCCTGCCGGACAGCCTGGCATGCATCCACCGCAGCCTTCTCGAAGGCAAAAGCGAGGGTGCCTTAGCGGCGGTCCTGAGTGTGGCGACCTCGGCGGCGATGGCCGGAGCGGTTCAGCTCGAAGGGCACAGCAGGGCGGTCGAACGGAGTATCCGGGCGGGCGATCTCGGCGCGGCCCGGGCTGCCGCGGGAGCCCTCAACGCCAACGCAGTGGACTTCGCGGAACACGCGGGCAAACTCCTCAGGCGCTGACGGCACCGCTGTTCCTGACGGCACCGCTGCGGGGGAGTGCGCCGTCCCGTGAACCTGTAGCGTTGCCGGGCCCAGTCAGCCGGCAGATTCCTCCGGGCCGGCCCCGGGGAGGGCGACGGACACGGTGGTTCCGCCGTCGGGACCCGAACTGATGCTGAGCCGTCCGCCATGGGCTTTCGCGATCCGGACGCAGGTTGCCAGCCCCAAGCCTGAACCGGGAGGGTCGTCGTCGCGATGTAAGCGGGTCAGCGGTTCGGTGACGTGGCCCCGTTGTTCCGGGGGAATGCCCTTGCCATTGTCCGTCACCCGGACCATCACGCCGTCGGGAACAGCGACGGCGGTGACCAAGATTCTGGGCCGGATGCCAGGCCGGCGGTAGGCCACGGCGTTGTGGATCAGGTTCTGCAGCAGCGTGCGGAACTGCTCTATGTCCGCCTCCAGGACCATATCTGAAACCTCGATCTCGGCCCCGGCTTCCGTGATGTCCGCCGCAAGGTTCTCTGAAACGTCGCTGACCAAAGCCCTGAGCGACACCGGCCGGCGTCGGAGGGATCCGCCGATGCGGGAAAAAGACAGCAGATCGTCCACCATGGCCAACATCCGGCGTGAGGTTCTGCCGATGATGCGGAACTCGTCCGCATCCGCAGGCCTCTGCAGCTCGCCTAGCTCGGTAAAGCCGATCAAGCTGGTCAGCGGGTTGCGCAGGTCATGACTGATGCGGGCAGCAAAGGATTCGAGCAGCTCGTTGCTGTTGCGCGCCTCCTCCAAGCTCCGGGCGAGCATCCGCGCATGGTGGTGCAGTTCGAGTACTTCCACCACTTGTGACGCGATGATTTCCAGTGCCGTCTGCTGACCGGGAGTAAGTTCCGCGGGCGACGGCGAAAAGAGGCACAACGACCCCAACACGAAACCCTCGGCCGTGGCGAGAGGGACTTAAGCGTAGAACCGGACGGCGGCAACCCGACCCGTGACAAAGGGATGGCTTCGAAACACAGGGTCCCGCGAGGCGTCGGGCACCACGGTGGTCCGGCCGCTGAGAAAGACCTGGCTGCACATCGAATCTTCGCGGGAGCAGACACCCGGGTCGATCCCTTCGGCGGCAATGTGGTGCTGGTGGTCCGCGGTGATGATGTTGACCGCTGCGAACGGTATGCCGGTGGTAGTGGTCGCCAGCACCAGCAGCTTCTGGAGCTGACCCTGCGTATCCGGGGTCCGCGTGCCGGTTGTAGCCGGGAGCGGTTCAAGGCTAGGCAGCCCGTACTCTGCGAGAACCGACTGCCGCACCATCCCGGACTCTGCGGAACGGGCCAGCGGTCGCACGGCCAGCTAGCCCACCCCTTCGGCTGGCGCCATTCGATAGCCGACGCCTCGTACCGTGCGGATGAACCGTGGTTCGCGGCCTTTATCGCCGAGCTTCCTGCGGAGATTGCCGATATGCACCTCCACGAGGTGCTCGTCCATGGGCCATTCGGTGCCCCACACCTTGGTCAGCAGCGCCTTTCGGGTCCAGACTCGACGCGGCGCCCCGGTCAGGGCTTCCAGCAGATCAAATTCAGTGCGGGTCAGCACCAGTTCGACGCCGTCAATGGAGGCCGCCCGGCTTTCGGCCTCGACAACCAACGGGCCGTGCCGGAGGACGCCAGCGTCGTCGCTACGACGGTTTTGTCCTGCCGCGACAGCTGGATCAGCGGAAGCGTTGCCGGGCACCGCATCGCTTGCCCGGCGGCGTGGCGGCGCGTGCGGGGCGGACGCTGCGTCAGTGATCGTCGCAGCGTCGCTCGCCCGGCGACGCGGTGCGTCGTGGGCCCCGGCTGAGGATGCGTCGGTTGCACGGGGCATGAAGTCTGTGGCCCTACGCTGCGGCGTGGGGCGTTGCGGGGTAGGCCGGTGGCGGCGCATTACCGCTGTCACCCGGGCCTGGACAGCGCGGGGGCTGAAGGGCTTGCTGATAAAGTCGTCGGCGCCAGTTTCCAGGCCCATCAATTCGTCTATCTCGTCCGCCCGGGCCGTGATCATGACCACGTAAGCCTCGGAGAATTTGCGCATCCGACGGCAAACTTCAACGCCATCGAGATCGGGAAGGTTGAGGTCCAGGGTCACCAGATCCGGGCCGTTTTCCTGGATACTCACTAGCGCGGCGGACCCGGAGGCGGCCTCAAAAACGGCAAACCCCTGCATCTCGAGCGTCCGGCGCAGCAGCAGTCGAACGTCGGCGTCGTCATCTACAACCACTGCTCGCAGTTGAGTCACGGAACCACCCAAACCCCAGCTTCTAAAACAATGGAGACCTACACGGCTGTGACCTCGTGTGTCACAGCGTGTGACACAAACCCCAATGGCAACAGTGGATTTAGGCTAACAGGTTTTCTTGAGCAAATGTTGAAGTTTTTCGCGGCGTTGGGTTGAAGCTGCACTGCCAGAGTAGGAGCTAGTAGATCGCCAGCTCTCACAGGAAGCGCAAACAGTGAACGTCCCTCAGCCCGCTCCGGTAGCCTCCCGGGTCAAGGCCACTTGGCTGGTGCGTCTGCGCGGACTGCTGGCCGTCCCAGTAGCCGTGGCTCTGGTGCTGGGCGCTCCCGGGCTGGCGTATGCGGCGTTCACAGCCAAGACGACCGCCGCCCTCACGGTTGGAACCTACAAGGTCCCCGCGCCGGCATCGATCAACGGAACTCTGAGGTGCACGAACGCCGGCGGTCAACGGGGGGCAGTCATCACCTTTGACGACTTTGACGAGGTTGATCGCGCCACGGGATATACGGTGACGCTAACGCCACCAAGCGGACCTGCCGTCGTATCCGCGTTACCTGCCGTGGGTCATTCACGGGTGACTACTGCCACCAGCGGTGGTGGCAACGGCAAAGGAACGTATACCTTCCGCCTGACGGCGAAGGTCGGTTCTTGGACCGGGGCAGCTCTGCAGCAATCCGTCAGCTGCTGACGGTCACTCACCCGCCGGGCGGGACGCCCGACGGTGGATTCGCGTCGGCCGGTGCCCGCCGGCGGCCGAGACTGCCGGGAGGCCTGATTCGCGCCGCCCAGCCCGACGCCGGACCTGCCTGCGTCGTCCGCCTACCTCGCCGGAATCGGGAAGAAGGCCCGGGGGTCCTGCATCAAAGCGGGGTAATCGAAGACGGAGCGGTCCACGATCTCGTCCACCTCGAAGTTGCGGGCGAAGTGGCCGTCAACGGTGATCGGACGGCCCACCACCTTGCCGATGGCGAAGGAGCTGCCGCCGTTGACCGGGATGGCCACCACGGAGTTGCCGGGAAGAGTGGTGAACGCCTCTTCCTGCTGCTGGCGCTTGCGGGTGGGCTTCTTGACGAGGTGCTTCGGGGGCAGCTTGCGCACCTTGCCCGGACGGCGTGAGCCGGATTCGGCGTAGACGAACTGGTAATCATCCTCCGGGGAGGCCTTGCCCCGGCCGACCGGCGGGAGGCTGACAGTCTTCAGCTGATCGGGCGCGGTGTCGCCGAGCGGCAGGCGCAGTACCCACATGCGGTCCCCGGCAGGATCCTCGGGCACAAGCTCGTGCTTCGGTTCGGGCCAGACGTACTCCAGGTCCGGGTCCGTGCCCGGGAATACCTTCGTATAGAACCGCGGATCCTTGGCGATCAGCCGGGACCGGTGGCTGAGGTGGAAATCCGCATTTCCCAGCCACGGCGGCATCGGGATCTTGGCGGCGTAGCCGGGGTGGGCCGCCTGCGGGGCGAACTCCATGATCTTCTCGCGGGTGGTGTCTTCGCCGCCGCGGGCCGTCCACTCATCCACCATGGCCAGGCCGTACATGGTCAGCGCGGGAACGTACCCCATCCACATCCGGACGGCCGGGTGCGACTGCCAGCCGTACTCCGGGATCACCAGCGCACGCAGGATTTGCAGCGACTCAACGCGCTGCTTGCCGAGCCGCACGCGGTCCAAAGCCGAGGCGCTCTGCTGGAAATCGGGGAAGGGGAGGAAAGTCTGCATCTCTCCAGTTTGAGGCCACATGACCAAACCACCAATTGCACAGGACCGCGCGTGCGCATGTTCACATTTTGGAATGAAGCAGACACCACATTACGAAGGGGCGTAATATAGCAGGACCCCATCAATGCCGCCCGGAGGACACGCCATGAATCCAGCCCCTGTTGTGCCGGTTGTTCCGAAATACGGACAACTGCTCGGCCCGGAAGCGAACGGGATTTTGGTCCTCGAGGAAGTGATTCTGGATCCGGTGGCAGCCCGTAAGGAACAGCACGGGTTCCGTGCCGCAATGGCATCGTTCGCGCTGACCATGCGGCGGATAGTGGCGCTGCGCCTCTGCATCGCCGTTGTGGCGATCGCCAACCTGCCGCTCTTTCTGCTCAACACGGGGTGGTGGATCTACGCGGTCTCACTGACCCTTGTAGTTGCAGTCCACGCCGCAGTGTCTTGGCTGAACCGTCACGAGCCGAAGATCCGGCAGCGCCGCATGCTCGAACTGCATCTGCACCGTGAACGGAGCGACAATTACCGCAAGGTCCGCGACGCCGTGAAGTACGTCATTGACGCCCCTGCCCGGGTAAATGAAAACCTCTACCTTGAGCTTCTCGCTGCGAAGCGGGTGGCGCTGCACTTGGCGATGGGCACCGTTGCCCTACTGGACACGAGCGACGACTCAGCGTGGAAACTGCAGATAGTCCGCGAGATCCCCCAGTCCGCCTAAGCCGCACGGCTCACTCGAGCCCGCACGGCTGACTCAAGCACGACGACGCCGGAGCGTCCCCTTACGGGATCGCTCCGGCGTCGTGCTGTCACCGCCCGTGCCTTACCAAGCAGTGCCGGTAACAGCGGTGCCGTGCGTAATTAAGCGCCCTATCTGGGAAGCTGCAGCACCTGGCCCGGGAACACTAGGTTGGGGTTGCTGATGGTTGCCGTGTTCGCGTCGGCCAGCGAGCGCCAGCCGCCCGCGATGCTGAGCTTCTCGGCGATTGTGCTCAGGGTTTCGCCGCTCCGGATGGTGTGGGTCTGGCCACTCACAGCCACCAGCGCAACGTGGCGGGGTGCCGGGACTGCTGCCTTCGGGGCTGCATGCCGGACATACACCTGGGCTGGGACGGCAACCGCGGCGGTCCGTCGTGATGTGGTCGCACTCTGCGGAGCCACTGCGCCGCCGCTCAGGCCCAGTTTCGCGGCGCAGGCCGGCCACGCGCCCCAACCCTGGCTGGCCTGCACTTTCTGTGCGACGGCGATCTGCTGCTCACGGCTGGCGTTCGCCGCGGACCCCGAGCCGCCGTGGGCCGCCCACGTCGACTGGCTGAATTGCAGACCGCCCGCGTAGCCGTTTCCTGTGTTGGTGGACCAGTTGCCACTGCTTTCGCACTGAGCAAGTGAGTCCCAGACGGAGGCGGTGGTTTGCGCCGGGACGGCAGCGTTTGCGGACGTTGCGGAGAGTGCGACGGCCGCCATCGAAACAGCAGCCAGAGTGATGCCGCGGCGCGCGGAAGTGCCATAGGTGGATTTCTTCATGGTTGAGATGCTCCTGAGGGCCACCAGCGCTCGGTCCGTCCCCGGACGTTCTCGCGCCACTGCCCGCCCCTGACAATAGAGGTCATATACGGTGTCTACCGGTCGGGCAGTATCTGGTGGTGGTAGCACCGGGCATGCACTGCCCGGTTACCGGGCATTGAGAACTAGGTTAAGCCAGGCCGGCCCCGTTATCAAGACGTTATTTTTGCCGTTTCTTGCGTTATCATCGAGCCATACATCTCATCGCTGCCCGTTTCGCCGCTGATCCACGCGAACGTCTTCGGGTGACTCAGCCCCCGAGCATCGCGGCCAGGTACGGCGCCGTCCGGCTGTTTTTAGACGTCGCGACGGCGGCCGGGGTGCCGATCGCCACGATCTGGCCACCGGCGTCGCCACCGGCCGGGCCGAGGTCGATCACCCAGTCCGCTGCGGCCACCACATCCATGTCGTGTTCCACCACAATGACGGTGTTCCCTGCGTCCACCAGCCGGTGCAACTGGGCCATGAGCAACTGGACATCGGCAGGATGCAGCCCGGTGGTGGGCTCGTCCAGCAGGTAGAGAGAGTGGCCCCGCTGGGCGCGCTGCAGTTCGGTGGCGAGCTTGATGCGCTGGGCCTCGCCACCGGAGAGTTCGGTGGCCGGCTGGCCGAGCCGGAGATAGCCCAGGCCCACCTCCCGCAGCGTCTGCAGGCTGCGCGCCGCTGCCGGCACGCCTTCAAGGAACTCAGCGGCGGCATTGACCGTCAGGCCCAGCACTTCTGCCACGTTCTTCCCGAGATACGTCACCTCCAGCGTTTCCGGGTTGTAGCGCGAGCCATGGCACTCGGGGCAGGGGCCGTAGCTGCCGGGCAGGAACAGCAGTTCGACGGCCACGAAGCCCTCACCCTGGCAGGTCTCGCAGCGGCCGCCGGCAACGTTGAAGGAAAAGCGCCCGGCACCGAAGCCCCGCGCCTTGGCCTCGTCCGTAGCGGCGAATTCCTTGCGGACCGCGTCGAACAGGCCGGTGTAGGTGGCGAGGTTGGACCGCGGCGTGCGGCCGATCGGCTTCTGGTCCACCTTGACCAGCCGGTCCAGCTGGTCTAGGCCGGAGACCGGACCAACGCTGAGCGGGCCGGTGGACTCACCGGCCTGGGACTCCAGGTCCTCAACTGGGCTCGCCTCGGCGCCGGTTTCTGGGTGCAGCCGGGCGCCGACCACTTCGGCCAGGACCTGGCTGACCAGCGTCGACTTGCCAGAGCCTGAGACGCCGGTGACGGCGGTCAGCACGCCGAGCGGGAAGTCGGCGTCGAGTTCGCGCAGGTTGTGGCGGCTGATGTCCCGCAGCTCCAGCCAGCCGGCAGCCTCCCGGCGGGTGCCACCGGCGGCTGAACCGCCGCCGTCGTCGGTCATGCCGGAGCCATTCGGAAACAGGAACGGCCGGGTGACGGACGCATCCACGTCGGCGAGGCCGGTGACGGGTCCGCTGTAGAGCACTTCGCCGCCGCCTTCACCGGCGCGGGGACCCACATCCACCAGCCAGTCCGCGCGGCGGACGATGTCCATGTTGTGCTCCACCACGAACACCGAGTTGCCGGAAGACTTGAGCTGGTCCAGGACCGCGAGGAGGGGCTCGGCGTCTGCGGGGTGCAGGCCGGCGGAGGGCTCGTCCAGCACGTAGATCACGCCGAACAGGCCGGATCGGAGCTGGGTGGCGATTCGGAGCCGCTGCATTTCGCCGGGGGAGAGCGTGGGGGTGGACCGGCCCAGCGCGAGGTAGCCCAGGCCGAGGTCCAGCAGCACCGTGACGCGCTGCAGGAGGTCGCGGGTGATGGCGACGGCCACCTCGTTGCCCTCGCCGGAGGACTGCTTGCGGGAGGCGGTCCCGGCTTCGGTGAGCTCGGTGGTCGGCCGGATGATGTCAGCCAGTTCCGCCATGGGGACGGCGTTGAGTTCGGCGATGGTATGCCCGGCGAAGGTGACAGCGAGGGCTGCAGGGGTCAAGCCGGTGCCGCCACAGACCGGGCACGGGCCGGTTTCCATGAAGCGCAGCACCTTCTCGCGCATGGTGGTGCTCTTGGAATCGGCGAGCGTATGCAGCACGTAGCTCTTGGCGCTCCAGAACCGGCCCTTGTACGGCTTGGCGACCCGGTCGCGCTGGGGTGTCACTTCCACCACGGGCTGTTCCTCAGTGAAGAGGATCCAGTCGCGGTCTTTCTTGGGCAGCTTCCGCCACGGGGTGTCGACGTCGTGGCCCAGGTGAGTCAGGATGTCGCGCAGGTTCTTGCCCTGCCACGCCCCGGGCCAGGCGGCGATGGCGCCGTCGCGGATGCTCAGTGAGGTGTCCGGGACCAGGGAGGACTCGCTGACGGTGTGCGCGATCCCCAGGCCATGGCACTCCGGGCAGGCGCCCGCGGCCGTGTTCGGGGAAAACGCGTCCGAGTCCAGCGGGCTGGCGCCCTCCGGGTAGCTGCCGGCGCGGGAGAAGAGCATGCGCAGGGAGTTGGACAAGGTGGTGAGCGTGCCCACCGTGGACCGCGAGCTCGGCGTCCCGCGGCGCTGCTGGAGCGCGACGGCGGGCGGCAGCCCGGTGATCATTTCCACCTTGGGGTTGTGCCCCTGCTGGATAAGCCGGCGGGCGTAGGGGGCTACGGATTCGAAGTAGCGGCGCTGCGCCTCGGCATAGATGGTGCCGAAGGCGAGGGAGGACTTGCCGGAGCCGGAGACGCCCGTGAAGGCGACGATCGCGTCGCGGGGCACGTCCACGTCCACGTTGCGCAGGTTGTTCTCACGGGCACCGCGCACCCGGACAAAACCGTCCGGGGGAGTGCCGGGAACCAGATCCTGGACGAGATCCCGGTCGGTCGGGCGCGGCAAATCGGAAGCATGCTGTGTATTTTGCATTAGTTCGACTCTATCCGCTCAGGGCAGCACCGGGCATATCCTTACCGGATGGATACGAACGACGGCGAGACTCTGTTTACGGAGAAAGAGCTGGAAGAGCCGAAAGCGCCGGAAGAACCCGAAGCACTCGAAGAACCTGAAGCCGGTGAGCCCCTCGCGCTCCCGGTCGCGGAGCTGCACCTGCATATTGAGGGGACGCTGGAACCGGAGTTGATCTTCGCGCTGGCGGAGCGCAACGGGATCGAACTGCCGTACGCGGACCTGGAGGAGCTGCGCTCGCGCTACGCGTTCACGGACCTGCAGTCCTTTTTGGACCTGTACTACGCCAACATGGCCGTGCTGCAGACGGAGCAGGACTTCGCCGACATGACCCGGGCCTACCTGGCCCGGGCGGCGCTCGCCGGGGTCAGGCATGCCGAGATCATGCTGGACCCGCAGGCCCACCTGTCGCGCGGGATATCACTGGAGACGTGTGTCAACGGAGTGGCCTCGGTGCTGGCCGGATCCCAGGAAGAGTTCGGCATCTCCACCCTCCTGATCGCGGCCTTCCTGCGCGACCTCACCGAGGAATCCGCCCTCGAAGTGCTGGAGAAGCTGCTCGCCATGGACGCCCCGATCGCCGGCATCGGGCTCGATTCCGCCGAGGTGGGCAACCCGCCGGCCAAGTTTGAGCGGCTCTTCGCCCGGGCCAAGGACGCCGGGCTGCACCGGATCGCGCACGCCGGTGAGGAGGGCCCGCCGTCGTACATCACCGACGCGCTGGACATCCTCGAAGTGGAGCGGATCGACCACGGCATCCGGTGCATGGAAGATCCGGAACTCGTGGAGCGGCTGGTGGACGAGCTCATGCCGCTGACCGTGTGCCCGCTGTCCAACGTCCGGCTCCGGGCGGTGGACACCCTGGCGGAGCACCCGCTGCCGGCGATGCTCGCGGCGGGGCTGAACGTCTGCGTGAACTCGGACGATCCCGCGTATTTCGGCGGGTACGTGGACGACAACTTCGCGCAGCTGAAATCGGTGATCGGCCTGTCCGAGTTCGACTGCGTCAGGATGGCGGCGAACTCGATCCGTTCATCGTTTGCGAGCGAGGAACGCAAGGCTGAGCTGCTGGCGGAACTGGCCGCGTCCGGGCACTAGACACCAAAGCAACGCGGGGTCACCTACGGCCCATCCTGAGGCATGGGATGGGCCGTAAGTGACTCCGCGTTGTCCGTGGATGAGTTGTGAATCGAACGTCGCGAGCCTAGACGTCGATCGTGCCCATGTTCGGATAACGCGATCCGGCGGCCGCCCCGGCTGGAGCGAGTTCGTCCAGGCGGTTGAGGTCCGCGGCGGAGAGTTCGACGTCGGCAGCGCCCAGGTTCTCCCGTAGGCGGTCACGCTTCTTAGTGCCCGGGATGGGAACTATGTGCTCGCCTTGGGCCAGCAGCCAGGCCAGTGCCAGTTGCCCGGGGGTGCAGCCTTTGGCGTCCGCCAATTCCTTGACCCGATCCACGAGCTGCAGATTCCGGGCAAAGTTCTCGCCCTGGAAGCGCGGGGAGTGCCGGCGGAAATCGTCCGCTGCGAAGTCATCGGGGCTGCGGAATTGGCCGGTCAGGAAGCCGCGGCCCAGCGGGCTGTAGGGGACAAAGCCGATGCCCAGCTCGGCCAGCACCGGAAGAACCTTGGTCTCGGGTTCGCGTTCCCACAGCGAGTACTCGGTCTGCAAAGCGGTGATGGGGTGGACCGCGTGGGCCCGGCGTATCGTGTCGGCGCTGGCCTCGGACAGGCCAAGGTGCCGGACTTTGCCTGCCTGCACTAGCTCGGCCATGGCTCCGACGGTTTCCTCGATGGGGAGGGTCTTGTCCACCCTGTGCTGGTAGTACAGATCGATATGGTCCACGCCCAGCCGCTGCAGGCTCGCGTCGCACGCGGCGCGCACATAGTCGGGGGAGCCGTTGATGCCCACCCAGGAGCCGTCGGCCCGGCGTTCGTTGCCGAATTTGGTGGCCAGAACGACGTCGTCCCGCCGCCCGGCAATGGCCCGGCCGACAAGGACTTCGTTGGTGAACGGGCCGTAGATGTCCGCGGTGTCGAGCAGGCTTCCGCCGGCGTCGAGGAAGGCCTGGATGGTGGCGATGGACTCATTTTCCTCGCCGTGACCGTAAAACTCGCTCATTCCCATGCAGCCCAAACCCAGGGCCGAGACGGTGAGCGAACCGAGCGTACGGGATTCCATAGATATCTCCTGAATAAGAACAGTGGGGGCGGCCGCCGGCACCTGATCGGGCAGCGGGACGGCACGCAGTTGGCAGACCGCCACTCTAGGCCCATCGGGCCGGGGGCACAACGGATGCTCGAAGCGTCGCGGGGTCACTTACGGCCCATCCCGGGGCGTGGGATGGGCCGTAAGTGACCCCGCGTTGTTGTTCCGCGGCGGACACAGCCCCGGGGGCGCCGGGGCGGGGGGTGGCCGTCGGGCGGGCCGGTTCACCCTTGCCGGGGGATGCGCCGGGCGGAGCCGCGCGGCAGAGTGCAGATATGACCAAGACCGGACAGCGGCGCAAGGGTTCGCTGCGCAAGGTGATGCCTGGACTCGATGTCCCCGCCACATATCAGAAGGACTGGTTCGGCAAGGACGTCGTCGCCGGAGTCGTCCTGGCGACGTTGCTGGTTCCCCAGGGCATGGCCTATGCGGAACTGGCAGGTTTGCCGGCGATCACCGGGCTGTACACCACCATCCTCTGTCTGTTCGCCTATGCGGTCTTCGGCCCGTCCCGCATTCTGGTGCTGGGACCGGACTCCGCACTCGGCCCGATGATCGCCGCGACGGTCCTGCCGGTCGTCGCCTCCGGCGGCAACCCTCAGAAGGCGGTGGCGCTCGCGTCGCTGCTCGCGATCATGGTCGGCCTCATCATGATCCTCGCGTCCGTGGCCAAGTTTGGCTTCATCGCCGACCTCATCTCCAAGCCCACGATGATCGGCTATATGAACGGCCTCGCAATCACCATCTTGGTGGGCCAGCTCCCGAAACTCTTCGGGTTCAAGGTGGACAGCGACAACTTCATTGGGGACCTGGTCGGCTTCGTCGAGGGCGTGGCCAACGGCGAAACAGTGGTCGCCGCCGCAGCAGTCGGCATCACCGGAATTGTGCTGATACTGGCCCTGCAACGGTGGCTGCCCAAGGTCCCTGCGGTGCTCGTCATGGTGGTCCTCGCGATCTTGGCGACGTCCGTGTTTGACCTCGCCAATAAGGGCGTCTCCCTAGTCGGGGAACTCCCGCGAGGTTTCCCGCCGTTCACCATCCCGGACGTGACGTTGCAGGACATCGGGCTGATGTTTGCCGGCGCCCTGGGCATTGCGTTGGTGTCCTTGACGGACACGATCTCGAATTCGACGGCGTTCGCGGCGCGCTCCGGCCAAGAGGTTCATGGCAACCAGGAAATGATCGGCATCGGTGCCGCGAACCTGGCCGTGGGCTTCTTCCAAGGCTTCCCCGTGAGCACCAGCGGCTCCCGGACCGCCGTCGCCGAACGTTCCGGCTCCAAGACGCAGCTCACGGGAGTGACGGGCGCCGTGCTGGTCCTCCTCATGCTCGTGCTGATTCCCGGGCTGTTCCAGAACCTGCCACAGCCGGCTCTGGCGGCCGTGGTGATCACCGCATCCGTGTCCCTGGCCGACATTCCTGGAACGGTGCGTCTCTGGCACCAGAGACGAACCGAGTTCTACCTGTCCCTGGCCGCCTTCCTCGGGGTGGCGTTCCTGGGCGTTCTGCCCGGCATCGGCATTGCGGTGGGGCTGTCCATTCTGAACATCTTCCGCCGGGCGTGGTGGCCGTATGAGACCGTGATCGGGCGGGTGCCGGGTTACGAAGGATTTCACGACATCCGCGTCCACCCCGACGCGAAGCACCTGCCCGGCCTGGTGATCTACCGGTGGGACGCCCCGTTGTTTTTCGCCAACGTCCGGCCGTTCCGAGACAACATCCGGCACCTGGCACTAACCGAACCCAAGCCGCGGTGGATTGTCATCGCGGCCGAACCGATCACGGACGTGGACACCACCGCCGCGGACGTATTGCTCGATCTCGACGTCGAGCTGAACGCGCAGGGTATCAACCTGGTCTTCGCCGAGCTCAAGCACAGGACCCGGGAGAAGATCGAACGGTACGGCCTTACCCGCGAAATCGAGCCCGAGCATTTCTATCCGACCACCGAAGCAGCCGTAGCCGCCTACATGGCCCAGACCGGGGCAAAGTGGAGCACCGAGGACTGAGAAGTGCCTGGGCGGAACGGTTCTGGAGCCTGGGAGCAGTGGCCTAGGAATCGCGAAGGCCAGTCCGGCGGCTGGGGCAATGGGCCCGGCATGGGACGGCAGTGGTGAGGACATGATCCCTCCTTAGCGGGGAACGGGATCTGATCCGGAACGGACCAGCACTGAGTCGATGGCGGAGGCAGGCGCCGTACGCCAGGCGCCCCGGTCCAGGAGGACGGTAGTGAGGACCGCGAGGACCACGACGGCGAAGTAGATGAGTTCCGCCCGATCAGCCGCGGCACCGGAGAAGCCGAAGGAACCCACCGTGAACGTGCCCTGGCTGATGTGGAAGAGGTAGGTGAGCAGCACGCTCCCGCCGGTGCGGTTGAACAGCCACACGTAGAGGAAGGTGATGGCGAAGGTTGTGGGCAGCCCGATCACGCTGAGCTGGCCGAACAGGACCAGCGGAAGATGCCAGAGAGACACCACTACGCCGAGGAGCGCCGCGGACCGCAACGGATTCCACCGGGCCTGGAGCAGGGGCAGGGCATAACCGCGGAAACCGGGCTCCTCGCCCAGGGGGCCGTCCATCGGATTGACCAGCCGCACTGCAAAGACAACAAGGAGCCCGGACCAGCTCACTTCTGCCAGCCCCGGAGCCGGCGCGCCGAGGGCCATGGTGGCGAATCCGGTGAGTAGCGCCATCACCGCCGGGAGGAGGAGGGCTACGGCGTACCAGATCCAGCCCACCCGCCACCGGATCAGCCGCCGGCCCCACGCCCGGTAGCCGGCCCTTCCCTCTGCGAGGCCAATGATGATCAGCGCCGACGCGAGCGGACCGATCGGCAGGAATTCGAACTGCGGCATCAGCCCGGCCGCATAGAGCGGCCAGGAGCACCAGGAAATCGCGAACGCCAGGACAAAGAACGCCGGGAGGCGGTGACGCTGCAGCCAGACCTTGAATCTCGGCATGACGGCTCCTGAGCAACGGCTCCTTGAGCAACAGGGACGAATACGGCTCATTGTCCGCCGGCGGGCACTCCGGGTCCAGCACTGCCAGGTCCAGCACTGCCAGGTCCAGCACTGCCGAATCCCGCGCTCCGAATCCAGCGCCCTGGGTCCGACGGTGCCGATTTCAGTGCTGCCGAAGGGGACATCTCAACTCCAGCACTGCCGGAAGGGCATGGCGGCCAAGAGTACTCCGACGTCAGGCTACTCGCGGGTAGCGGTGAGTTTGTCCCTCGCGTACCCCGCTCAGCCCTGTCATAGTGGGTCACGACACATAGAGTTAACGGAATCCGCTCGCAAAAACTAGCCTTTCCTTGGCAAAATGCAGGTGGATCAATTGCTTCTAAAGGAGACCCATGGGCGCGAACACCGCGGAAAACACCAACCTTCGGCTCAAGGCCGTGCTTGATGTCTTGGCAGAGGAGGTATGGACTGGCGAGAAGCTGAACGCCGGGGCCGTACTGGGCGAGGCAATCGCACGGGTGCCCCTCAACGACCACGAAAGCGAACTCCTCAGCGGCGGCATTCCCCGCGGCCACAAGACGCTGACCACCGCCACCTCCAAGCTGGTCAAGGCCGGCTGGCTGGTCAAGGGCCGCTCCGGCTGGTCCATCACCGATGAAGGTCAGCGCGCCACGGTTGCTTTCGCCGAGCCTGTTGCCTTCGCTGCGGCGCTCGACGCCGGCACTGCAGTTCCGGCCGGCACTCCGCTGCCGGCTGCTCCCGCGGTAAAGCCGGTGAGAGCCGCAAAGCCGGTCGCCATCGCTGACGAAGCCCCGTCGAAAACATCGAAGGTTGCCGGCAAGGCCGCCAAGCTCATCGAGGACGCTGTGGCCCCTGTGGCCAAGGCTGTGCGGAAACGCAAGCCCGCTGCCCAGGCCCCTGCGGCGAAGGCTGCGTCAGCCGAAGCTCCGGCGGCGCCGGCTGTCAGCGTCGAAACCATCGAGCAGCCGGACGCCGTCGCGGTTGCCGGTGACTTCAACGTCCTGATCGGCGCGCCCGCCAACTGGGCGCCGCAGTATGACGAAGCCCAGATGGAACTGGACCAGGTGGACCAGCTCTGGAAGATCGCCGCGGACCTCCCTGCCGGCTACTACACCTTCAAGATCGCCCTGAACCGCTCCTGGGACGAGAACTACGGTGCGTTCGGCGTCTTCGACGGACCCAACCACGAGGTCCACCACGGCGGCGGGCTCTTGGTCATTCAGTACGATCACAGCACCCGGGACATCGTCCTGCCGTAGGCACCGACACCCAATACTCCTGCCGACGCGCAAATGACCCTGCGATACCCGAATTCGGGTGTCGCAGGGTCATTTGCGCATCCTGGGTCATTTGCGCATCGTGGGTGGGTTGGCGCGTCCTGAGCCTGCCCGGGGACCGCGGACCGACCTAGCATTGCTTCATGGATACCGTCGAGGTTGCGGGCCTACGCATCAGGTACCAGCGTGCGGGCCAGGGTCCGTCGCTGGTCTTGCTGCACGGCGCCTACGAAGACAGTCGGATCTGGCGGCGGCAGCTCGAGGCGCTGTCGAATGAATTCGCGGTCTTCGCCTGGGATGCGCCCGGGTGCGGCGGCTCCGACGATCCGCCGCAGGACCTCACCGGAAAGGACCTGGCCGACGTCCTGGCCGGATTTCTGCGGGAAGCCGTGCCGGGCAGGCCGCACATTCTTGGGTTGTCCATGGGCTCCGGGATTGCGCTGGAGTTCTACCGGGCATACCCGTCAATCCCGGCGTCGCTGGTGCTGGCCTCGGCGTATGCCGGCTGGGCGGGATCTCTGCCGCCCGAGGAAGTGGAGCGCCGCTACGCGCAAGTCCTGGCCGAACTCGAGCAACCGCCGGAGCAATTCATCCCCGTATGGCTGCCCACTTTGTTCACCGACCGTGCCGATCCGGAGGCGGTGCAAGAAACCAGCGCCATCATGGCCGACTTCCATCCAAGCGGCATGCGGGCACTGTTGAACGCGAACGCACATGCCGACTATCGCGATGTCCTGCCCACCATCGCGGTGCCCACTCTGCTGCTGTACGGTACGGAGGATGTCCGCGCGCCGCTCAGCGTGGCCCGCGAGATGAACCGGCGGATCCCGGGTTCGACGCTCGTGATGATTCCCGACGTCGGGCACATGGCCGCCGTTGAAGCGCCGGACGCCTTCAACGCCGAGGTACGCCGGTTCCTGCGCGGAGTGACCGCTGGTTGACGCCTGCTAGAACCGGGTCGGGTCCGGCCGCGGCGGCACCGGGCCGGGATCCGGAATTGGGAGAGGATTGGGCGGCGTCGGGAACGGCCCCGGTTCCGGTGACGGCGTGGGTGCGGGGCCAGGTACCGGCTCGGGCCCCGGAACCGGCGGGGGCGTGACCGGGCCAGGCTCGGGCGGGAACGGGTCCCCCGGCTCCGGCTGCGGCGTCGTGGGACCCGGTTCCGGCGGAAACGGATCGGGTTCGGGGGGCGGCGGAATAGTCATATCGAGCTTCCTTTCGTAGCTGGTGTTCCGGATACGGCAATCAGGCGTCTTTGCGCCGGCGCAAGACCCGCAGTTCCCAGGGCCGCAGGCGCATCGCGCCGGCGGCGGCAGCCCCGGCCCGCATCGCGCCCGAGCCAGCGCCGCCACGCACAGCACTCGTGGCTGAGCCGTCGGCACCGCCGCTATCGGCAGTGCCGCCGTCGGACGGATAATTGCCCAAGACCAGCTCGGCGTTCTGCCAGGCCGCGTCCCCGAGCTCTGCGTCCCGCTCCTCGCCGGAGAAGTTGCCCAGAACCAAAAGCTCCGTGCTGTCTGAAGGAGTGCCGGGGGAGCCATCTGAACCGGGCCCAGCCAGCGCCCGGGTGAACGCGTAGATGTGCGGGTCGTCTGGCAGGAGCATGCTGAAGTTCCCGTGGGAGACCACAGGTTCGGCGTGCCGCAGCGCGATGAGCTGGCGGTAGAAGCTGTAGACCGAATCCGGATCGTCCACCTGGGCCGCTGCGTTGATGTGGTTGGCGTTCGGGTTCACCGCGATCCAGGGGGCCCCCGTGGTGAATCCGGCGTGCCGGGAGGCGTCCCATTGAACCGGGGTGCGGGCGTTGTCCCGGTTGAGCGGCGCGAGGGCGGCGAGGACTTCGGCGTCGGTGTGGCCGAGGTGGGTGGTGGCCTCGCGGTGGTGGTTGAGGACCTCGATGTCGCGGTAGTCGCTGATCGCACCGAAGCTCATGTTGGTCATGCCCAGTTCCTCGCCCTGGTAGACGTAGGGCGTGCCCCGGTGCAGGTGCAGGATGCCGGCGAGCATCTTGGCGGAGAGTTCGCGGTACCGCGGGTTGTCGTCGCCGAAGCGGGACACGGCGCGGGCCTGGTCGTGGTTGCCCCAGTACAGGCTGTTCCAGCCGGTCTTGGCCAGGCCGTCCTGCCAGCATCCCAGGGTCTGCTTCAGCTCGGTGAGCAGGAGCTTTTTGGGCCGCCATTTGTCGCCGCCTTCCTGGTCCAGGGCCACGTGCTCGAACTGGAAGACCATGTCCACCTCGGCCCGGGCGGGGTCGGTGTACAGGACGGCGTCGGTCACGCTCACGCCGGGCATTTCGGCCACGGTGAGCAGCTCGCCGCTGCGGCCGGCGAAGACTTCCCGGTGCATCTCCTGCAAGAACTCGTGCATGCGCGGGCCGTCGATGTAGAACGGGCTGCCGTCGCCAAAGAGCTTGCCGTCCGCGACCGGGCCGTCCGGGAGCGCGGTGTCCTTGGAGATGAAGTTGATGACGTCCATCCGGAAGCCGTCCACGCCCCGGTCCAGCCACCAGTTCATCATCTCGTAGACCGCCGCGCGGACCTCGGGATTTTCCCAGTTCAGGTCCGGCTGCTTCTTGGAGAAGATGTGCAGGTAGTACTCCCCGGTGGCCTGGTCGAACTCCCACGCGGGCCCGGAGAACGCCGAGCCCCAGTTGTTCGGCTCCGCGGCGGTGCGCCCTTGGGAGGCACCGGCGTCGGGCTCCCGCGGCGGCCGCCACCAGTACCAGTCGCGCTTCGGGTTGTCCTTCGAGGACCGGGATTCGACGAACCAGGGGTGCTCGTCCGAGGTGTGGTTGACCACCAGGTCCATCACCAGTTTCATGCCGCGCGCATGCAGCCCGTCGGTCAGTTCCCGGAGCTCGTCCAGGGTGCCGAAAAGCGGATCGACATTGCGGTAGTCGCTGATGTCATAGCCGTTGTCGTCCTGCGGGGAGGTGTAGATCGGTGAGAGCCAGACGACGTCGACGCCCAGCCGCTGCAGGTAGTCCAGCTTGCTGATGATGCCGCGGAGGTCCCCGATGCCATCGCCGTTCGAGTCGGCAAAGCTGCGCGGGTAGATCTGATAGACGACGGCGCTCTGGAACCAATCGCTGGCAGCCGCCTTTAGTGTTTCGGCGGGGGCTTGTTCGACCGTCATGGGGACTCCTCAGCTGGTCCTGCAGACAATGCGGGCAGCTACTGCTGTCCCGCCAACGTCTGATTATTGACCAGTTGGCGGAGGCTGGGAAGACCTGTCCGGTCCGCGGCCGAGTAGAAGCGGCCCGGCCTAGTTCTGTGAGGCGATGGCGTTGTCACGGTCCTCGAAGACGTCCTCGCCCGGACCGGAGAAGGCCTTGGAGCGCTGGATCGCCTCGATGGATCCGGTGAACAGCTGGGAGTCGTGCGGGTCCGGGTGCCGGTGGTGCTCGGCCGTGGCAGTCTTGCCCGGACGTTTGGCGCCCGTCCCGGCGTCGGAGGCGTTGGAGGAAGCCGTGGCGGAAGCCGCGGACGGCAGCGATTCGAGTCGCACGTGGGGGAGCGCCGTCGGGTGGTCCTGCTGCAGGAACAGCACCAATTCCTCCCGGATCAGGCAACGGAGGTCGAACAGGGAGGCACTGTCGGCCGCGCTGACCAGAATGCGCACGCGGACAAAGCCGGCGGTGGCGTCCGTGATCTGCAGGACCCCCACCCGCTGGTCCCACAGCGGGGTCTCGGCCAGGACCTTCTTCAGCTCGCCGCGCATCGCCTCGACCGGTGCGCGCCAGTCGAGGTCAAACTCCACGGTGCCCATGACCTCGGACTGCCGCCGGGTCCAGTTCTCGAACGGGGTGGTGGTGAAGTACGTTGAGGGCAGGATCAGCCGGCGGTCGTCCCAGATGTGGACCACCACATACGTCAGGGTGATCTCCTCGATGCGGCCCCACTCCTTCTGGACCACCACCACGTCGTCCACCCGGATCGCGTCCGTGAAGGCGAGCTGGATGCCGGCGAAGACGTTGACCAGGGAGGTCTGGGCGGCGAGGCCGGCGACAATCGAGATCACGCCCGCGGAGGCCAGGAGCCCGGCGCCGAGGGCCTGGATCGCGGGGAATGTCAGCATCACGCTGCCCAGGGCCACCACTACGATCAGGGCGACGCCGATCCGCCGGGCCAGGATCACCTGGGTGCGCAGCCGCCGGGCGCGGCGGTTGTCCGCGACATCCACCCGGTACCGGTTGAGGACCATCGCCTCGATGATGAGAAGCATGGCGATGGCCAGCCAGGCCAGGGACGCGATCAGCGCAATCAGCAGCAGATGGTCCAGGCCGTGGCGCCATTCGAGGTCCCCGGTGCTTGTGGCCAGCGCGATCCGCACGGCCACCAGGCAAAGCGAGAGGCGCAGGGGCATACGGGCGACGCGGGACGTCTCGCGCAGTTCGGGTTTGCTGCGGTTGAGCCGGAGCACAAGCTTGCGCACCAGCCAGGACAGGACGAGCCCGGCAACCACGGCGAGGGCCATGGCCAGGAACGGCATTGCTTGTGTCAGGAACTCTTGCATTAGTTAAGCTCTAGCAAGCTTCCGCGGGCAATTGAAATCGTCCGGATGTCAACGTGGGTCCGGTCACGCCGCGGCAGAAGCCACGGCAGCGGGTGGCAGTCACGGCACGCTGCGGCGCGTTCCGGCCGGTTCTCGCCGCCAAACCGGGACTTTTGGCTCTTGCTTTTGCGCCCGGACGTTCCAGAATGGTCGAACCACTTGTATCCCAGGGGGAGGGTGACATGCGTCGTCTCGCGGCGTTCGGCTCAGCGGCATCGGCCGGTTTCTTGGTTGCGGCACTGCTCGGCGCCTGCGGGGGTCCCGCGGGTCCGGGGCCGACGTCGCCGGCGATGCCCTCCGTGCCCCCACTGACGTCCGCGCCCGGCGCAACAGATATTGCGCCCACCGACCCGCCCTCGGCACCCGGCACGCCCGCGCCGACGGCGGCCGACTGGAAGACTTTCAAGACCTCCGACGGGAAGCTGGAGTTCGACCACCCGGCCGAGTGGAGCGTGAAGGACCGCGGCGCCGAGGCCTCGCCCGGCGCGGTGTTCCTCGAGGTCCTCACCGCGGGCGGCAAGTCGCTGGCCACGTTGCGGACCAACGTAGCCACAGGCTCGGAATGCACTCAACGGATCCCCTACTCACTGCTAGATCTGGTGCCCGTCCCAGCCTTGGCCCAGCAGGGTGTCACACCGAACTTCATCTTTGAGTTGCGGCTGTATCCGGCAGAGAAGGACCCCATGAAGGCCAACGTCATGGCTTACGGCATCAGCTCGGCGCCCAAACCGTCCGGGCCCGATGCCTGTCCGATCTTCCATTTCTTCACCTGGCCGCCCAGCGGAGCGTCGTTCGGGGGCGTCTACAACCCCTTCGACACCAGCCCGGGCAACGAGGCGAATGTCGACACCCCGGAGGCCTACATGGAGACCTCTGAATTCAAGAACATCAGGAAGATGATCACCTCGCTGCACCCGGCGGGGCAGTAGGACCGGCCCGGGCCATGGTGGGGCGGCAGCGACGCACAGTCTTTCAGGCTCCGTTCGTCTCGGGGCTGCTCCTCACAGGCCTGGTGCTGGCCGGTTGCGGCTCACCGGGGGTGGCGCCCGCAACATCCGGCGCTGCTTCGGCGCCGGATGCTACGTCCGGGGCCCCCCCGTCCCCGGGAAACACTGAGTCGGGAAACACTGAGTCGGGAACCGCTACGCAGGGAACGCAGGGAACCCCGCCGACGGGAACAGCATCGGAAACAACACCGGGGACCACGACGCCGGCCACCTCACCTGCGGAGGGGGCCCCGCCGTCGTCGTCCGGGTGGAAGACGTTCACGACGTCGGACGGGACGCTGAGCTTCGACTACCCGGCCACATGGGTGGTCCGGGATCCGGCGGGCCAGGCGCCGCTGGGCGGTGAGTTCGTGGACGTTGTGAACGGCGCCGGGAAGCAGATGGCCGCGCTGCGCACCAACATAGTCACGGGCGCCGAATGCGGCGATCAGCAGCCGTACTTGCTCATCGATTCGGAACCGATGCAGGCCCTGAGTGAACCCGGCATGGCCGACCAGACTGTGCCGCGCTACGTCTTCGAGGGCCGCGGTGATGCCACAGCCACTGACGCTTCGCCGCCCACCATCGCGTCGTACGGGATCACCATGATGCCGGAGGAGACCGGACCCGTGTCGTGCCCGATGTTCCAGCTGTTCCTCTGGCCACCCAGCGGGGCGCTGTTCGGCCAAGCCTATGACCCGGCGAAGAACACGACGCCGGGGGACCCCGGGTTGCCGTACCTAGAGAAGGCGAAGCTGTACGCCACCACGGCCGAGTACCAGGACGTTCGGAAGATGATCACGTCCCTGCGTCCTGCGAAGGGTGCGGTGACAGGCGCAGTGACGGAGCCGGCAAAGTAGCCGCAGCCGGGCACCGGGCACCCTCAAAGGATGTCCTGAAAGCCGCAAGCCGGGCACGAGGTGCCCTCAATGCCGCTCCTACGAGCCGCAGCCGGGCACAGCTAAGCAGCCGGCCGTGTGGCCGGCTGGCAAGCTAGACGTGAACTACACGGCGGGCAGGTGCCGGTGTAGGTGACGATGGCCCGGGGCCGACGCATTCTTGCTGGCGCGCTGTCCAGTCCAAGGGTTGTTGCGGGCCTCGCTGATCAGCCCGGTACCGGCGCACTCGCGAACGGCCATGATGCCGTTTGCTGCTTGGCGCTTGTCTTCGAATGGTGTGGAAATTGCTAACACGGTCCCGTCGGCTGCGAGCAGCCGGAAGCGCACATTGGATTCGGAGTCAGTGAAGATTTCGAATTGTCCAGCCATTATTTGTCCTTTTTCTGGCAGTTGTAACCGCCGGTGGTAAGGGGAAGAGCACTTCGGGTGTGCTGTTGCAGTGCCGGAAGCTAGCTTTTCGCGGACGGCAGCCGCTCGAAAAGAGGCAAAGGTCCTCTTGTGTCTGGGTGGTGAGACTATGTCTGCACTACCAAACCCGGTCTGCCCAAGCCCTGTATGACCAAAAACTGTGACTAAAATCGGCGCCATTGTGGGCGCTACATTGGGAGCATGACTGAGAAACACCGGGCGCAGTTTCCGGCCGATTCCGGTGAGCCCGTGCGGCTGAACGCCAGGGTCTCCGGTGTGGTTCAAGCGGTTGGCTTCCGGTACTGGACGGTCCGGAAGGCCGAGGAGCTGGGGCTCAGCGGCACGGTCAGGAACAACATGGACGGCTCCGTGGGCATCGTGGCCGAGGGGCCGCAGTCCGTGGTGCTGGAGCTGCGGCGCTGGCTGCGCTCGCCGGAAGCGCCTGGCCGGGTGGACAACGTCGAAGAGTCCGTCTCGGCGGCGACTGGGGAGTTCGGCGGATTCGACGTGGCGTACTAGGGCCAGTGGCGTACTAGAGCTAGGGCGTACTAGGGCTAGTGACGTACTGGGGATGGAACTGTACGGGGCTGCAGCTGTACCCGGCTGCTTGGGCGCTCCCGCGACTCAGAAACGGTGGCCTGAGGTGCATGCCAGGACATCGACCCCGGACGGTGACCGGGTGCGGGCCAGACTCCGGGGCGAAGGACCCTCGGCAGCGCGGCGTGAGGCGAGTACGGTGTGCCCATGCAGAAAATTTCGATCGATGCCCTGGCCAGGCAGCAGATCGCGGCTGCGCTCGCGGCAGGGAGCGGACGGGCTGCTGACACCGTGTTCGGCGGGCACGAGAAAGTTCTGCGCCAGACCGTCATGGCGTTCAGGGCCGGGACGCAGCTGAGCGAGCACCAAAACCCGGGCGAGGCGACCGTGTTTGTGCTCCGCGGCTGTGTTCGCCTGCGGGCCGGCAATGAATCCTGGCAGGGCAAGACCGGCGATCTGCTGATCGTGCCGGCGGGACTGCACAGCCTGGAGGCCGAGGAAGACTCGGCGATTTTGATGACGGTGGCAAAAATCAGGACCTGAACGGCCGGCCCGATTCTGTGATGGCCGCATTCATTCGAGGCGAAGGAGAGGCCGAAAGTGAATTCCAGGGATGGCAGAGAGCTCGGGCGCCCGCACCCTCGACACGGGGAGCGCAGGGCAGAGACCGGGCTGATGGCCGCCGTCGGGGTAACGCAGATCGGGGGCGCGCCATGAAAGTCATACCGTCCATCGAGGAGGTCCCGGAAACCCGGAGGTGGTGGGCCAGGGCGGCCTACGCGGCGGTGATCCTCGCGGTGGCTGTCCCCTTGGTGGCTGCGGGTTTTGCAGGCACCATTGCCCTGGTCGTCACCGGGTTGGGCGCCGTGCTGGTGGCCGTGGCCGCGATCTACTGGTTTCTCATCAGCCGCGGTTTCCTGCGCTGGTGTGCGCTGGCCCTGGCGGTGCTGGCCCCGCTGGTGGTGCTGGCCCTGTATGTCCAGGCGAGCCTGCTCCGCGAGGTGGTGATCGCCCTTGCCCTGGCGTTCGTGGCGGTGGTCTGTGCCCGTGCCGCCCTCCGGGAAAGGGGTGAGGGCAAAGCGATGGCCGAGTACCCCGCTCCCACCTGGCGGCATGCCTTCCTGGTGATGAATCCGCGTTCCGGCGGGGGCAAGGTGGTGAAGTTCGATCTCAAGCGGAAGGCCGAGGAACTCGGCGCCGAGGTGGCCCTTCTTGAAGGTCCCGGACAGGTGGACGTCGACGCGTTGGCCCGGCAAGCGGTGGAGCGCGGCGCCGATCTGCTCGGCGTCGCCGGTGGGGACGGAACCCAGGCGCTGGTGGCCGGCATTGCGGCCGAGCACAACCTTCCCTTCCTGGTGATCAGCGCCGGCACCCGCAACCATTTCGCCCTGGACCTTGGGCTGGACCGGGAGGACCCGACGGGCTGCTTGGACGCCCTTCGGGACGGGGTGGAGCTGCACGTGGACCTCGGCAAGATCAACGGCCGCACCTTCGTCAACAACTCATCCTTCGGCGTGTACGCCGAGGTGGTGCAGAGCCCGGAGTACCGCGAAGACAAGGCCGGAACGGTGCTGCAGATGCTTCCCGACCTGATCAAGGGCGCTAAGGGTGCGCGACTTCGAGCCCAGATGGACGGCATGACAGTGGACGGCCCGCAGGCGGTGCTGGTCAGCAACGGTCCGTACGGCAGCAACGACCTCGCGGGCCTGGGCCGCCGGACCCGGCTGGACCGCGGAGTTCTGGGCGCCGTGGCGCTTTCCGCGGCCAGCACCCGCGAAGCGGTCGGCCTGCTGCGCCGTGCCACGAAGCACGGCCTGATCCAACGAGTCGCGGCGGAGGTGGTGGTCGACGCCGACGTGCCCGAGATCCCCGTCGGAGTGGACGGCGAGGCCCTGCTGATGAGCACGCCGGTGCGGTGCAGCATCGAACCCCGCGCCCTGCGGGTCCTGGTTCCGCAGAACCGGCCAGGCGTCCCGCCGGCCCAGCCCTCCTTGGACCTGGTCCGGCTCCGTGAGCTGGCCTGGGGGCGGCACCCGACCGCGCCGACCGCACCGGCGTCCGCCGGCGGCTGATGCCCCGGGCGGTGACAGAGCCGGGCATCGACAGCGATTGACCGAGCCGCAGCAGGTCAAGCCTCAACCGCGTGAGCCAGCCACTAGTTGTGTCGTGCCCATAACTGCAGCCACACGAGCAGGCGCGTTTCGGCGTCGTCGAGGTCTATGCCGAACAGCGGCTCCACGCGGGACAAGCGGTACCGGACCGTGTTGACGTGCACGTCCAGCGACTTGGCGGCGTCGATCGCGTTGCCGCCGCAGCTCAGGTAGGCGTAGATGGTCTCCTCGAAGGATTTCTTATGCTGTTCGTCGTACGCCGCGATGCTGAGCGCGTGCGCCCCGGGCAGCTGGCCGGCGGCGGTCAGCGCCGAGACGAACTGGCGCAGCAAAAGACGTGAGCCGAGGGAGTCGTCGTCGGCCACGATGTCATCGGAATCGGCGGCAATGAGCCCTTCCGCGACGTTGCGCACCAGCTCGGACAGGACCAGTTCCGCGTTGACCCTGGATTCCTCGAGGCGGTCGATCGTCGCCGCGACGCCCAGCGCGGCCAGGACCGGACGGGAGAGCAACCGGCGCGCATTCTGCACAATCTTCAGGATCGCGCCGCGCTGGAACTGGCGCGACGATTCCGTGGTCTGCGGCAGAACGATGTACACGATGTTGTCCGAGAGCCCGCAGACGGCGGAGGGCAGCCGGATGGCGCAGGCGGTCCGGATGGTGTCGAAGAGCCGGAGGCGGGACTGCAGGGTCTCGGCCGCGATGGCATCGGATGGCCAGATGCCCAGGGCCGCCACACGGATCGACGGCGCCGAGATCCCGAGCCTGATGGCCGCCAGTTCGGCGCGTTTCGGATCGAACAGCAGCGGTTGGACCAGATCAATCTGGCGGGTCAGGTTGGAGACGTAGGTGGTCCGTTTGTGCAGGATGTGGAGCGCGGCCACGTTGGCTGCTTCGCGCAGGATCCGGCTGGCGTCCTCGTTGGGGTGGGCGGCCAGTTCCAGGAGCCAGAGCGAGCCCAGAACGGAGTCGCCGGCCCGGATGGCGATGGCCGTGCGCCGGAGCAGGGGATCCTGGGTCGCCACATCCAGTGCATCGGTGGCGGCATGGACCCGGCGGTAGTCGTTGTCCGTTTCCACGGAATGCGGCACGTGCAGGCTCAGGATGGAATTCCTGCGCGTCTCGTCAATGGGCTGGTCCGGGAGGGTCGAGTACGCCAGGATCGTCTGCTCGGGATCGGCGATCGCGATGGCACCGCCGGCCTGGGCCGCCACCGTGTTGGCGAGGTCGAACAGGTCGCCGGGCCGGATGTCCACCAGGGTCCGTCCCGACTGCCGGTGCGGGATGACTGCGGCATCCATGATCTCCGCGAGCTGGTTCCACGGCACCGAGTCGGAGGCCCGGAACAGCGCCATCCCGTTGTCCCGGGCCGCTGCCCGCAACACCTCGTCCGAGGTGCCGTTGGATTTGTAAACGATGGCCACGTAGCCGGCCTCGCTTAGCTCCCTAATTTTCGCGCCCAGACGCTTGCCGGAGAGGGATAGGCCGATGGCCAGGGCAACGGCGCCGGGAAACCTGGTGGGCCGGGCCGTCGAGTCATAGAGCACCGAACCGGCGACGATCTGCCGGTCATCGGCCGGCATTTCCACGAGGCTGAGAATTTCCGAACCCGCCGAGCGGGCGACGTCGGCCAGCGTGGGCAGGGCGTGCCGCTCCGCCGGAGGCGTCGTCATGGCTTCCCCAAAAAACCCGTTTGGCATTTGCTACTAATCATGGGCCCCTCAATTTGTCGCAATCTCCATAGTGGCGCGGAGCTTCACTTTCTACGCTGAACCATAACGCAGCACAGCAAACGGAAGGCCGTCATTGAAAATCAGCGAAGCCAAACAGCTCATCCAGGTCAAGGCCCCGGTGATTTCCCGCCGACGCCGGGTGCTGGCCAACGCTTTCAATGTGGAGGAATACCGGAAATCGGCCCGCCGGGTCCTGCCGGCCGGCATTTTCGATTATTTGGACGGCGGATCTGAAGACGAGGTGACGCTCCGCCGCAATCGAGCCGTCTTCGACGCGTGGGCCCTGATGCCCAGTTGGGGCCCGGTTTCCGGCCCGGACACCAGTGCCACGCTGCTCGGAAAAGAAAGCGCCCTGCCGCTGACCTTGACTCCGACCGGGGCCACCCGGTTGTTCCATCCCGACGGCGAGCTCGCCGTTGCGGCCGCCGCCGATCGGGCTGGGCTCCCCTACGGACTGGCCGGGCTGAGCACCGTTCCCATGGAGACCATCGCGGAGCGCTACCCGGGTCTGGACCGCTGGTTCAACTTTGGCCTCACCTCCGACGCGCAGGCGATGAAGACCAAACTGGCCCGCTGCGAGGCTGCCGGATTCAACACCTTGATTGTCGGCGTCGACACGCGGGCACTGGGCTCCAGGGAACGGGACCTCCACAACGGCTTCACCGCCCCGCCGGCGCTGACGCTGTCAACCATTGCGGACATCGCCCGGCGTCCTTCCTGGTGGGTCAACTTCCTTCGCGCGGACGGCATCAGTTTCCCGAACCTGGATCCGCAAAGCCCCGCCGCCACCTCCGTGGTCACCCCGACCATGTGGCAGCACATCCTGGGCCACTCGGATGCGAGCAGCGGATGGAAGGAACTCGAGGGGTTGCGGCAGGCCTGGCACGGCAAGATCGTGCTCAAGGGCTGCGTCAACCCGGCCGACGTCGCGAAGGCTTCGGGTATTGGCCTGGACGCCGTGCAGCTGAGCAACCACGGCGGCCGCCAGCTGGACCACATGCTGAGCCCCATGGATGTCCTGCAGGAATCCCGGCAACGCGTGGGCGACTCGATCGAGATCTACGTGGACTCCGGCGTCCGCCGGGGGAGTGACATCCTCAAGGCCCTGGCGCTCGGAGCGGACGCCTGTTCGATCGGCCGGGCCTACCTGTACGGGTTGGTGGCGGCCGGATCGCCGGGTGTCGGACGCATCATTGACATCTTTGGGGACGAACTCCGGCGTACGATGACGCTGGTGGGCGTTTCCAGCATTCCCGAATTGAAGGCGCGGGGCGGGGAAATTCTTCGCGACATCCGTCATTCCCCCGAAGTCCTCGAAACAGCAGCCCCAGGCTCCCGACAGTAACAATCCCGGAACAAAATCAGCCCGAGTAATCGGCCCCAAACAATCAGCCCCGAACAATTCAGCACACAGTGCCCCCCGCAACGTCGCGGGAGTCTCGAAGAATCCCTGAACAGCTAAGGAAACCATGCGCACTCGATACCTGCTTCCCGTCCTCACCGTAGTCACGGCAATGTCGCTTTCAGGCTGCGTCAACAACAGCGAACCTGCCGCCACAGCCGGCGCCCCCGGCGCTTCCGGCACGGCGGACGCCGTCACGGTGCAGAAGAACGACTCCCTCGCGGCGTCGCTTCCGGAGAAGATCAAGTCCGCCGGTGTCCTCAACGTCGGCATGGCCAACAACTACCCGCCCAACGAGTTCAAGGACGACAACGGTGCGCCGGCCGGCTGGGCCGTGGACCTGACCAACGCCCTCGGCGGGGTCCTGGGCCTGAAGGTCAACTTCGACATCGGCACCTTCGACAACATCCTTCCGGCGGTGAAGGCCGGAAAGGACGACGTGGGCGTGTCCTCCTTCACCGACACCCTGGAACGCGAAAAGCAGGTGGACTTCGTGAACTACTACTCCGCCGGCATCCAGTGGGCCTCGCCGAAGGGCAAGACCGTGGACCCGAACAACGCCTGCGGGCTCAAGGTCGCCGTCCAGGCCACCACCTACCAGGACACCCACGAGGTGCCCGCGAAGTCCAAGGCCTGCACCGACGCCGGCAAGCCCGCCATTACCGTCTTTAAGTACGACGCGCAGGACCAGGCCACCAACGCCCTAGTGGTCGGGCAGGTAGACGCGATGAGTGCTGATTCACCGGTGACCCTCTACGCGATCTCCAAGACCAAGGACAAGCTGCAGACCGCCGGCAACGCCTTCGAGGTGGCACCGTACGGGATGCCCGTGGCCAAGGACAGCGCCTTCACCCCGGTCCTGCAGAAGGCGCTCCAGACGCTGATCGATGACGGCACCTACAACAAGATCCTGGCCAAGTGGGGCGTGGAATCCGGTGGCGTCAAGACGGCAACGCTGAACGTGGCAGCTAAAGGGTGACCAGCCATAACCGAGCCGGAACCGCCGTCGGCGTCGAACCGGAGATGACGGACGAGCCGACGCCCATTGTCGCCGTCCCGCTGCGCCATCCCTGGCGAATCCTGGTGGCGGTGGTCCTGGTCCTCATGCTGGCGGTGTTCGTGCTAGACGCCGCGCAGCGTCCGGACTTCGGCTGGCCCGACGTCGGCAAGTACATCTTTGACCGCCGGATCAGCCAGGCCGCCTGGGTGACGCTGACGCTGACCATCTACTCGATGATCGGCGCGATTGTCCTGGGCCTGCTGCTGGCCATCATGCGGCTCTCGCCCAACCCGGTGCTGAAAAGCGTGGCGTGGCTGTACATCTGGATCTTCCGCGGAACCCCCGTCTATGTGCAGCTGGTCTTCTGGGGCATCGTGGCCTTGATCTACCCGGTGTTCACGCTGGGCATTCCGTTCACGACGCCGTGGGTCAGCTTCCCGAACGAGATCTTCACCAACCTCTTCATCACCGCGGTGATCGGACTGGCCCTGAACGAGGCCGCGTACATGTCCGAGATTGTCCGCGCCGGGCTGCTGTCCGTGGATGAGGGCCAGGAGGAAGCCTCGACGGCGCTGGCCATGTCCTGGGGGCAGACCATGCGGTATGTGGTGGTTCCCCAGGCGATGAAGATCATCATCCCGCCCACCGGCAACGAGGTGATCTCGATGCTCAAGACCACCTCGCTGGTGGCCGCGATTCCGTTGAGCATCGATCTCTACGGGGTGTCCCGCGGCATTTCCGCCGTAACGTTCACCCCGGTGCCGCTGCTGATCGTGGCGTCCCTCTGGTACCTGCTCTTCACCTCAGCCCTCATGGTGGGCCAGCACTTCATCGAAAAGCGGTTCTCGCGCGGAACCGGACGGCTCAAGACCGGCAAGGAACCGGCGTCGCCAGGTCCGACGGCGGCATCCGCCACTGTTGGCACGGTTCCCGGCGCGGGTCCGGGTACGGTTCCGGGCGCGCCGCTCGGCACAGATTTTGGAGGTAAGGGATGACCGGCATGCCAATGGTGCTCGCAGACCGCGTTTCGAAGAACTTCGGTACCAACAAGGTGCTGCGCGGGATCAGCCTGGAGGTCAATCCGGGCGAGGTGCTCTGCATCGTGGGTCCCAGCGGTTCGGGCAAGTCCACGTTCCTGCGCTGCATCAACCACCTGGAACGGGTGGATGCGGGCAGGCTATCGGTCGACGGGCAGCTGGTTGGCTACCGTCAGAAGGGGGACAAGCTCTACGAACTGAAGCTCAAGGAGGCCGCCCTTCAGCGCCAGGACATCGGCATGGTCTTCCAGCGGTTCAATCTGTTTCCGCACCTGACGGCGGTGGAGAACATCATCCTGGCCCCGATGCGGGTCAAACGGCTGTCCAAGGCCGCCGCCACCGCACGGGCTAAGGAACTGCTGGAACGGGTGGGACTGGGGGACAAGGGCGACCACTACCCGGCGCACTTGTCCGGCGGCCAGCAGCAGCGGGTGGCCATTGCGCGTGCCTTGGCGATGGACCCCAAGCTGATGCTCTTCGATGAGCCCACCAGCGCACTGGACCCGGAGCTGGTGGGAGAGGTGCTCGACGTCATGAAGGAACTGGCCAAGAGCGGCATGACCATGATCGTGGTGACCCACGAGATGGGGTTCGCCCGCGAGGTGGCCGACACCCTGGTCTTCATGGACGAAGGAGTGGTGGTGGAAGCCGGAGCGCCCCGCCAGATCCTGAGCGATCCGCAGCACCACCGGACCAGGGCGTTCCTTTCCAAGGTCCTCTGACGCCGGGGTTCCGGCGCGGCGTGTGGCGTCCGGTTCGATTTCGGCTGGCGTCGTAGGACAGACTGTTGCCGTGAGCAACTCTCCCCGGACGGGCCTGGCCGTCGCCGGACTCAGCCTGGGCACGTCGCTGAACCCGTTGAATTCCTCGATGATCGCCGTCGCCCTCTTGGTGCTGCGCGAGGACTTCGGGCTCGACGTCGCCACGGTCACCTGGGTGATCACCGCGTTCTACCTCACCTCCGCCGCCGGCCAGCCGCTCATGGGCCGGCTCGCGGATCGCTTCGGCCCGCGGCGGCTGTTCCTGCTGGGCATGGCCCTGGTGGCCGTGACCTGTGCGCTCGCTCCCTTCGCGCCGAACTTCGCGCTGCTGTGCGTCGCGCGGGCCTTCATGGCCCTCGGCACCGCCACCGCGTACCCGAGCGCCGTCGTCATGGTCGCGGCGCTGGCGCGGGAGGCGAACGTGAAGTCCACGCGGCCGCTGGGCCGGATCCAGATGGCGAACACCTCGGCAGCCGCCGTCGGGCCCGTGGTGGGCGGCCTGCTGGTGAGCCTGGTGGGGTGGCAGGCGCTGTTCCTGATCAACGTCCCGCTCTCGCTGGTGGCGATCCTCGTTGTCCGGCGCTTTGCCCCGGCGGACGGTTTCCGGGAGCGCGGCCGGGTATCGGAACTGGTGCGGGACTCGGACCTGCCCGGCATCGGGGCCTTCATCGGTGCCCTGGTGCTGGTGATGATGGCGCTGCTGAATGTGCTGCCCGACTACCGCTGGTGGCTGCTTGGCGGAGGAATGCTCCTCGCGGCGCTGTTCGCGTGGCGGGAGCTGCGGTTCAGCCCGCCGTTCCTGGACCTGCGGCTGCTGGGCCGCAACCGGCCGCTGCTGCTGGTGTACCTGGGCTTCGCGCTGTTCAACGGCGTCTACTACTTCGCGTTCTTCGGCCTGCCCCAGCTGCTGCAGACCGCAGGCGGATACAATCCCGGCGTCGTGGGGTTGCTGATGCTGCCGCTCGCCGCGATCTCCGTGGTCGGGACGCCGTTCGCGGTCCGCGCGATCGACAGGTTCGGCGTGCGGCGGGTGCTGATCGCCGGCGTCGTGCTCCTCATTGCCGCGTCGGCGGCGATGTGGCTGCTGACGGTCTCCCTCGCCGTCCCGCTGGTGCTCGCCCTGACCGCGTTCCTGGGTGCACCCTATTGCGTGGTCGCCATTTCCTCGAGCCAGGGCATGTACGTTTCCACGCGGCCGGAGGAGCGCGGGGTGGCCGCCGGGATCTTCCAGACCTGCCGCTACTTGGGCGCGATCACGGCGACAGTGCTGATCGGCATCTTCTACGGCAGCGGGGTCACCCAGGCGAACTGGGGACTGATGGTGTTCGTCATGCTGGCGCTGGGGGCAGTGGTGTTCATGGTGTCGCTGGCGTGGCGGGAGCGGCGGACAGCCTAGGCTCAAGGGCCGGCCACGATTATTTCTGGGACGCCGGCCGCTACTTCGCCTATTTGGGTTCGAGGATCGTCAAGGCATGTGCGTATTTGGCGGCGAGCCGTTCCCGCTTTTCTGCAGATAAGAGCGCGGTCCGCTCCGGATCCGTGTTGTCCGCGATGTCCGCCCGTTTCACTGCCAGTGCAAGTGGGTTCTTGCGGATTTCGAGGTAGTACCCGTCGCCCTTGTTTGATTCGGTCCGCGTGAGCAGGACGACGGCGTCCACGACTTCCCGGCTGATGCCCGCGGCGATCAGGTCTGAGGCAGTCACGCCGCAATCCTCAATCACGTCATGCAGCCAGGCCGCAGCGATGTGCGACGGGGCCGCATTCATTTTCGTGAGCCTGGCAGCGACGCGGCGCGGATGCTCGATGTAAGCGACGCCAATCTTGTCCGTCTGGTACCGGTGGGCGATCGTCGCAATCGCCTGCGCGGCGGCTATTTCGGAAGTCATTTCTTGGGTTTCCATGGAGACCCTTTCTGTCGACCGGCCAAGTTAGGCCTTCGCCGGCATTCACAAGCTACCAAGGGGCTGTGACATTCCTCGCGTGGACCCGAAAATGTCACTGCTATGGCACACCATGGTCCTGTACACGACCCACACGAAAGGGCGATGGATGCTCGAAACTCTTGCTTTGCCAGACACACAGCTCGAATTGATGCTTGGCGTTCAACCTGAGGAATCCCTCGAATGGCAGGCCGAGCTGGACGGGAGCTACACAGGCTGGCATGACGTGGAATCCGCGGATCAACTCGTCGCCATCGCTCAAAGCATCACCGCGGAGGATGACTGGTTCACTGTGCAGACGAAGGACCTGGATGAGCAACCATCCGGACGGTACGCGCAGGCTGCCAATACCGGCTCGGGATATCTGGTGGAGGTCGCCCAGATCGACGGAGATACCACGCACAATTGGCGCATTGGTAGGGGGGCGGCGGCCGACGACTCCGGAAACCTGCCCCACGAGGAGCCCAAGGCTAACCAGATTCTCAGCCTCGCCGCAGTAATCGAGGTACTGATGTCCTGGCTTCACGGGCGCGGATTGCCGTTGGGATACGGCGCGGCGCTGAAGGTCTACCACAGCGCCTGATGCGCCAAGCCTGCCTGATTACTCGGGCGTAGGGGAGCCCCCGCCGTCCGGCAGGCCCATGAACATGGTCTGGTGCAGGATGTTCACGTGCTTGCGGGAGACCTCCACGGCCTCTTGGACATCGCCGGCACGCAGTGCCGCCACCAATGCGACGTGGTCGCAGTTTGATTTATGCAGCAGCTCGATCGGGTAGGGAATGAAGTAGGCATAGAGCTCCGCCAGGGTCTCGTAGTACGCCTCGACGGCGGTGCCCAGCCCCGAGGCCGAGCCCACCAGCTGATGGAACTGCTCGTCCGCCTGGTGGTAGTCGGACCAGTCCGTGGACTCTGCCATGTCCTTGGTCAGCCGGTCCAGGTCGTCCAACTGTTCGGCCGTGGCGTTGACTGCCGCGTAGTGGGTCACGGCGCATTCGAAGAGCAGCCTCCGGTCCACCAGGCGGTTCACGGCCCGGCACTCGGCGGGGGACGCCGCGAGTTCCGCCAAGACGCTGCGCGGGGGTTCATCGGCGACGAACGTTCCGCCGCCCCGGCCGCGGCGGCGGACCACCACGCCCAGTTCCGCCAGGCTCGCCAGTGCGCGGCGGGCAGTAATCGGGCTGACTGACAGGCCCAGGGCCACGTCTTCCTGGTCGGGCAGGCGCTCGCCCGGTTTGAGCAGCCCCAGCGAAATCGCCATGCCGATCCGCAGCCGAACGGCGTCGATGGCGCTGCGCCGGTCGATACCGGCCAACCTGCCGGCGCCGATGGGCGAAGGCTCGGCGGTGTCCTCCAACTGACGGCTCATATCCGCTACTTTACGGCCCAATCTCGCCTCTTCCCATAATTAGATCATTCTGATCTAATTTAGTGTAGATCCCATCCCCAACGTGGAGAACACCATGCAACGCATCCTTCCCCTCATCGCATCCCAGGCCAGCCCCCGGCTCATCGGCGAACCAGTCTCGGCGTTCGCGGACGAGGTCAAAGCCGCCCTCGCCGCCCAGCCGCACAGCAAGCTGGTGGTCTTTCCGGAGCTCCACCTCTTCGGCGACGAAAGCCCGGACCAGCAGCGCACGGAGGTGCTGCAGAACTCTGCCGAGCCGCTGGACGGTCCACGGGTCAAGGAGCTCCGGCAGCTTGCCGCGGACCTGGGGATCTGGCTGGTGCCGGGTAGCGTCTGCGAGCGCGGCCCGGAAGGCCAGTTGTTCAACACCCAGCTGGTCCTGTCCCCGGAGGGCGAGCTGGCCGGTTATTACCGGAAGGTTTTCCCGTGGCGTCCGTTCGAGCCCTACGACCCCGGCGGCCGGTTCACCACCGTGGACCTCCCCGGTATTGGCCGGTTGGGCCTGAACATCTGCTACGACGCATGGTTCCCTGAGGTCTCACGCCAGCTCGCCTGGATGGGTGCCGAGGTCATCCTCAACGTCGTCAAAACCACCACCCCGGACCGCCGCCAGGAACTGGTACTCTCCAAGGCCAACGCGATCGTCAACCAGGTCTTCGTGGTCAGCGTCAACTGCGCGGGTCCCACCGGCAAGGGCCTGAGCATCATTGTCGACCCCGAGGGCAACACCCTGGCCGAGGCCGACGACGACGCCCCGGTGCTGCTCACGGCGGAACTGGACCTTGCCGCCGTCGAGCACGTCAGGACCCACGGCACCGAAAATCTCAACCGACCCTGGTCTCAGTTCCGCGACGGCGAGGACGCGATCGAACTGCCCGTCTACCAGGGCCGGATCAACCCGGCCACCTGGTCTCCCCAGTCCTTCAACGCCTAAGGAACCACCGCAACGCGGGGTCACTTACGGCCCATCCGGGCCGCTGGGATGGGCGCTAAGTGACCCCGCGTTGCTCTTCGGTGCCCCGCGTTGCTCTCCGGGGACGGCGACGCCGGGGGCTCGAGCGGGCGCTGATGCACGCATCTTGACACCCTCGAAACCCCGGAATATCTTCTGCCTTAACGAGGCGTTTCGCCCGTTCCTCACTCGTTTTTTCACACTATTGCTCGGCGTTCTGCGCGGACCGCTGATTCCTGCCCGCGGGTTCAAAACCTACCTGCGGGACCAAAAACGGAGAGTTCCTCCGGGGTGGTCTGCGCGTGCGGCCGGGGCACTAGGCCGGGGGGATCCAATTTCGGTCTCGTCTACTAGGAGTCGGAAATGTCTGGAGATGTTGGATTGATTGAGCGGTTTTACAAGGATGTCATTGAGAGTGGAAACCTCGACCTCATTGATGAGCTGGCCGCGGACAGCTATGTCGACCACGAGGAGGCCCTCCCCGGGCAACCGCCCGGCAAGGACGGGGTTAAGTACTTCGTGAAGACGATGCGGTCGGCTTTCCCGGACATCAAGGTCAAGGAGATCATGCCCAAGGTGGCCGCCGGAAACCTGGAGGCGTGCCACGTGGTTCTCACGGGTACGCATCGTGGGGAACTGGCCGGCATCCCGCCAACGGGCAAGAGCGTCGAGTTCGACTGCACTGACATCATCCGTGTCGAGGGAGGCAAAGTGGCCGAGCATTGGGGCACCACGGACAACCTGAGCCTCATGAAGCAGATTGGCGCCGTGGCGGTTGCCTGAACCAGGCGACGAACAAACAGGGCCCGACGCGCGGAACCAAGCCGACGCGCGCAGCAACAATGGCTGTCCACGTTCCCCTCGGGAACGCGGACAGCCGTTCGACGACGGCGTTGTTACGTCTGGCGTTAGGTCAGGCAGCCTGCGCCGGCGCCACGTCAACGACCTGGACCGTCACCCCAGATTGCCGGAAGAGCTCAATCTGATCCGGGTCCGCGCGGTTGTCCGTGACCAGGATCCAGGGGGCAGGCAGCCGCACCCAGGCATGGAACGGGCGTTTGCCGAGCTTGGTGGAATCCGCCAGGACGTAGACGGTGTTGCCGCGGCGTGCCATCAGTTCCTTGAGGCGGGTCTGGGCCTGGTCGGCCTCGCAGAGGCCGGCGTCCACCGTGACAGCGTCGGCACCCAGGAATACGCGATCGAAACTCATCCGCTCCAGGGCTGCCTCGGCGATGGGACCCACGAAGGTCTGGCTGAGTCCGCGGAGTCGGCCGCCCAGGCAGTCCACCTGGATGCCGGGCGAGTCGGCGAGTTCCTGGAGCGTGTTGATGCCCGGGGTGGTGACGGAGAGGTTTTCCCTGTCCCGGAGGGCATGCGCCATGGCCCCGACGCTCGAGCCGCCGTCGAGCAGGATGTTTTCACCCTCCCTGACTTCGGCAGCCGCCCAGGCGGCGATGGCCTGCTTTTGTTCGAACGCCTCGCCGGTCCGCTGCCGCAGGGACGGCTCAGGGTGCGCGCCGAGCGCCACGGCGCCGCCGTAGGTCCTGGCGAGTTTTCCCTGCTCGTTCAACTGGGCAAGGTCCCGCCGGATCGTGGAGGCGGTCACGGCAAAATGGCGCGACAAATCTTCCACGGACGCCAGGCCCGTGGTCACGGCGAGGTGGTAGATCTCTTCGCGCCTGGCTTTGGCGGTAGTCATCGTTGGCTCTCCTTCACCGGCTGCTGACGCATCCGTAGATGTACCGAGCGGTACATTGCTGACCTCATGCTATTCCGACCCGGCGCGCATCTCTTCAATGTGCATCCGCTCATAGGGACGCGCCGCCGCAGATCACATAGTTCTGTCCCGTGATGGACTTCCCGTGGTTCCCCAGCAGGAAACCGGCGAGTGCCGCCACGTCCTCCAGGTCCACGAGTTGGCCCAGCGCGGGCAGTTTCGGCGGCGTGGCGGACCGGCCCGGGTCCTCGAGCATCGGCGTGTCCGTGGGCCCGGGGGACAGGACGTTCACTGTGATGCCGCGGGGTGCCAGTTCCTGCGCCCAGGTCCGGCCCAGGCCAAGCAGCGCAGCCTTGGTGGCCGCGTACTGGCTCTTGCCGGGGGAGCCGGTGGAGGTCCGGCTGCCCACCAGGAGCACCCGGCCGCCGTCGGGCATCCGCGGAACCAGCGCGTTGGCCAGGGTGCTCGCGGCCGCCACATGGACGGTGAACATCCCGGCCAGCGCCTCGGGATCCAGCTCGCCCAGGACGGCGGTCCGCTGGAAGCCGGCGGCGTGGACCAAGGCATTCACTTGAGGCAGGTCCTGGACGCCGGCGGCCAGGGACGCCGGGTCCGAGAGATCCGCCTGCCGCCACTGGAAGCCCGGCCCGAGCGCGGGTTCGCTCCGGCTGAGCCCGGTCACCTGCCAGCCGTCGGCCAGCAGCCGGGCGGCAATGGCTTTGCCGATGCCCGAGCTGCAGCCGGTGACGACGGCGTGCGGTGTGCTGCTCACTGGAGGTCGCCGCCCGGGGTGCTGGTTCCTTCGGAGGCCCACTGAAGGTCGACGCGGACGTACTTGATGGCCTGCCGGAAGTAGGTGTAGGCGATGTTCAGGGCGCCGTCCGGGCCCTGGTGGATGGACGGGTAGGAGTATTCGCGGTTCAGGCCGTCGCGGGAGTTGTTGGACAGGCAGTAGCCGTCGCCCACGTCCAGGTTCCGCCGGATGGGCCAGCTGCGGCCGGAGTCCTCGGAGATCGCCAGCGTCATCGGGGACCGCGGCGTGCCCCAGAAGGCCTTCTTTTCACCGCCGTCGCCGGCAAACGAACGGGCCGGGGATCCCGCGGTGACCACCGGCTCGGCGATCTGCCCCTGTTCCTCGGCCAGGCCGTCGTCGTCGATCTCGTCGTAGAGCGAAAGCCGCCGCTCGGTGGAGGCCTCGGCGCGGCTGTGGTTGTAGACCAGGGCCAGCCGGCCGTCGGCCAGGGCAACGAACTGGATGGAGGAGTTATTGTTCGGCAGCTCGGTGGGAACGGGTTCGCTCCAGGTGGTGCCGCCGTCGGTGGACCGGGATTCGTAGATCGAGTCGGCCCAGCGGCTGCGGAACAGGGCCAGCAGGGACCCGTCGGCCACGGGCTGGATGTTCATGTGGACGCAGCCCAGGCTGCCCGGCAGGACATGCTCAGTCCAGTTGGCTCCGGCGTCGTCGGAAATCATGACCGCGCTGTCGTCGCTGTTGCCCACCCATTTCTCGCCGGGGGTGGTGATGCAGCGGAAGATCGGGATGATCAGCCGGCCAGACGGCAGCACCACGGGCAGCTGGCGGACGAACACGCCCCCGGTGGCGTTGGCGGGGAACAGGGTCTCCACCGGGCCCCAGGTCCGGCCGCTGTCCGGGGAGATGCGGCGGCGGACCTCGGCGGTGTCCTGGTTGCCGGCCTTCTGCGCGGTGTACAGCAGCCACAGCCGGTGATCCGGGGCGGCGAACAGGATGGGGTTCTGTTCTGAGCGGGCGGAGTCGTCCGAGAGCTGCTCGGCGGCCGACCACTGGCGGCTGCCGGGCTCCAGGGTGGAGAACCAGATGGAGATGTCCGGTACACCTTCCTGGGTGCCGCCGAACCACACGCAGCCGAGCCGGCCGTCCGGCAGCGTCAGCAGGTTCGCGGCGTGGCTTTGCACGGTGGGCGCCGGCAGGTACGCGTAGAGGCTGTCGCCGGCTTCCTTCACCTCGCCGTCTGGCGTGATGGTGGTGTAGCCAGCGGCGGCGCTGGGAGTTTGCGCGCCGGGAGCCTGAGTGCGGGTCGCATTTGTTGAAGTCGCATCAGTTGAAGAAGTCACGGCTCAGTCCTTTGCCGTCGCGGCTGCCAGGTGGGCCTTGGCAACCTGCTCCAGGTGGGTCAGGTCGGAGGCGATGGTGGTGAACGTGTAGCCCTGCCGCAGCCGGAGCGCGGCGACGTCACCGGCCGGGGTGTGGATGCCCGCGGCGACGCCGGCAGAGGCGGCTGCCTCGGCGATGGTCTCCAGTGCGGCGTTGAACTCGGTTTCGACGGCGGGGTCGCCGGGGTAGGCAGCGCCCACGGCGATGGCGAGGTCCGAGGGGCCCACGTAGATGCCGTCCAGTCCCGGCGTCGCGCAGATTTCCTTGACGTTGGCCAATCCTTCCGGGGTCTCAATCATGGCGAAGACCAGGGTTGCGGCGTTGGCGTCGGCGGGAACCGGGCCGATCCGCAGGGCCGAGCGCATGGGGCCGTAGGACCGGCCGCCCAGCGGCGGGTACTTGGCCGCGGCGACGGCCGCGGCGGCGTCTGCCGCGGAGTTGACCAGCGGGACGATCACGCCGACGGCGCCGGCGTCGAGCGCCTTGCCGATCGCGGTGAAGTCGTTGCCCTCCACCCGCACCATCCCGACGGCGGTGTGCCCGGCGTCGATTGCCATGAGCCCGTTCAGCACGCCCGAGTAGCCCAGCAGCCCGTGCTGCGCGTCAAGCGCCACGTAGTCATAGCCGAGCCGGCCGATGCGCTCGGTGGCGACCGGTGCGTCCAGGACGGCCCAGTAGCCGACGGCCTGCTCGCGGGCGCGGATCTTGCGGGCGAATTCGGTGGCGAGTTCCGATGTCATGTTGTCTCTTCTGCCTTCAGTCGGGGAATTCAGTCGGGGGAGTGGTTGCGTATGTCAGCGGTTGTAGGCGGGCATGGGGCCGCGGAGGCCGGCGCCGACGGCGTCGCACGCCTCCGAAACGGCTGCGGGCAGCGGACCCTTGGCCACGGCGGCGATGTTCGCCTGCAGCTGCTCCACCTTCGATCCGCCCAGCAGCATGGAGCCGACGCCGTCGCGGTAGGCGAGCCAGCGCAGGGACAGCTCGGCCAGGCTGATGCCAAGTTCCTGCGCAATGAGGGAGAGTTCGTTGACGGCCTCGAACAGCTGCTTGTCCCAGTACCGCTGGGTGTACATGGCGGCCAGCTTGGAGTCGCCGTAGCGTCCCTCGGTCGGCTTGGCGTCGAAGCTGTGCTTGCCCGTCAGCAGGCCTCCGCCCAGCGGGTTGTAGACCATGGTGTGGACCTGGTGGGTGGCGGCGAATTCGAGGTATTCCTCCTCCACCCGGCGGGCCACCAGGTTGTAGAGCTGCTGCGCGACCACCGGCCGCGGAGCGCCCATTTCGCGTGCCACGTGGATGACGTCGGCGATCTGCCAGGCGGCGAAGTTGGACACGCCCAGGGCGCCGATTTTGCCTTCGGCGGCGAGCTCGGCCACGGTGCCCAGGGTTTCCTGCAGCGGGGTGGCCCGGTCCGGCTGGTGCAGGTAGAACAGGTCGATGCTGTCCGTGCCGAGCCGGCGCAGGCTGCCCTCCACGCTGTTGCGCAGCCCCTCCTTGGACAGCGGGGCGTGCTGGCCGTGGTCCGGGTGCGGCATGCCCGCCTTTGAGGCGAGGACGACGTCGGCCCGGCGGTCCTTGAGGAGGCGGGACAGCATCTCCTCGGTCGCTCCGCCGACGTAGGCGTTGGCGGTATCGATGGTGGTGATGCCGGCGGCGAGCGCCTCGTCCACCATCCGTCCCGCGGTGGCCTCATCGGCGGTGTCGCCGAACGTCATGGTGCCCAGGACGAGCCTGGAGATCGGTAGCTTGAGGCCGTCCACTGGCGTGCCTTCGGTCTGGATGCTCATTGGTTGATCCTCATGTTTTGAGTTGGCAGGTTGCGTTGACGGGTGGCCAGCGGGCTCAGGCGCTGGTCTTCAGCGCCAGCGATGAGACCAGGTGCCGCGGCTTCAGGCCGGTCATGGTGGACGGGTCGAGGGCTGCCCGGCGGAGCCGGCGGGTGTAGTCCTCCTGCGGCGCGGTCAGCACCTGCGCCGTCGTTCCGTGCTCCACAAGCTTTCCGCGCTGCATGACCATCACGGTATCGCTGATCTCCTGCACCACGCCGAGGTTGTGTGAAATGAAGACGTAGGTGATGCCGGTTTCGTCCTGGATGGATTTGAGCAACCGGAGCACCTGGGCCTGCACCGAAACGTCCAGCGCACTGGTGGCCTCGTCGCAGACCAGCAGTTCCGGCTTGGACGCCAGCGCCCGGGCAATCCCGATCCGCTGCCGCTGCCCGCCGGAGAACTCTGACGGATGCTTGTCCAGGGATGCTACAGGCAGGCCCACCTGGTCGATCAGGCTGGCCGCCGCCTTGTGCCGCTCTCTCCGCGACCGGACACCCTGGAGCTTCAGCGGCTCGGCCACTATTTCCTGCGCCGTGAGGTGCGGGTCCAGGGAACCGTAGGGGTCCTGGAAGACCATCTGGAATTTGGAGCGCAGGGGCCGGAGCTTGGCCTCGCTAAGCGCCGCTAGATCCGTTCCGTCCAGCTCGATCCGCCCGCTGGTCGGCGTGACCAGGCGCATCAGCGCCTTGGCGATGGTGGACTTTCCGCAACCGGATTCCCCGACGACGGCGATCGTCTTGCCTTTCTCCACCGAGAAGGAGACATCGTCCACGGCCCGGAAGGTTCCGCCGGAGACGTGGTAATCCACCACGAGGTTTTCGACGGAAAGGAACGGCTTATTCATGGCTGGCTCCGGTCATGGTCAGGGGGGTGCTGGCCGCCGGCGATTCGTCCCACGCGCCCAGGACGGGGATGGCGGCGAGCAGCTTGCGGGTGTACTCGGTGGCGGGGTTGTCCACGATCTGCTGGACCTCGCCGGACTCGACGAACGCGCCGTCCTTCATGACGTGGATCCGGTCCGAGATCAGCCGGGCCACCCCGAGGTCGTGCGTGATCATCAGGATGCCGATGCCGCGCTGTTCCTGCAGTTCGAGCAGCAGGTCCAGGATGCCGGCCTGCACGGTGACGTCCAGCGCGGACGTGGGCTCATCGGCCACCAGCAGCTGCGGCTCGCTGGCCAGGGCGATGGCGATCAGGACGCGCTGGAGCATGCCGCCGGAGAGCTGGTGCGGGTATTTCTTCAGCTGCGCCTCCGGGGTGGGGATGTGCACTTGTTCCAGCAGCCGGACGGCGCGGGCATGGACGGCGCCCTTCTCCTTGGTCGAGGCCGCGCCGGCGATCCGGATGGCTTCAAAGAGCTGGTTGCCGATCGAGTGCACCGGGCTCAGCGCCGTCATGGGGTCCTGCGGAATCAGCGCGAGCGTCTTGCCCCGGACCTTGTTGATCGCCTTGGAGTCGGCGATCACGTCCACGCCGTCGATCCGGACCGATCCGGAGATCACGGCGAGGTCCTCCGGCAGGAGCCGGAGGAGGCCCATCGCCGTCGTCGATTTTCCGGAACCGGACTCACCGATGATGGTGACCGTCTCTCCCCGGTGGATGGTGAAGCTGACGGAATCCACGGCGCGGACAATGCCGGCGTCGGTGATCAGTTCCACCTGGAAGTCGCGGACTTCCAGCAGCGGCTGTTCGGCGGTTTTCGCATGCAGGTTCATCTCAGGCACCCTTCTTCTTGCGGCGGGGACGGTCGCGGAGGCCGTCGCCCAGCAGGTTCACGCCCACCACCATGAGCACGATCACCAGGCCGGGAAGCGTCACCAGCCACCAGGCGGTGGTGATGTAGTCCTGGCCGTCGGAGATGATGCGCCCCCACGTGGCGAACGGACGCTGTGGGCCGGCGCCGAGGAAGCTGAGCGCGCTTTCCAGCAGCACTGCCTGGGCCAGGAGGAGCAGGACCACCAGCGTGGCCTGCTTGATGACGTTGGGGATGATGTGCTGGATCAGGATCTGCACGCGGTGCAGGCCCAGGATCCGGGCGGCGGAGACGTAGGGCTTCTCGCGCTCCACCAGCACCATGGACCGGGTCAGCCGAGCCACCTCGGGCCATTGGGCAATGGCGATCACGAACGTGATGACCGGAATGGACGGGCCGAAGAGCGCCACCACCAGCAGCAGCATCATCAGCAGCGGCAGGGACATCTGCGCCTCGATCAGGCGGGAGACCACGGTGTCCAGCTTGCCGCCGAAGTACCCGGCGGCCGCGCCGGCGATGACGCCGAGGACGCCGGAGACCACCACGGCGAGGACGCCGATGGTGAGTGACACCTGGCCGCCGTGCAGGACGCGGGAGAGTAGGTCGCGGCCCAGTTGGTCGGTGCCGAACAGGTGTCCTTCCGTCAGCGGGTGAAGCAGCCGCTGTGCAAGGTCCTGGTGGTTGGGGTCGGGCAGCGGCAGGAGCCCGGCCAGCAGGATTGGAACGGCCACGAGCAGGGTGCAGACGATGCCGACGCGGATCTTCACCTTGGCCGCGATCCGGCGGCGGGTGGCGCCGGCCTTGGCGATCAGCTGCTTGGTGACGGCGCTGGGGGAGGGCTTCCTCGTGGCCGGCTCGGCGGGGAGGCTTGAGGGGACTTCTGCGGAAGGAGCTGCGGTATCGCTGAGGCTCATGCTGTGGCCGCCTTTCCAAGACGAACGCGGGGATCAAGCAGGGGGTAGGCGAGGTCGATGACCAGCTGGACGGCAACCGCGAGGAGCGCCGTGAGGAGCACGGTGGCCTGGATCAGCGGGTAGTCGCGGGTTTCGAGTGCGCGGACGATCAGGGAGCCGACGCCGGGCCACGCGAAGACCACTTCCACTACCACCACGCCGTTGAGCATGGCCGCGAAGCGGGTGCCCAAGGCCGTGAAGACCGGGATGGCCGAGTTGCCCATGGCGTAGCGCCAGGTCAGGAAGGAGTTCCGGACGCCGCGGGAGCGGGCCACGGTCAGGTAGGGTGCGGCGAAGTTCGTAGTCATTTCGCGCCGGACCATCCGCGAGATCAGGGCGATCTGCAGGATGGCGATGGTGACCGTCGGCAGGACCAGGCCGCCCCAGGTGGCGAAACCGGAGGCCGGGAAGATCGGGATGATGACGGCGAAGACCGTGAGCAGCATGATGCCGGTCCAGAAGTCCGGCATGGACTGCCCGGCGATGGTCAGGACGTTGACGCCGAATTCCTTCTTGGTGTCCGGGCGGCGGGACATCCAGACGCCCAGCGGGATGGCGACTACTGCGGTGAGCAGGATCGAGGCCGTGGCCAGGGTCAGCGTGTACGGCATCCGTTCCAAGACCACCTGCATGGCCGGGGCCTGGAAGGAGTAGGACATGCCGAGGTTGCCGGTGAACAGCTGCTGCAGGAAGATCCAGTACTGCTCGATCAGGGGCAGGTCCAGGCCGAACTGCTCCCGGACCTTGGCGAGCTGCTCGGTGGTGGCCAGCGGTCCGGCGTAGGCCACGGCTGGGTCGCCCGGGGCCATCCGGATCAGGACGAACACGGTGGAGACAGTGAGGAACACGGTCAGTAGGCCCTGTCCGAGCCTCTTGAGGATGTAAGTCGTCATGGTCTAGGCCTCCAGCCGGACGTCAGCAAGCGGGTAGGAGTTGGTGGGCGCCAGCGAGAGACCGCCCACGCGCTCCCGGTGGGCCAATACGGACTTGGGCACGAACGCCCAGGCACAGGGCCAGGTCTCCCAGATGGCCTTCTGGGCCACTGCGAGCAGCTGCTGCCGGCGCACGGGGTCCACCTCGGTAGCGGCGGCCTGGATCTTGGCCTGCACCTCGGGCACCACGTACCCCTGGTAGGTGTCGCGGGTCTTTTCCTTCTCCGCGGTGCCGGCGTACATACCCTGCATCATGGTGATGGCCAGGCCGGTGGGGCTGCTGAAACCGTTGCCCAGGAGGTCCCAGTCGCCTTCCTTGCCTTGGCGCCAGGCCGAGATGTTGCCACCGGCCTCGAACTGCTGGAGCTGGGCCTTGACTCCGATGTTGCCGAACATCTCTACCAGGGCCTCCATGACGGAGGTGTCGGACGCGAATTCGCCGGTTTCCCAGATGATCTTCAGGCTGAGGTCGTTGACGCCCAGGCTCTTCAGGGTTGCCTTGGCCTTCTCGGGATCGTAGGTGTAGGTGCCGGTCTTGGCGAAGCCGGTCAGGCTGGACGGGGTGACGCCCTCGGCCTGGCTGACGGAGTTCACCAGCACGTCCTTGACCAGGGCTTCGCCGTTGATGGCCCAGCTGAGGGCCTCGCGGACCCGGGCGTCGGCCAGCGGGTGCCCGGCCGGTTTACGGAAGTTGTAGAAGATCTGGTTCAGCCGGAGGCTGGAGGCCTCTTTAAGTACGACGCCGGGAAGTCCGGCCAGCTGTTCGCGCGAGTCGGGCGTGATGGAGTCGATGACATCCACCTCGCCGCTGCGCAGCGCAATGACGCGGCTGGATTCCTCCGGCAGGAACCGGACCTCGACGGTGTCCACCGCCGGTGCGGGTCCCCAGTAGTTCTCATTGCGGCGGAGGCTGTAAGTGCCGGCGCCGCGGTTGAACTTGGTCACGACGTACGGGCCCGTGCCCACGCCGTCCTGCAGTTCTTCGGGCTTGTTCTTGGCTGCGGGGCTGATCAGGATCATGCTCATCAGCGAATCCAGGATGGGGATGGGCTTCTTGGATTCCATCCGGAACGTGCGGTCATCAACCGGCACCACGGTGGGGAACTCGGGGAAGAAGCCGGCAACGAAGGAGCCCTGGACCTGCTGGTACATCTTCAGGGCCGTGGCGACGTCCTCGATCTTCAGCGGCGTGCCGTCAGAGTACTTGACGCCCTCGCGGAGCCGGACGGTCCATACCGTGGGCGAGGTCATTTTGAAGCTTTCGGCCAGGACCAGGACGGGCTTGGTTTCGGGGCCGATTGCTGTGAGACCCTGGCGTACGGCGCGCTGGACCGTGACGGCGGCGTCGAACTGGTTGAGTTTGTTGTCCAGACTGACCAGGGACCGGTTGAGCGCCAGGGTCAGGGTGCTGGGGCCCGGCAGGCCGGTGGGGCCGGCGCATCCGGCGACGCTGCCTGTGCCCAGGAGAAGTCCGGCGAATGCGCCGAATTGCAGCAGGCGGCGCCGGGAAATCTCACTTCCTTGAGGAAGAACGGTCATCGTTGACCTCTCGGTAGAACGGGGGACGGCTGGGGACCGGATGGCCTGCGCCGTGTTACATGGATCACCTTGCCACGTTTGCGCGATTCGCGCAACAGTTCTAGCGCGATTCGCGCAGTTGTGTCATGATGAGGACATCGACAGCTTGATGAAGAGCTCGATCACCAGCTTCATTGCCAGCTCCTTTGCTGGCCCGCAATTCAGTTCAAGTGGCAGTTACTTCACCAGCTCAATGACCAGTTCGATCCAAGGGAGGAGGGGATATGGCAACAGTGCTCATACAGGCCGATGACTTTTCCGGCGCCGCTGAAGTAGGGGAGTGTTTTGCCCGGCAGGGATTCGACACGCGGATCCTGCTCGAACCATCTTCCGCGACTTCCGACGTGATTGTTGTTGACACGCACTCGAGGTCATCCTCTGCGGAGGAGGCTGCAACCGCCGTGGCCAGGGTCTTTGCAGCCCAGGACGCGGCGCGGACACCCGTGCTGTTCAAGAAGAGCGATTCGCTGTGGCGTGGGAACGTGGGCGCCGAAGTGGCGGCCCTGGCGGACCTCGGCTACCACGTGCTGATTGCCGGAGCCCTCCCGCAGCTGCGGCGCACCGTAGTGGACGGACGTCCCTACGCTGACGGCGTTCCGCTGGCCGAAACCGGCCTTTGGGTGGCTGAGGCAGCTGCGCCACCGTCCCGCATAGAAGAGGTCCTGGCGCAAAGTTCCGTTGCCGCGCTGGATCTCGCCGCCGTGCGCTCGCCGAATCTGGCCGAGCGGCTCGTGCAGTTGTTCTCCGGCGACGACGCCGTGACCGTGGTGGCCGACGGCGAGACCGAGGCCGACCTGGAAGCCGTGGTCGAAGCCCTGGCGCAGGTGGACTATGCCGCCGGCGGTCGCAGAATCGTCCTGGTGGGTACTGGCGGCATCGCTGCCGTGCTCGCGGAGACTCTACGACCCGGGTCGCGCTCTGGGGCGAACACAGAAACCCTGCCACCTGCGCGAATCGCGCAGGTGGCAGGGGCCGCAAGTACCACAGACCCCACCACCGGCAGCCGTGCTGCCCGGCCGGTGCTCGCCGTCGTCGGCTCTGCGTCCGGGGCCGCACGCAGGCAACTGCGGGAGCTGCAGGCCGGGGGTTTTACGCTGTTCGGGCTGAGCCCGGAAGAACTTCGTCAGTCCGGGACGGCCCCGAACCTGCAAAGCGTCTGCAGGGCCCTGGCCGCCGGGGAGCCGGTGGCCCTGACGGTCACGGCGGACCGCGTGGATCCCCGCGAAGCTGGCGAGATCGTCAGCAACCTGGGGCGCTTCGTTTCCAGCGTCCTGGACACGCAACCGCAGAGCCCAACCGTCGCCGTCGTTGTTCCCGATCTCATCCTGACCGGCGGCGAGACGGCCCGCGAGGTGCTGGAGCGCCTCGGCATCCGGGCGCTGGAGCCGCTCGGCGCCGAACAGCACGGCGCGGTGGTCAGTCTCGCCGACGACGGCAGGCTGGTGGGCACCAAGCCCGGCAGCTTCGGCGATGACCGGGCCCTGCTGCAGCTCTACCACTCAATCCAAAGCCGCCGGTCCTCTGAACCGGCCGGCACTGCACGCCAAGAACCACTCGACCCTTCCGCAAAATCTGGAGAAACCATGAATTCAGTCTTGAAAGCAGCCGAGTTGAATGCCACCGATTTGACGGCAACAGCACAGGACACCCGCCCCGTCATCGCCGTCACCATGGGCGACGGCGCGGGTGTCGGCCCCGAAGTGACGGTGGGCGCGCTGCTGGCCGAAAACGCCTACCGGGACTGCCGGCCCATCGTCATCGGGGACGTGTACCGGCTGGAACTGGGTGCGAAGGCGCTGGGCGTCCAGGCCGACATAGTGGAGATCCAGGATGTGGCCGAGGCCGTCTTCGAACCGGGCCGCATCAACGTGATTGATCCGAAGCTGCTCTCGCGCGACCTGCCCTGGGGCGTGGAATCCGCCGAGGCCGGCAACGCCGCCTACCACTACATCCGGATCGCCTGCGAGCTCGGGATGAAGGGGGAGGTGCAGGGGATCTGCACCGCGCCGCTGAACAAGGCCGCGCTGCACAAGGCCGGGCACGTCTACCCGGGCCACACGGAGCTGCTGGCGCACTTCATGGGGATTGAGGAAGTGTCCATGATGCTCTCCACCCCCAAGGTCAAGGTCATCCACGTCACCACGCACATCGGCCTGATCGACGCGATCAACAAAATCGAGCCCGGCCTGGTGGAACGCACCGTCCGGCGCGGTTACAGCGCCATGCAGCGCGCCGGCATCGCCCACCCCAAGATCGGCGTCTGTGCCATCAACCCGCACGCGGGGGAGAACGGCCTGTTCGGCTACGGCGAAGAAGCGGAAAAGATCACCCCGGCCATCGAAAAGCTGCAGGCCGACGGCATCGACGCCCGCGGCCCGCTCCCGGCCGACACCGCGTTCTTCCTGGCCGGCCGCGGCGACTTCGACCTGATCGTGGCGATGTACCACGACCAGGGCCACGGCCCCGTGAAGGTCCTCGGCATCGAGGCCGGCGTCAATATCACCGTGGGCCTGCCGGTGATCCGCACCTCCGTGGACCACGGCACGGCCTTCGACATCGCCGGCAAGGGCATCGTGGACGTGCGCAGCATGATCGAGGCCCTGCGCCAGGCCGCCGAGATGTCGCCGAGCCCGGTGCTGCAGGCTTAGGGACGCTCGCCTAGCAGCAACGCGGGGTCACCTACGGCCCATTCCGAGGGCATTTATGGGCGCTAAGTGACCCCGCGTTGTGTTGTTTGGGGCGGCACTTTCCGGCAACGCACAATTGCGGGCGGATCAGGCGCAGCAAGACGGGCGCCGTCCAGGTCTACCTTCGACCCGGACGGCGCCCGCCCTATTTCAGGGAGTGTCAGTTAGCGCTGACGCGCTCCTGTGCAATCGCTGCGTTTTTCTCGTCCAGCTCCTGGGCGGCGGTAATCCGCCGGTCCAGCTTTTCGAGCGTTTCGGGTGCGAGCAAGGTTGCGACGACGGTGATGACGCCGATGATGCTGAAGTACAGGATCACCCAGCCCGGCTTGCCGTTGCCGGCGGTGAGGAGCGCCACGGCGACAAGGGGCGCGATGCCGCCTGCCAGGACCGAGCCGAACTGGTAACCCATGGACGCGCCGCTGTAGCGCAGCTTGGTGGAGAACAGTTCGGCGAAGAAGGCCGCCTGCGGGCCGTACATCGAGTTGTGGAAGACGGCGAGCCCGATGATGATGGCGAGCGTTGCCAGCAGCGCGCTGCCGGTGTCCGTCATGACGAAGTAGAGCGGGAAGAACAGGAGTCCGCCAATGGAACCGAACAGGTACAGCGGCTTGCGTCCGATCTTGTCCGAGAGGATCGCCCACAGCGGGACGGCAATGACGCCGATGCCCGAGGCAATCAGAACGGACATCGTGCCCTGGTTGGCGCGCTCGGCTCCAAACGTCTTCATGATGTAGACCACCGAGAACGTCGAGTACAGGTAGAACGCGGAGTTCTCTGCCAGGCGCATGCCGACAACGAGCCAGATTCCCTTGGTTTCCTTCTTCATGGCCTCGCCCAGCGGCTTCTTCGAGGTCTGGTTGGTCGCCACGAGTTCCTTGAAGTCGTTGGAGTCTTCAAGCTTGGTGCGGACGATCATGCCGGTGACGATCAGGATCACGCTGAGCAGGAACGGAAGGCGCCAGGCCCAGGCCTCGAAGACCTCCGCCGGTACGGCGGCCTTGACGGCCAGGACGCTGGAGTTGGCCAGCAGCATGCCTGCCGGGACGCCCATCTGGGTGAAGCTTCCGAAGAATCCGCTGCGTCCGGCAGGGGCGTGTTCGATCGAGATGACGGCCGCGCCGGCCCATTCCGCTCCGGCGCCGAAGCCCTGCAGCAGGCGCAGCACCGTCAGCAGGATGGGAGCCCAGACTCCGATCTGCGTGTAGGTGGGAAGCAGACCCATGGCCAGGGTGGCGATGCCCATGATGAGCAGGGAGAGCACCAGCATGGGCTTGCGGCCGATCTTGTCCCCGAAGTGGCCGGCGAACATGCCGCCGAACGGACGGGCAACGAAACCTACCGCGTAGGTGACAAACGCCATCAGCAGACCGGTGGCCGGATCCTGCTCGGGGAAGTACAGGCGGCTGAAGACTCCCGTGGCGGCGAGCAAACCGAAGATGTAGTAGTCGTACCACTCGATGGTGGTGCCGATGAAGCTGGCAGCCGGAACACGCCAGGGCGCCTTCGTCTTGGCTTTGGTGTTAGAGATCGTCATTGGTCTTTTCTTTCGGAGGGAAACAAAGGGAGCCGCGGGCTACCAGTCGAGGGCTATGTATTTGGTTTCGGTGAAGTCCAGCAGGCCCTGGTGGGCGCCTTCGCGGCCGAGGCCGCTCTGCTTGACTCCGCCGAACGGTGCTGCGGGGTCGGAAACGAGTCCCCGGTTGAGGGCCACCATGCCGCTTTCGACGCGTTCGGAGACCCTGAGCCCGCGGCGAAGGTTCTCGGTGAACACGTAGGCTGCGAGACCGTACTCGGAATCGTTGGCGGCGGCGATGACTTCCTCTTCGGTGTCGAAGGGGATGACCGAGGCCACCGGCCCGAAGATTTCCTCGCTGACCATGCGGGCCTGCAGCGGCACGTTGGTCACGACGGTGGGCGGGTAGTAATACCCGGCGCCGTCGATGGCCTTGCCGCCGGCCAGGAGCCTGGCGCCCTGGCTGACCGCGTCGCGGACCAGCGAGTCGACTTTGCGGACGCTGGCCTCGTCCACCAGCGGACCGACCTCGGTGCCGGGGTCGGTGCCCGGGCCCACGCGCATGGCGCCCATGCGTTCGGCCAGCCGGCGGGCGAACTCGTCGTGGATGCCGCGCTGGACGTAGATCCGGTTGGCGGCGGTGCAGGCCTGGCCGCCGTTGCGCATCTTGGCGATCATGGCGCCGTCGAGGGCCAAATCGAGGTCCGCGTCATCGAAGACCAGGAACGGAGCGTTGCCGCCCAGTTCCATCGAGCACTTGAGCACGTTGTCGGCTGCCTGGCGCAGCAGGTGGCGTCCGACGCTGGTGGAACCGGTGAAGGACAGCTTGCGGACCCGGGGGTCCGCAAGGATCGGGGTCATGACGTCGCTGGTCTTGCTCGTGGTGATGATGTTGACCACGCCGGCCGGGACGCCGGCGTCGATCATCAGCTGGGCGATCGCCAGGGTGGTCAGCGGTGTGAGCGTGGCGGGCTTCAGCACGGCGGTGCAGCCGGCGGCCAGCGCCGGCGCCAGCTTCCGAGTGGCCATGGCCGCCGGGAAGTTCCAGGGGGTGATCAGCACGCAGACACCGATCGGCATGTGCTGGACCAAGATCCGGTTGGAGCCCGACGGCGAGACGGACACCTCGCCGATGATCCGGACCGCTTCTTCGGCATACCAGCGGAAGAATTCGGCGGCGTACGCCACTTCACCGCGGGCGTCGGCCAGGGCCTTGCCGTTTTCCAGGGAGATGAGGTGGGCGATTTGCTCGCTGCGCTCGGTCATCAGGTCGAAGCAGCGGCTCAGGATTTCGGCGCGACGTCGCGGGGGCGTCGCGGCCCACTCCGGGAGGGCTGCTGCTGCGGCGTCGACGGCGGCGAGGCCGTCCTCGACGTCGGCGTCGGCGATGCCGGTGATGGCGGAAGCGTCGGAGGGGTTGATCACCTCGACGGTGTCACCGCTGCTGGCGTCCTGCCAGTTCCCGGCGATCAGCAGCTGGCGGGGCACTGCCAGCCCGTCGACGTCGAGCGGTTCAGAGGTTGAAAGGAGAGTCATCAGTGGTCCTTATTGCTGATTAGCGGATCGTGCGGTCGCCGGCGTAGGCGGCGTGAACGATGGAGGTGACGGCGTCGAGATCAAGCGGCACGGGGTTGTTGTCGATGAGCCGCTTGGAGTTCAACGACAGCTTGGCGATCTGGTCGAGATCGCTTTCCTGCACGCCAAGGGCCTGCAGCGTCGGCGGCAGCTCGATGGCCGCGATGACCTCGTCGATTGCCTCGACGCCTGCGACGGCGGCGGCGCGCTCGTCGAGCCCGCGGATATCGCGCCCCAGGGCCTCTGCGATCTGCGCCAGCTGCGGCTGGATCGCCTGGAAGTTGTGGCGGACGACATAGGGGAGCAGGAGGCCGACGCCCACCCCGTGAGGGGTGTGGGTAAGTGCGCCTACCGGGTACTGGATGGCGTGCGCCGCGGCGGTTCCGGCGTTGCTGAGGACCACACCGCCGTAGAGTGCCGCGAGCATCATCCCGCCACGGGCCTCGGTGTTTTCCGGGTCCTTGTAGGCGGTGACCAGGCTGCGGCCCACCAGCCCGATGCCGTTCAAGGCAATTGAGTCCGTCAGGATGTTCTTGCCGACGAAGACCCGTTCCGAGGCCAGGGTGGAGGTCGGCTCCCGGGTTATGGCTGTGAAGGACTCCACCAGGTGCACGAAGGTATCAGCACCGGTGGCGGCCGTCAGGGACGGCGGGCAGGAGTAGGTGAGCTCGGGATCGCACACCGCGGCGAACGGGATGATGTGGGGGCTGGAGATGCCCATCTTCATGCCCAGATCAGGATCGGAGACGACGGCGATTGCGGTGGCTTCGGACCCTGTGCCCGCCGTGGTGGGCAGTGCGATGACCGGCTTGGTGGGGCCGGGAACGGCGAATTCGCCGTAGTAGTCGCTCGGCTTGCCGCCGTGGGTGAGCAGCACGGAGACGACCTTCGCCATGTCCATGCAGCTGCCGCCGCCAAAACCGATGATGACGTCGATCTCGTGGCCGTTGAGCTCCTCGACGCAGGCGATGATCCCCGGCACCGGAAGCTCGGCCTGGGTGTCCCCGTAGACCCGTACGGTCAGGTTCCGGTCCTCAAGGCTTCGGACCAGGGCCTGAAGTTCCTCTGAGACGGCCAGCCGCGGATCGGTGCAGACCAGGACGTTGGTCCCGAATTCGGCTGCGATATTGGCGACGGCGAAGCGCTGCTGGGCGCCGACGACGACGCTCCGCGGCAGGCGGAGGACGCCGAAAGTTGCGGGACGGATACCCGCTGCATGCGCACACGACATTGTGAATAACTCCTAGAGATGGGATGGGCGGCTCCCCAAAGGTGCCGCAGATCTCAGCATTCCAGAGCTACGTGACCCTCACCATGTGGTTTCGAGCCATATATCGCTCCTGCGCATGTGTGCCGGTGCCATACCCCTTCGAGCTGGTGGCAAGCAGGCGCGTTAGGTCAGGAACCGGCGGAGCTGACGCCGGCTGTCTTCATCCGCCACAGGCGCAGCGCCACTTGGACGTCGAGGGAACGGCTTCCCCGGCGCCAGGAGGGACCGATCAGGGCATCGATCCTGTCCAGCCGTTGCCGCAGGGTGTTGGGGTGGATGTGGAGGGAGTCGGCGGTTTCCTGGGCGGCGCCGCCGTTTTCGTGGAAAGTCCACGCCGTGAGGACCAGCTGCGTTCCCCGCCGCTCGTCGTAGCCCAGAAGTGGTCCCAGCTGTGCAGCGAGAAGCTGTCCGGCGAACGGGCTGTCCATCGCTCCGAGTAGCATTCCGGCGGTGCCCAGGGCAGCCCGGTCCGCTGCCTCGCCGTTCCGCGAGAGGGCCTGCAGTGCACGGAGGACGGCGTGGGCTTCGGTGTGCGCGGCGGCCAGCCGGGCAAATCCGGTGACTTGTTCGGACGTCCCGACGGTGGCGGTGATGCGGCGTCGTTTCAGGTCGTCGATGATGGACTGGCCGGTCCGGCCGGCGCCGCCTGCTTCGTTCGGGCGGTTGTCGTGCCGTTCCACGGGTTCGATGATGCACACGTGTGATTCGTGCAGGGCGATGATTCCCGGAGCGTCCTCGGACCGGTGCCTGAGTATGGAGAGTGCCCGCTGGCGCTGGTCGTCGGGGACCCCCACCACGCGCACCACGAGCTGGAGGTGGTTTGCCAGTCCGAACTGCCCGGCCCTGCGGGCAAGTGCCGCGGCGTTTTCGGCGCGGGGGCTGAGCAGGTCATCGATGAGTTCGAGCTGCAGCCGGTATTGGGCGTCCTGGAAGGTGCGTTCCAGCAGCAGGGACACACTGAGCACCAGGGCGCTGCGTTCCAGGACCGCGAGCCGGGCCGGGCTGAGTTCCTCGGCGACGATGAGGGTTGCGAGGTGCTGGTCGCCCGCGACGGCGGACATGACGGTGTACAACTTGCCCTTGATTGCAAAGCGCACGGCCGCCCTTTTGGCCGCAGATTCCTCGGCGGCGCTCAGGGCCGGGAGGCTCCCGAAGTCTGCGTCCGCTGCGAGCTCCACCAGCGGCTCGCCCATGGGAGAGACTAAGAAGACACGAGTGCCCAGGGACTCGGCCAGCAGGTTGAGCAGATAAGGAAGGCTGCCGGTTGAGGCCAGGGTTTCCATGAGCCGCCGGTCCAGGCTGGAGAGCTCCTCCAGGGCCCGTACGTGGGCCAGATTCTGCTGCTGTGCCTGGTCCAGCCGGGCGAGGGCCTTGGCCATTTCACTGAAGTAGCGGGCGTTTTCCAGCGCGACGGCCGCGTGCGTACCAATGGATTCCATCAAGGCGACGTCGTCACTGCTGAACTGGTGCGCATGCCTGTCGGCGACCAGGAGCGCGCCGATGACTTTCCCTTCTGCGCGAAGGGGGACACCCATGATGGCCCGGACGCCCTCGGCTGCCACCGCGGTGTCGCTTGACTCCAGATGCGATTTGGTCTCGTCCATCAAGTAGTCGGCGCTCTGGGCTGGCGCCTCGCCGGTCGCGACGGCGCCGAGCACGCCTTCGCCGAGGGGCATGCGGATGTTGCGGAAGAGAGCGGTGGTTGCGCCGTCGGTCACCCGGACGTAGGACTCGCCGGTGTCGTAGTCGTTCAAGCTCAGGTAGGCGACGTCGCTGCCGATCAGTGACCGCGTACGCCGGACGATAGCCTTGAGCACTGCCTCCACATCACGAATGCCGGTCAGGTCGGTGGCCGTGTCGTACAGGACGCGCAGCAGGCCCTCACGGCGGCTCGCCTCCCACAGCCGGGCGTTCAACCGGCGTGCCGCCGCCGCAGTGGACTGGTCAATGGCCCCGGCTTCCAGCCAGGCGGACAGCGTGGTTTCCAGCTCTGCGGCGGAAATACCCTGGTCCAGCATCGCCATGAGCTCGCCGGCATCCTTGGTGCCGGCTGACGGAACTCCACCGCTACGAACGGCAGAACTGTCATCGGCACCCATGAACCTAATGCTAGTAGGTCAGGGCGGTCCCAGACCGGGGGGACAGGCCAGGCGATCTCCGCCTGGCCTGTCCCTGCAATTCCACCGTTATGCGGGCAGTTCCAGCTCCCAGTCCTTGACGTCCGCGACCGGAGCGAACAGGCTGCCGTCGAGCTCGTCGAAGGCCTGGTTGTTCCGGACGCGGCGCGGCCAGTCCCGGGTGGCCAAGGCGGCCTTGCCCAAAGCGACGACGTCGGCGGCACCGTCCTGAAGCAGGGACACGGCCGTCTCCGGGTCGTCGAGGTTGCCGTTGGCGATTACGGTTACTCCGGAGTGCCGCTTGGCCAGAGTTGCCAGAGTCTCCGGACTGTCCTCGAACGCCGGAGCGGCGGCCCTGTATTCGGTGGTGTGGATGAAGTCGATTCCGGCGGCCCCGAGGGCGGCAAAGATGATCTTTGCTTCCTCCGCGCCTCCGGTCCACCGGTGGTCGTTGTCGCTGACCTTGGCCTGCGAGATACGGATTCCCACGGTCATGTCCGGGCCGACGGCCTCGCGGACTGCCTGGCAGATCTCCACGGCGAAACGCACCCTGTTTTCGGGGGAACCGCCATAGTTGTCGGTCCTCTTATTCAGGTACTCGGTGAGGAACTGGTCGAGGAGGTAGCCGTTGGCGCCGTGAATCTCGACGCCGTCGAATCCCGCGTCCTTGGCGTGTAGCGCCGCGGTGACGAACCCTTGCCGGACCTCGTCCATCTGGGCAGCGGTGATTTCCGAAGGAACCGGGAAGGGCCCTTCTCCACGATAGAAAGCCAGCTGCTCACCCTTGGGGGCGATGGCCGACGGACCCACCGACGACTCCACGAATCGGTTGCCCTGGGCTTGTGCCCCGGCATGCATGAGCTGGGCGAATATCCGCGCGTCGGCGGCGTGGACGCGCTCCACCACCTTGACCCAGGACTGTGCCTGTTCCGCGGTGGCGATACCCGGCTGGAACAGGTAGCCCTGACTGTAGCTCGTGTCCGTGTAGATGCCCTCGGTGATCAGCAGACCGAAGCCTCCCCGGGCAAACGCCTCGTAGTAGGAGGCCATTCTCTCCGTTGCATGTCCCTCCTCGCTTGCACTGACTCGCGTCATGGGCGCCAAGGCGACTCGATTGGCCAGTGTGGTGGAACCGATCTGAACATCTGACCAGAGCGGGGTGAAATCGGGCATGTATGGCTCCTTCAAGGTTGTCTAATGCAGGGGAGCCAGTCCGCATCGGGACCTGCTCCCGTGAGTACCAACGACACACGGCGTGGGGATATTTCTCGGGTGGCGTCTCACCGGCTGCTGGTCGCGTGTGCCGCCGCCGCCAACTCCCGGCCGAATCTGACGGGTGGGCGGGCAGCCCTGCGCGTCAGAGCGCTCGGCGGCGGCGGTTCACGGCGTCGGAAAATGCCACGCCCATGAGGGGAAGAACGGCCCCAATAGCGGCAACGAAGGCCGGGAGGAGAAAGCTCAAGTTTGCCAGGACCGCCAAGGCTGCGATGCCGGCGAGATCAGATGGTTGGCGGTGGCCCAGCACCCGTCGAATAAAAACGCCCCGGCCGGCAAGGAAAAGAGCCGGCCCACCAAAAAGAAACAGGACGGTGGCCAGATCCGGGCGGGCGGTCGGATCAGTGATCACGAGCTGATCACCAACCGCCACCAGGATCAGGCCCGCCAGTAACACCACCAAGGTGTTGCCCGCCAAAATACCGGGCCGGAACTGATCGTCGACAGAAGCAAGCTTCTCCAGAACCTCCTCCTCGAGGCCGTGGAAGTAGCACCACCAGATCGCGACGCTTCCGGCCAAACTTACGGTCCCGGTCAGAAGTATCAAGGGGTCCTCCAGATTGCCCGCTATCGCCAGGCCGGTTGAAAAGATTGTCTCGCCGAGCGCGATCAGGTAGAACAACCCGAACCGCTCAAAGATCCTCTCTCCCGGGAGCGGGACCCGGCTTCCTTCGGTCTTCCGGCCCGGCAACCGGTGCGCCAGCATGTGGCCGCCCAGATCGATCGCGGCAGCGACACCCCAGAGCATCAACCGGGGCCCCGGACCGAAGAAGGCACCGGCAATCCAAAACGGCGCGCTCATACACCCCCAGATCAGCGTGCGCACGAAATGGTCGTGGGTGGTCCGGTCAAGTCCGACGGTGAGCATCCACGCACCTCGGCCCAGTTGGACCAGGAGATAGCTCGCAGCAAAGAGCCAGCCGAAGGCGCCAAACGCTGAGCCGATTGAGGCGTTCATGAACAGTGTGACAAGCATGACGATCAGCAGCATCCACTGCACCTCAATCCGCGAAGTGTCCAGCAATGTCGCCGACCAGGTCGTGTACACCCACACCTTATAGACCGCAAGAAGAAGCACGAAGGTCTCTCCGGCCCCCACCCATGAGGGATGCTCCAGCAAATAATGGGACAGCTGCGATAGCGCAAAGACAAAGACCAGATCGAAGAATAGCTCTAGGCGCGTAACCCGGTCACCGGAGGTCGCGGAACGCATCAGCGACCTGGCACGGAACATCAGCGTCCTCCACGGGGATTCAGGAGCGGACGGACGCACCCCTGTTGTCGAAAAGACTGACGACGGTCAGCAGAGAAGTCAAGGGTGGTCTCGCCGGAGCGTTTATTCTTCAACTCTGGCATCGTGCCGACGGGGACGTAAGCGGTCGGGCTGGCAGATGCCAACGCCCCTACTTCCGCGGACCCAAACCGGTCCATAATGGCCACATAACTTCGGGGACCCCTCACGTTGGTCATGCGTGGCGTGGCATAAAAAGAGTCCCAGGTGGCTGCCCCGGCTCGGCGCAAGGGGCGGCCACGGGTTCCGGATGGGGATTCCGGGACCGAAACCGGGGGGAGCATCGCCGTCGCTGCGGTCTTCTACGCACTGAAGGGAATCATCATGTTCAAGGATTCAAACATCATGGCTGTCCTCCCCGCGAAGGATATCAGCCGGGCGAAGGCGTTCTATCGGGACAAGATGGGAATCGAACCCTCCGATTCCATGGAGGAGGGGACCGTCATGTATAGCTGCGGCCAAGGAACCCGCTTCCTCCTCTACCAGACAGACAATGCCGGGACAGCCAAAAACACCCAGCTGGCCTGGGATACTGACAATCTCCAGCGCGAGATGGAGGAACTGCGGGCCCGCGGCGTCGTCTTTGAAGACTACGATTTTCCCGGCCTGAAGACGGAAAACGGAGTTGCCACCACCAGCTGGGGCATGGCTGCCTGGTTCCTGGACAGCGAGGGCAACATCATCAACATCTCCCAGCGCACGTAGGCCGGAGTCCGGCACCGGTCAGCCACTCACAGCATCGCTGGGGTCGGCAACGAGGCCTGACGAAACCGGCTCCCGCCTTCAAGGCGGGAGCCGGTTCAGCGTACGCGCGAGAATCTAGAACGCGGGCGCCTGGAAATCAGTGCATCAGCCCTTGGCCGAGTACGCCTTGGGCAGCTTCAGTCCCCGCTCTTCCATGACCGTGCGCAGGCGGGTGGGGTAGTCGCTGATGATGCCGGCCACGCCGAGGTCCATCAGCCGGTTCATGTCCGCGGTGGTGTTGACCGTCCAGGGGATGACCGGCAGGCCGAGGGCGTGGGCGTCCTTGACCATGGCCGGGGTGACGGAGGCGAAGGCGGGGGAGATGACGTCGTAGCCCTGGGCAGCCGCGGCCTTGGCGAGCGAGCCGCCGTAGGTGTCGATGTCGATGCCGCCGAGGTTGGGGCTGGCGCCGGGCTTGCCGACCTCGAGCCAGGCATCGCCGCTGGACAGGGCAACGAGCGGCAGTTGCGGGGCGATCTTCTTGGTCAGGTTCAGCGAGGACCAGTCGAACGACTGCACGGTGCTGCGCCCGGCCATGCCGGCGGTGTAGATCTCCGTGACCACGGCCTTGGTCAGGGCCACCATGCCCTCGCCGCCTGCCCGGCCGTCCTCCACCTTGGTCTCGACGTTGAAGCGGACCTTCTTGGCGTCGCGCGCGAGCTGGAACACGTCCTTGAGCTCGGCGATCCGGTTGCCCTCGACGACGTCCTGTTCCGGGAATCCCTTCAGCTGGGTAAACCCGCAGTCCAGGGTCTTGATCTGCGCGAGGGACAGCTCGGCCACCCGGTCGCCGACATAGGGGAATTGCGTGTCGCCGGGAGCCGCGGGAGCGGTGTCGCGGCACTTGTCCGCCTGGATCGTGTCGTCATGCCAGACGATCACCTTGCCGTCCGAGGTCAGGTGGGTGTCCAGCTCCAGCGTGGTGACCCCGAGCTTCACCGAGTTGGCGAACGCGGCCAGGGATTCCTCGGTCCACTGGCCGCGGCCACCGCGGTGGGCCTGCAGGTCAAAGGAGCCGTTGCTCTCGTTGGTCTTGATCGCTGTTGTTGCGGAAGCGTTCGACGACGGCGCCGAGCCGGCTTCGGGGCTGGAAGCGGCGACGGCGGGGCTCGCCAGAGCGGCGATGAGCGCGGCGGCGGCCGCGGCAGTCAGGGGTGTGCGCATGGGAATGGTTCCTCCTGGATGACGGTAACCGGCGCTGCGCCGGCGACTCGACCACCGTAGGGAGGCCAGATGGACTGTTGTGTTCGGGGAGCTGGACCGGGGGTGAACACAAAGATGCTGCGTAGATGCGCAACGGCTGGCGCTCATCCCCGCGCGGGAGGGTGTTGCCGTCCAAGAATGGCTTCCATCCCGGCCCGTGAGAACCGGCGGAGACGCGAAAAAGGCCGTCCACGTTTCCAAGGAACGTGGACGGCCCTCTTCGCGTGGCATCGCTCAGCCTGGCGGCACGCTCAGCCGTTCAGAACCCAAACCGCGTTGTTCGGCTCTGCTACGCGTGAAGCTCGGAAGCACGCACGCCTCCAATGCCTGCGGGAGCACGACGGTGGCAGGCTTGGTGAGTGAAATGCCGCGGTTCAACTCGGCCTCCTCGGTCCTTTTCCGATCCACCCCGTCATCGGAGTTGACGTGCTCCGATACTTAGCTGCCGAGGTGCCAGCTGTAGTTGCCAGCGTTCCAATTGACGGTTGCGGAGAACCGGTAGCCGGAGGAAGAGCCATCTGCCTCTGTCTTGTTGACGGCGATGCACTCGAACGTGCCCGTGATGGCCGTTAAATCATCCGTCGATCCTCCACCCAACGGCGTGCAGGATGCCCGCGTTATCGGGCCCGTCAGGACTCCTTCGGTAACGCGTGACTTAGCGTCCTTGAGAATTGAGTCCTCTACCTCGGACACTATCAATTTTCGCTCTGTCCGCTTTGCATCATCGGCGGCCTCTTTTGCAGCGGTCGCCTCTGCCGCAGCCCGGGCGGCTTCGGCCTCGCGCTGGGTCTGGGCCTCGGCGGCAGCCGCCGCGGCCGCTTGCTCAGCGTTCACCTGATTTGTGTGCTGGATGCTCAATGTAATTCCAGTACCGGTGATCACCGCGACGACTAGGGCCGCAACGATAAGGACAGTACGCTTCTTCACCGTCGCGAAGCGTCGCTGAGCGACATAGGCGGTCCCGCAACTCGGGCAGAAGTTGCCGACAGTGTGGGTCTGAACGCTGCACTTGCGGCAGACCTTTGCCTGCGGATCTAGGGGCTCACCTGCGGCCGCAGAGTCCGGCTGCCCCTGAGAAACCGAGCTAGCGATCGAGCCGGCGTCGGCCATCGGCGGTCCATCTGTCTGCTCAAGTTCGTCGTTGGGCGAAACATCCGATGAGGGGTTCTTCACGGGGTCGTATCTCCTTGCAAAACGCCATATGCGCACCCGGCTCAGTGACTTGGGCAGGGGCAGTGAATTCTGACGGTCCTAATGAGAATTCCTGAGCGGCATCTGAACGCTCGCTGGCTATTAGCTGAATCATACCCACTGAAATGGGCACTCTGGACGGCGACGGTCCTAGGCGCGCCCAAGCCCAGGGGCAATTCGTCGAATGTGTCGTCTGGGCTCTGGCCCGGGTCAATTCCGCCCCCGGGCCATGCCTCTGTAATCGTCGTACCCAGTCGGCACGGGTGTGGCGGGCGGCGCGGGCCGGCTTCAGGTTGACCTCGCCCGCCAGCAGGCGGTGCGGCTCGTACTCCTCGGCGAGGGTGCGCCAGCGGCGGTAGACCTCGTGGACGTCCTCCTGGTCCGAGACCTGCAGGTTGGACCGCAGCCCGTCCACCCGGGCGAGTCCGGCAGCCCGTCGGCGTTGAATAGGGTGGCCTCTACACGCATCGCCCTCCGCACGATCTGCGGCGTACTCAGGGTGTGATCCTAGGACGCGGCTCGGTCATTGCGTGCCCTGGCCCGCGGGGTGGGGGCTTCATCAACCACGCGTTGCGTCGTGACGTGCGACATGAGAAGCATCATGTTTGTCACAGTTCAGCTTGCGTCGTGTCGTGAAACATGACAAACCAAACGTGTCTGCGATAGTTGGGCCATGACAACACCAGAGCTCCCTGGGGTGGGCTCACAGCAGACCGCGCCCCACCAGCCACAGCAATCATCTCTCGCGCAGCAGGACCATGGGGCGCCAACGCAAACGCCCCCGCCCCAGTCGACGAAGGCGAAAAAGCCGTTGAACGTCCTCGGGCTCATCGCGCTCATCACGGCGGCCCTCGGGTTCATTTTCGCCTGCATCCCCGGTGCTCTCATCGTTGGGTGGATTCTGCTCCCGATCGCATTCGTTCTGGCTCTCGTTTCTCTATTCCTCAAGGACAAGGCCAAGTGGATGGGGATCACCGCCCTGATCCTCTCCATCGTGGGAACCATCGTCGGGGTCGCCGTGTTCTCTGCCGTCGTAGCGACATCGTTCGACAACGCTTTCAGCGGCGGCAAGACCACAGTCGCAGTACCGTCCCAGAGCGCAGGCGCCAGCGACGGGGCAGCAGCGAAGCCGGCAGCCGAAGCCGGAACCCGCGAGAACCCATACCCGGTCGGCTCGGTTATCGAGTCTAAAGACTGGCGCGTCGTAGTCCACTCAGTCACCCTCGCCGCCACGAAGGCCGTTGTCGCTGCCAACCAATTCAATGAGCCCCCGGCCAAGGGGTCGGAGTACATGATCGTGAACTACTCCACTACCTACATCGGCGATGACCCTAAAGGTCAGATGCCTATCTTCGTTTCGATCGACTACGTGACAGCAGCGGGCACCACCGTCAACAAACTCGACAACCACGCCGTCGCACCGAAGCCGATCGACACCATGAGCACGCTTTACACAAAAGGCACCGCGACCGGCAATATGGTCATCGAAGTGCCGACGGCCACGGCCGCCAAAGGCGTCCTCGCCGTCAGGCCGGGCATGCTAGGCGACAAGGTTTTCGTCGCAGTAAAGTAACAGTCACGGAAAAGGCGCAAAGCCCCCGGCACATCACCGGGGGCTTTGCCGCGCCGCGCAGGGAGCAATGGCAGCCCCGTTTGCGAGTGGATGGAGGAAGAGGCCGACGGCGCCTGCAGCCATGGTGGGTTCGGCTGCCTGGGTCGCGCGCTGCCTGGCACGGGGTGGAGAAGAAGCCCGACTCGAAAAGTGGGGCGGTCCGGCCGCCTGTGAGGCCTACAAGAGAAATACTTCGGTTCTGATTCCCAAGCTCTAGTCAGCGAGGTGGCAGGGAGCGGGCAGGTGCCGTTGCGGGCCTCGGCGGACGCGCTACGCCGTGGTAGTCTCCCCGCTATGGCCGTAGACCCCGCTCTGCTGACGTGGCTTCTGGACTCCGACCCTGCGCTCCGCTGGCAGGTTGAGCGCGACCTCGCCGGCGCGCCGCCTGACGTGTGGGAAGCCACCCGCGCCCGCATCGGCACCGAGGGGTTCGGCGCGCGGCTGCTCGCGCTGCAGGACCCGGACGGACAATGGGCGGGCGGCGCATATTTTCCCAAGGACTTTGACTTCGGCGGACCGGAGGCAGCCGATGACGCCGGCCAGCCGTACACCGCCACCACGTGGTCCCTCAACATGCTGCGGGAGTGGGGTCTGGCCCCGGACGCGCTCGCGGGCAGCGCCGAACTTCTGGCCGCGAACAGCCACTGGGAGTACGATGACCTGCCCTACTGGGACGGCGAGGTGGACTGCTGCATCAATGCCTTCACGCTGGCGAACGGCGCCTGGCTGGGCGCCGACGTCGCCGGACTCGCCCGATGGTTCCCGGCTCACCAGCTGGCCGACGGCGGCTGGAATTGCGAGTGGGTCAACGGCTCCGCCAGGTCCTCGTTTCATTCCACCCTTAACGCTCTGAAGGGTGTGCTGTACTTTGAGGGCGCGACCGGCGGCTCCGATGAAATGCGCGCTGCCCGGCGTCGCGGCGAGGAGTACCTTTTGGAGCGCAGGCTGCTCTACAGGCTCGCCTCGGGCGAGGTGGTGGCGCCGTGGGCTGCCCGCTTCGCCTACCCGTTCCGTTGGTTCTACAGTGCACTCAACGCAGCGGACTATTTCCGGGCGGCGGCCATCCACGACGCCGCAGCGCCGGATCCGCGGATGGCCGACGCCGTCGAGCTGGTCCGGTCCGCCCGGCAGCCGGACGGGACGTGGGTGCAGGAACGCCGCCATCCCGGCCGGGTCTGGTTCGAAACGGACGTGCGGGCAGGCGAACCGTCAAAGTGGCTGACCTTCCACGCCACGCGCCTGCTCAACTGGTGGGACGGGGCGGTTCCCGGCGGCGAGGTCCGCGGGACCTGACGGGGGCAGTCCCGGCCAAGGCCGCGCGCTGGGCAGCCGCATCCATAACGAGGCCAGCGCGGCCCAAGAAATTTCCGGACGGGTGCATCCAGGCACGGGCCTGGGCCGGTAGTAGAGGTGTAAGCACAATTACAGCCCCCACAGGGGCCTCTACGAGGAGCTGGAAATGCGCAAGACACTTACTGCAGTTGCCGGAACCGTGACGCTGCTGGCAGCACTGACCTTGGCCGCCCCGGCCCAGGCCGGCAGCCCGCATCACCGCGACGAAGGCACAGCGAAACTCTCGGTCCTTCACGGCGTCCCGGGCCTCACCGTGGACGTTTGGGTCGACGGAAAGCGCGCCCTGGACAACTTCGCACCAGGCACATTGGCCGGACCGCTAAACGTCCCCGACGGTGACCATAAGATTGCCGTCACCGGCTCGAACGCCACCAGCGCGGCCAACCCCGTCATAGGACCCGTCACGGTGGACCTGGAAGCAGGGGAAGACTATACGGCGGTCGCGCACCTGAGCGCCAACGGCAAGCCCACGGCCACGCTGTTCACCAATGACACGTCGCGCAGCCCGGATGGAAAGGGCAAGTTGACCGTCCGGCACGTTGCCGCCGCCCCGGCCGTCGATGTCCTCGCCGGCAAGACCGCCGTCGTCAAAGCCCTCACCAACCCGCATCAGAAGACCCTCACCCTCAAGGCCGGGACTGTCTCCGCCTCGGTCGCGGCCGCGGGAACCACAGCCCCGCTGATCGGCCCCGCGACCGTCAAGGTCGCCCAGGGCAAGAACACCATCGTTTACGCGTGGGGCAGCCTCGCCGCCAAAAACCTCAAAGCCGCCGTGCAAGTGGTGGACTCGTCATCGGAAGGAGACGACGGCGACCGCGACTAAGCTCCCAGGGCTTGTGCAGCCACCACGTTCTGTACCCCGGTGGGGCCGCTTCGACGGCGGCCCTGCCGGCCGGCGCGCGTAGTGGCGCTCCGGACAACAGCGGCCATCGGACCATGGCGGAGCCCCTGCGGGAGCGGCATAATATGGTTCAACAAGCCCCGTTGCCGCTCGAAGGAGCACCCCATGGAGGCTGCCGCCGCGCATGATTGGGATCCCAGCCTCGATTACGCGTTTGCCGGCGGCCACGAACGCATCCTCGCCGAGGTCTACCGGAGGCTAAGTCCGCTGGTCTACACGCTGGCGCTGCGATCCTTGGGAGAGCGTGCCGCGGCGGACGATGTCACCCAGGAGGTCTTCATCCGGGCCTGGAAATCGCGGACCAGCTATCGCCCCGAGGCGGCACGGCTGCCGGCCTGGCTGATCGGGATCACGCGTAATGCCATCTCCGACGCCTTGTCTGCCCGCTCCCGGCAGCGTCATCTGGAACAAGCCGCCGCTCTTTTGGCCGCTGACCCGGCTCCCGGACCCGCTGCCGGCGGTGTCGAGGAACTCGCCGACCGCCTGGTCCTGGACGAAGAACTGGAACATCTTGGGGATCCACAGCAGACAATAATGCGGCTGGCATTCTACGAAGACCTGACCCACGACCAGATCTCCTCGCGCCTGAACCTGCCGCTCGGCACCGTCAAAAGCCACATCCGGCGCAGCCTTACCCGTTTGCGCGACCGCCTGGAGGTGGAACATGGAACACCTTGACGCCGAACTTCTCAGCCTGATGGCCCTTGGCGAGCCCTTGGGCGCAGACGCCGACGCGGACCACCTCGCCAACTGCCCGCAGTGCCGCGAAACCCTCCGGGCCCTGCAGCACGCCGTGCACGTAGCCACCCTCGACCTCGCCGACATTGAACTTGAGGCCCCCGGCAGCCAGACCTGGACCGCCATCCATCAGGCCCTCGGGCTCTCCCCGGAGCTCGCGGCGGATCCCCTGAGCCGGCGAGCCGCCGGGCCTCCCATGTCGTCGTCGCCGCCCGGTCCTGCGGCCGCTGACACGTCCGGCACCGAACCACCGGCTGCACCGATTCCACTGCGGCAGGGCGCAAAAAAGCGGCTTGCCCGTCCCAGGTTCTGGACTGCCGCCGCAGCCGCCGGCATCGTCGTCGGCATTGCTGCCGGGTGGATCGCGGCCGGAGTCCTCGAACGCGCCGGCACCCCGGCCCCCACGGCCAGCCAGTCGGCCCCCGCCGCCGTCGTCCTCGCCCAAACAGCCCTGACTCCCCTTCCCTCGCACACCGGGACGGGAGAGGCGCAGGTGCAACAACTTCCCGACGGATCCCGCAGACTCGCGATCCGGCTCTCCAACGACCCCATCTCCGGATTCCGGGGAGTGTGGGTCGGCTCGGCCGACCTCTCCAAGATGGTCAGTCTCGGCGTCCTCGCCAATGACTCCGGCGTCTTCACCATCCCCGCCGGCACCGATCTGGCCCAATACCCTGTGGTCGACATTTCCAACCAGCCGTACAACGGGAATCCCGCCCACTCCGCCGACAGCATCGCCCGCGGAACACTGAACCCGAAAACCTGACTCGGCTCCTGGCGGGGTTCGAATTTCGCGGGGCGCCAGTCTGCTACCGGGAGCACGCTGCCGAATTCCTGTGGTGGGCTACGTACAAGGCCCAGGCGGAGCGGCTCCGCCAGCGACGGTGCTTTCCTATGAGGGAACGCCCTCGTCGCGCAGCACCCACGCGGCGTTGTTCGGCTGCAGCCAGCCGTCTTCGGCCAGCGGTTCGGCGCTGAGCAACACCGTGCCGGCGGGCAGCTTCACCGGCTCGGTGCCCATCGCGACGGCGACCAGGAAGTGCTCGTCGCGTTTTGCGCCAGCGGCGGTAGACCTCGTGGACATCCTCCTGGTCCGAGACCTGCGGGTTGGACCGCAGCCCGTCCACCCCCGGCCCTCTGACGGCGAGTCCGGCAGGCCGTCGGCCTTGAACAGCGCGTGCGCGACGTCGATGCGCAGGCCGTCCACGCCCTTGTCGAACCAGAAGCGCAGCTCGCCATCGAAGTAATCGCCGACGGCGGGGTTCCGCCAGTTCCAGTCCGGCCTCGGTGACTGCCACCGAGAGGCCCACGGACGCGACGTTGAGGAACGGCTTACCGTTGGCCCGGCCGAGGTCGATGTCCACCACCTTCCCCTCGGCGACGGCGGCGCACGCCTCGGCAAGATTGTTCGGCATCTCCAGCTTGCGGGCGAAGTCATTGGCGGTGGCCAGAGGAAGAACGCCGAGTGCCACGTTGGTGCCGGCAACCCGGCCGGCGGCGTAGGACACCGTCCCGGCCAGGTCCGCCCCGGACAGCACGTGGTGCACGGAGGAGACGGGCACTCCGGCCTTACGCATCGTGTCCACGGCAAGTTCGGATGCCGCCCCTCGGCGGGATCCGGCGTTGATGACAACGGCGGCGGAGCGTGCGTCCCGGGCAGTCTTCATGTGGGCCATGCTAGGTGACGGACCCGTGCGTTTACCATCGAACCGGCGCCGTTCGGAGCAGCCCACAGGCGTCCCGCACAAGACGTGAGCCGTGCCACTTTATAACGTGAGTCTTCGCACCTTATTCTGAGTTACTCACAATAAGCCCGTAAAGTTAGATGCAGGCCAGCGTAGCCCTTGAGTACCGCACCGGTGAACATACCCGGGCCAGCGGGGCAAGCGACGCCACGCGCAACACCCTCCTGCTTGAGCGGCACAAGAACCTATGTGGCCCTCATCCAGAAACCTCACGGAGAATCATGACTATCTTGACCGAACGTTCCGCAGCCTCCTCATCCACCGCCGTCGCTGACACCACATCGCGGGGCGGCAGCTACGTGACCCTCCCCGCCGGCAGCGTGCCCGCCGGCGTCGAGGGCAGCTATGCCACCGTCGCCGGTGTTCGCAACCTGCCCCCCGTCACCCGTGGCAGCTATGTCACAGTAGACGGCACTCCCGTTGTTGCCGCCGGCAACGTCGAAGGCAGCTACGTCACTCTTCCGACGGCGGCCTAGGGTCCAGCGGCCTGCGGGGATAGCACCACCGCGGCATTAAAGGAGGCCGACGGCGACACTAAGTGTCGTCGTCGGCCTCCTTTTTTCGCGCCATCGGACGTTTGTACAGGCTTCGACGGGCTCAACCACGCAGTTTCAGCATAAACACCCACAGCAGCACGTCCTCGCCCGGCGCGAACCAGTCCCGTTCCGGCGCGCGCGGCGGGAGCTCAACGACCGGTACAGGTTGTGGGCGCGCTCCATGAACTTGGCGCTGGTGATGCTGATCGCCTCGGTGCCGGGCAACTGCCGGCGAGTGTTCCACGATTTCCCTGACCACGGCCCGGCCAACGTCGTCGCCCTGGTGCGCCGGGTCCACCGCAACTTTAGCTTTTCCGGGATCCGCCGAAAGGCGGCATCATGGTGCCGGAGGCGCGCTTGACAGGGCTTAGGGGCGAACGGGTGAGGCCGCTTCGTTTCCGAGCACCGTCGTCCAGGGGCTGGCGGTCCACTCCGTCACAACGCCGTTGATGACGTAGGGATCGGCGGCTGCAAAAGCCCTCGCTGCCTCGAGCGCGTTTTCACCGGTGAAGATCAGCAAGCCTTTGAAGGGGACCTCGCCAACGGCGCCGCCCAGCAGAAGCTCGCCGCGTTCGACTGATTCCCACCCCGCCCGAAGGTGGTCTGCGCGGTATTGTTCGCGGCTTTCAAGGTAGTTGTCTGCGTAGGTGTATTCGAGGACGGCGTGCATGCCTGTCTCCATATCGTTCAGGGATTTCGTTCGTTGTAGAAGTAGCCTACCCACCGGGACTTAGCCAGAAACGGGGCCACCCCAACCTGTACCCCGCGTCCCGGAACTTCTGCACCCGCCCGGGGTCGGCGCCGTCGTCCCTCACCGGGGTCCAGGGGAGTGCCAATCGCGCCCAGGCCTGGAAGGGCCGCAGGGCAGTAACGCCATTACGCGGGGAGTGTCCTGGCTCGTGCCGGGCGTCGTGGTTCTGGCGCTGATCACCCCCGGCTTCCGGGCCGCCCCGCCGGAAATGACAACGACGGAAAAGGCCACCGTCGGGGCCGCTGCGCTGCGCTCAGCTCCGGAACCGGAATTACCAGTAGCGCCATCGCAATGGCCTCGTAACACAACGACCGCCGCAGAAGGGTCCGTTCGGTCGGGGCGCATATTGTGGGAGGAGCCGCATCCCGATGCTGAAGGAGCCTCATGCCCAGCCCCACACGTCCCCTGCGCAAGCTTGGATTCCTCACCATTGGCCTGTTCGATCCGGTGGATCCTGCCCCGGGTCACGAGTCCACCTTGCAGATCATCGAACTTGGCGAGCGGCTTGGATTCGACAGCGCCTGGCTGCGCCACCGCCACCTGCAGTTCGGAATCTCCTCTCCGATCGCGGTGATGGCCGCTGCCAGCCAGCGCACGTCCCGGATTGAGCTCGGAACCGCTGTGACCCCACTGGGCTGGGAAAACCCGCTGCGCCTTGCCGAGGATCTGGCCACCGTGGATCTGCTCGCCGGGGGCCGCATCAATCCCGGGCTGAGCGTGGGGGAACCGATGCACTACGACACCGTGAAGCACGCACTGTACCCGGAGTCCTCGGAGCTCGAGGACTTCAGCTACGTCCGCGTTGATCGCCTTGCACGCCTGATCGCGGGGGAAACGGTACGGGACTTTTCCGGCAAGCAGGGTGTAGTCGAAGAATACTCCAACCGTGTGGAGCCCCACGCTCCCGGGCTCCGCGACCGCCTTTGGTACGGGGCGGCCAGTCTGAAGTCGGCCGTCTGGGCCGGGGAAAGCGGATTCAATCTGCTCTCCAGCAGTGTGGTCTTCCCCGAGAAGGATCAGGAACCGGATTTCGCCCGTATCCAGCAATCGCAGATCCGTGCCTTCCGGAAGGCCGCCGCAGAGTCGGCACAAGCGCACCGACCGGCCCGGGTGTCCCAGGGCCTGGTGGTGATCCCGACCGATTCGGCGTCGCCGGACCAGCGGGAGAAGTACCAGCGGTACGTCGATGAACGCACTCCCCGCACGCGGGCACCGCAGGGGCCAAAAGGCATGCTGTTCGCCCCGGATCTCATCGGCACCAGCGATGAAATCGCCGAGCAGCTGTACGCACACGCCGGATTCCAGGAAGTCGACGAGGTGGCGTTCGCCCTGCCCTTCAGCTTCGACCACGAGGATTACACCCAGATCCTTACCGACATCGCCCGCAAGTTGGGTCCCGCCTTGGGATGGAATCCGGCTCAGCGTGGGCAAGACTCGCAGTGAGCGGCGCGGCCCTAGGACCAAGAAGCAGGACCAAGAAGTCGGTGAGCTCCTACGGTTGGCTTGTTCTGCAAACGCGGCCCCTCGACGGCCGCTTGGACAAGGCGACGCAGCGGAGGGGCCGCCAGCCCGGCCCGGCGTCGGACGGGCCGGTATCCGCACCGGAAACCAACACCTTGCTCCATGCACCTCAGCCCTTGAGCACCCAAGCCGCGTTGTTAGGCTGCAGCCAGCCTTCGTCTGCCAGCGGCACGGCACTGAGCAACACCGTGCCGGCGGGCAGCTGCACGGGTTCGGTGCCCATGGCGATAGCAACGAGGAAGTGCTCGTTGCGTTCGCAGATGAGGAGGTTTCCGGCGTCGACCCGCCACGTGCCGCCGTCGTTGGCGGTGAAGACCTCGTTCTTCCACAACTGCCGGCGCAGCTCCAAAGCCGTTCTTGTCAGGTTCAGGGCGGACGTAGGGTCCTGCTGCTGAAGTTCGACGGCGTGGGTTCCCCAGCCCTCCGGCTGCGGCAGCCACGGTGCGCCCGCAGTATCGGACAAAGAGAAGCCGTGGTTCAACGCCGGGTCCTCGGTCCACGGCAGCGGGACACGGGCGCCGTCGCGGCAGACGCCGCCGCGGGCCCACATCGGATCCACCCGGGCTTCGATCGGGACGTCGACCTCGGGCAGCCCGAGCTCCTGGCCCTGGTAGAGGTACGCGGCGCCGGGAAGCCCGAGCAAAGCCACGAGGGCGGCCCGCGCACGGGCGCTGCCAAGCGAACCGCCGCCGAACCGGGTCACCGAGCGGACGATGTCATGGTTCTCCAGCGCCCACGTCGGCGCGGCGCCGTGCTCCAGACGAGCGGCCTCGAGCTCGTTCCCGACGGCGGCCCACGCCTCCGGATGCCAGCCCAGCTTCACGAACGCGAACGCGAAGGCCTGCTGCATCTCGTCCGCGCGGGTGTAGCGGGCGGCGCGGGCCGGCTCCAGGTTGACCTCGCCCACCAGCAGCCGGTGCGGCTGGTACTTCTCCGCGATGGTGCGCCAGCGACGGTAGACCTCGTGGACGTCCTCCTGGTCGGACACCTGCGGGTTGGACCGCAGCCCGTCCACCACCCCGCCCTCGGACGGCGAGTCCGGCAGCCCGTTGGCTTTGAACAGGGCGTGCGCGACGTCGATGCGCAGCCCGTCCACGCCCTTGTGGAACCAGAAACGCAGCACGTTGTCGAAGTAGTCGCCGACGGCGGGGTTGCGCCAGTTCCAGTCCGGCTGCGCGGGGGAGAAGAGGTGCAGGTACCAGTCGAGGTCGGTGGCCGAGTCCGGGTGGGCGCGGCTCCAGGCCCGGCCGCCGAAGACGCTCTGCCAGTTGTTCGGCGGAGTGTCGACGTCGGGTCCTTCAACAAAGTGGAACATGTCCCGCTCCGGCGAGCCCGGGCCGGCCGCGAGGGCCGCCCGGAACAGCGGGTGCTCGGACGAGCAGTGGTTGGGGACGACGTCGAGCAGGATCCGCAGGCCCAGCGCGTGCGCCTCGGAAAGCAGCGAATCGAACTGTTCCATGGTGCCGAACAGCGGGTCCACGCCGCAGTAGTCGGTGACGTCGTAGCCCTGGTCCACCTGCGGCGAGGGCTGGAACGGGGTCATCCAGATGCCGTCGACGCCGAGCGCGGCAATGTACGGCAGCCGGGCGATCAACCCGGCGAGGTCGCCCACGCCGTCGCCGTCGCCGTCAGCGAAGGAGCGCGGGTAGACCTCGTAGATGACGGCGGACTGCCACCAGTCCGGGGCGGGCGCGAGGGCTGTCTCCTCGAGCGGTCCCGCCTGGGAGCCGGGAACAGCGCTCATTTGCTTGCCCCTGCGGTGAGGCCCTCGACGATCCGCCGCTGGAAGATCAGCACCATAATTACCAACGGTACGGTGCCGATCACGCCGGCGGCCATCTGTTCGCCGAAGGGCGCCTGGAATTCGGTGGCGCCGGTGAATCCCTCCCAAAATTGAAGCGGCATCAAACCTAGTACGGTTCACATTCCCTCGCGGCTGCATAACCAACCTGCCTGGGCAGTACATCTGATATGTAGGAGTTCTTTGTCAAGAGGGCAAGGGTGAGCGGTCCAAGGCTGGTTTGTCTTGGACCGCTCTTTTGTGTCCGTTCCCTGGCCTGATCTGGATGGCTGGCGCGTCGTGAACGACGGCGCTGTCAGACTGATATGCGCGGG
>NZ_JBFTLG010000022.1:0-91875 GCF_056396305.1 Arthrobacter sp. 05T420 | reverse complement strand
TTCACACCCCCGAGGACCTCCGGCAGGTCGCCGCGAAACTCAACCGCCGGCCCCGGCCCACCCTGAACCTGGAAACCCCAGCCAACCGGCTGAACCAGCTGCTGCACGCAGCCTAACCCCCTGCGTTGCTCCCACTGATTGACTTTGCCTGCCCCGGACGGGCCGTAAGTGACCCCGCGTTGGTTTTTTGGTTTCGCAGGGCGCGCTGCAGGAAGGCCTGAAGACCCTGTCCGCCACAGTGGCTAGGTGGGACGATCCATCCATGAGCGTGAGCCAGGAACCTTCCGCGCAGAACAGAGCGCGCGGCGCGGCGGCCAAGAGTTTTCCGGAGACACCGGCACCGACCACCCGGCAGTTGAGGACTTTTGATCAGCAGCGCCGGGCAGCTGAATTGAAAATCGAGCAAGTCCTGCAGGGGCCCCGGCATAGACGCGAACCGCACGGCGGGGCGCGGGGGCCCTCGCCGTTCTGTCGTTAGGGCACATGGTTGACGGGCCGGCTCCCGGAGGAGCTGACCCCGCAACAGCCGGCGGTGCGGGATCCTGCTTGGCCCAAAGCTGTCCGGAACCGCGGAAGTGGCCCTGGGCCACATGCCGCACGGCTGCCGCAGGTTTCGGCAGAAGTCAGGGAATCGCCCTAGCGTTATGAACGGCAGTCCAATGGATCAGGCAACCCTTGTTGGCATCGCATTCGGCTATGTTGTTACCCTCGTCACCGTTTTCATATTGTGTTTGCCCCTTATTTTCGGATTAGTGCTGCTCATGCTCCTGGCAGGTACCGTGCGGCTGATCCTCTTCCTGGCGACGGCACTGACCGTTGGGCTGATCGGCTTGTTCAGGAGCCAGGCCGGCAGCCCGCGCCGGCCTGGACATGGGTCTCATCTCATCACGCACTGACCGGACCATGGTCGGGGGCGGGGCCGGGGCCAGGCGTGCTGGTCCTCACCCCAGGGCGTCCGCGGGAATTGCCGGGCACCGCCGGAACGAGGCGGGGTTGAACGCCGGGAGCATGAAGGTTGCCAGTACGGCGTCGAGCATTTCCGGGGCCCACGTACTGTTCTCCCCGAGGGTCGCGCAGACTCCCAGCACCACAGGGGTTCCGTCCGCGCGGCGGCGGATCTGGACCTGGACTGGCCCGGTCAGCCCGAGCGTGCGGACGGCGGCCAGGCCCAGCTTCCGTACGTCCCCGGCCTCGCTGGCGGGCACCCTGCGACTTACCTCGTCGCTGCCGGCGCGTCCATACGGAGTCCTGGTCTTCTCCAGGACCACCGCCACTGGCGCCATCGCGTTGCGTGCCGGGGTGCCGAACACCAGACAGACATAGTCGGCGCCCGGGATGAACTCCTGGACAAGCTGCCCCGCGGGCATGTTCTTCCAGGTGACGGAGGCCGTTCCGGCCAGCACGTGGACCCCACGGGAGCCTTCGAAGACCCGCGGCTTGACCACCACGGGACCGCTGAGGCCGGCTAGGGATGCCGGCGCGGCAGCGAGGTCGCCCGGAACGCCGAACCGGGGCACCGGAATGCCGGCTGCCTGCAACGCCCAGGTGGTAAACAGGTTGTCGTTGGCGAGCGCCACCGCGGCAGGGTCGCCCACGATGATCCGCACGTCCTGGGCGAATCCGGCACGGGCTGCGGCCAGGACCGGAAGTTCCACGGTGAGGGTCGGAATGATGACGTTGATGGCTTCGCGATCCACCAGCCGGCGCAGGTCCAGGATCATGTCCGGGTCCGTCGCGGGCAAGAGCCTGGCCGCGGCTGCGGAGGGAGCAGCCTCCGCCTGGCGAGTGTCGGCGCGGGCATCGGAGCCCAGATACGGAAGGCCGCGGGCTTCGAGTTGGGCCGCGACCGTACGGCCGGCGGCGCTTGCTATCCCGGTAACCAGTATGCGCGGGCCCACAATTGCTCCATTCCGCCGTCACCGGCGGGGCCGCTGCTGCGGCTCCGACGGTTCCGGCCACCGATTCATAGGCTTGTTGACGGACGACTCGATTTACGGACTGCTGATTTACGCACTGCTGATTGACGGACTGCCCGGATCTGCCGCAACTCGCGCCGACACGCAGGACCATTCCCCTAGTAGACGGCGAATCGTCCGCGCACACACGAGTGGGCAATACCCGAAGTTGGAGCCCGCTACTACTTGCCTGAGGCACGCATACGGTCCGCCGGCCGGCACAGGCTGTTGCGCGTGGCCCGGTTACGGAACATGACGACGGCGGCCGTGCGGGCCGGCGTCGTTGGTGTTACGTTTTTGGGGAGTAATGAGAACCGGCGCCAAGCCCTGACTGGCCGGTCGGCAACCCTCCCTTTTCGCGGCGGGGTGCCTCAGGTGAATACTCGGCATATCGACCATTCGAGCTGCAAGCGTGAAAGAGGAGATCCGTCGTGCCCGACACGTCAACACCCGCTGTACCCGAAATACTCAGTTCATCAGCCGCCCCAGACACAGCCACCCGTGCAGCAACCAGCGCGGCCCCCGCCGGCGAGGAAAGGCTGGCCTACCGCCTGTTCACCGGTGCGGATGACCGCGCCTTTTGTGAGCGCGTGTCGGCCGCATTGGCCGAGGGCTACGTCCTGCATGGAAGCCCCGCCGCCAGCTTCAACGGCAGCACCGTGATCGTGGCGCAGGCGCTGGTGCTGCCGGCTGCCATTGCGAGCGCGGACGCCGCCGTGGCCAATGCGGTTGATGAGCTCGACGCCGACGAGTTTGACGCTGTTGGGGCATTCGAGGGGCACGCATGAGCTACGCAGGAGACCTCAGCCCTACTGAGGCGTGGGCCAAGCTTGAGGCGGGAGCCATTCTGGTGGATGTCCGGACCGAGGGCGAATGGGCCCACATCGGCATCCCGGACACCAAGTCCGCAGAAAATGATCCGCTCTTCATCCAGTGGAACCTTGCCGGCGGCACGCCGAATCCGCACTTCGTGGAACAGCTAAAGCGGCAAGCACCGGAGGACACCGCCGTCGAACTGGTGTTCCTGTGCCGCTCCGGTGCCCGGTCGATCGCCGCCGCGACGGCCGCGACGGCCGCCGGCTACACCTCGTACAACGTTCTTGAGGGCTTCGAAGGCGAGACCGACCGCTTTGGCCAACGCACCGTCAACGGCTGGAAGAACCGCGGCCTGCCCACCAACCTCGGAAAAATCTAGTGACTTTCAATCCCGACGCCTCCGGCTGGGCCGCCGACACCCAGGCTGTCCGCGGCGGCCTGGACCGCACCGGCTTCCAGGAAACCACCGAGCCAATCTTCCTCAACTCAGGATTCGTCTACGAGTCCGCGGCCGCCGCCGAGCGCGCCTTCACTGGGGAGGACGAGCGCTTCGTCTACTCCCGCTACGGCAACCCTTCCGTCGCGACGTTCCAGGAGCGGCTCCGGCTGCTCGAGGGAACCGAGGCATGTTTTGCGACGGCGTCCGGCATGTCAGCCGTCTTCACTGCCCTGGGCGCGCTGTTGGCTGCCGGCGACCGCGTGGTCGCAGCCCGCTCACTGTTCGGCTCCTGTTTCGTGATCCTCAACGAGATCCTGCCGCGCTGGGGTGTGGAGACGGTCTTCGTGGACGGACCGGACCTGGAGCAGTGGCAGGTTGCGCTGTCCGAGCCGACCACGGCGGTGTTCTTCGAGTCGCCGTCGAACCCCATGCAGGAAATCGTGGACATCGCCGCCGTGAGCGAACTGGCGCATGCCGCCGGCGCCACGGTGGTGGTCGACAACGTCTTCGCCACCCCGCTGCTGCAGCGTTGCGGAGACCTCGGCGCGGACGTGGTGGTGTACTCCGGCACCAAGCACATCGACGGCCAGGGCAGGGTCCTGGGCGGCGCCATCCTGGGCACCAAGGAATTCATTGACGGGCCCGTCAGGCAGCTCATGCGGCACACCGGTCCGGCGCTCTCGGCCTTCAATGCCTGGGTGCTCACCAAGGGCCTGGAGACCATGGCCCTGCGCGTCAACCATTCCTCGGCCTCTGCCCTGCGGCTGGCGGAATGGCTTGAGGGACAGCCGGCGGTCAGTTGGGTCAAGTACCCGCTGCTGCCGTCCCACCCGCAGTACCCCCTCGCGGTGAAGCAGATGAAGGCCGGCGGGACCGTTCTCACGTTGGAGCTTTCGCCTTCGCCGGGACGCACTGCGAAGCAGGCCGCCTTCGCGCTGCTGGACGCGCTGCGGATCATCGATATCTCCAACAACCTTGGCGACGCCAAGACGCTCATCACGCACCCGGCCACCACCACGCACCGCGCGATGGGCCCGGAAGGCCGTGCGGCGATCGGGCTCAGCGACGGCGTGGTCCGACTTTCGGTGGGCCTGGAGGACGTCGAGGACTTGATCCGCGACCTCGGCCAGGCGCTCAAACAGGTCTAGCGCTCAGGGCCAGTCTTCAAGCAGATCTGGCGCTGCCGGCTCCCCGTCAGCCCCGGCGAACCCTGCCCAGGGGCGATCCCTCGTCGGCCCGTACCTTGGTGGCGGTACCCGGCGCGGCCCCCTGGGTGGTCAGTTCGACGGCCCGTTCGACGACGGCGGGCAGTCCGCCCGCCCGGAACGGCCCGCGCTGCAGCTGCGAACCGGTGCCCTCCGCCAGGATCCGCTCGACGCCCGCGCGCACCAGATCCAGCTCGCCCTGCTCCTCGAGCACCGGGGCCACGAAATCCACCAGTGCCCTGACCACGTCCGCGGCCGGGGCAGGGGTGAAGGTTCCAAAGTCCAGGAGCTCCCCGCGCAGTCCGCAGTTGCTGGCCTGCCAGGCGGCCATCCGCAGCAGCAGTGTGGGCACCGGTGCGGGGTCGACGCCGTCGTTCCACTCCCGCACCGCCGATTCCACGAGGGCGCGCACCAGGACGGCAATCAGGGCAGCGTCCTCGGCCCGCAGGCACACATCGGCGACCCGGATCTCCACGGTGGGATGCTGCCGGCACAGCCGCGCGTCGAAATAGACCATCCCCTCATCCATCAGGACGCCGCTTTGCACCAGCCGGGTCACCACCCGGCGGTAGACGGGCAGGCTGCCGAAGATCATTGTGGGACCGGACCCCGGCCAGCGGTTCCACGCCTGGGTGCGGTAGCTTTCGAATCCGGTCTCGGCCCCGTTCCAGAACGGGGAATTCGCGCTGATTGCAATCAGCACCGCAAGCTTGTCGCGGATCCGGTCCATCACGGCCACGCCCTCCTCCGGGGACTCCACATAGGTGTGGACGTGGAGGCCGCAGGTCAGTTGGTTCCGGACGGTGAGCCCGAAGCGTTGCTGCATGGTCATGTAGCGTGGATTCGGCGTCAGGTGCGTCGCGGAGCCTTGGGGCGACGTGGCCAGGGCTGCGACGCGGCCGCCGTGAGCCCGCGCGGCCTGGTCCGCCAGGGTCCGGCCCCGCCTGAGCTGCCGGAGCAGCTCCGTGTACTCAAGGCACGGATGCGTCTGGGTCTCGATCTGCTCGAGCTTGAGCTCGTAGCTGAAGTCTGCGCCCTCGTGGACCGGTTTCTCTGTCGCGTGAATCCTGGCGGTGTCCGGTTCCTTCGGCGGCACCAGGTTGGGCAACATCAGGTCGGCGAGGGCAAGCAACATCCCCGATTCGGGGTCCACTATCAGCAGTTCTTCCTCCACGCCGAACGTGCGCATGAATCTATTGTGCGTCAGGATCGGCAGAAACGCCCCTACACCGACGCGGGGTCACTCCACGCCCATCCCACGCCTTCGGATGGGCGTGGAGTGACCCCGCGTCGCTTGGGCCGGTCTGGAATCAGTCTTGGAAATACTCAATCTTCGCGCCGATGGTGTTGAGCCGTTCGGCCAGATCCTCATAGCCGCGCTCAATGACATAAATGTTGCGCAGCTCCGAGACCCCGCGGGCGGCCAGCATGGCCAGCAGCAGGCAGGCTGCGGGGCGGAGGGCCGGCGGGCAGCCCACCTCGGCGGCACGCCACTTGGTGGGGCCGTTGACATAAATCCGGTGGGGATCGAGCAGCTGGACCTGGGCGCCCAGTTTGTTCAGTTCCGTCAGGTAGATGGCCCGGTTCTCGTAGACCCAGTCATGGATCATGGTCTGGCCGTGGGCGTTGGCCGCGATCACCGCGAAGAAGGGCAGGTTGTCGATGTTCAGGCCGGGGAAAGGCATGGGGTGGATTTTGTCCTCCGGCGCCCGCAGTTCCGAGGGCTTGGTGGTGACGTCCACCAGGCGGGTGCGGCCGTTGCGGGCAAAGTATTCCCCGGAGACCTCGAGCCGCTGGCCCATCTGCTCGAGCGTGGCGAGTTCGATTTCCATGAACTCGATCGGGACCCGGCGGATGGTGACTTCCGAGTTCGTCACGATGCCGGCGGTGATGAGACTCATCGCCTCGATCGGGTCCTCGGACGGGAAGTATTCGACGTCGGCGTCGATCGACGGGCAGCCGGTGATCTCCAGCGTGGTGGTGCCAACCCCCGCGATTTCCACCCCGAGCATCTGCAGGTAGAAGCAGAGATCCTGCACCATGTAGTTGGGGCTGGCGTTGCGGATGATGGTGGTGCCGCGGCGGTGGGCTGCGGCCATGATGGCGTTCTCGGTCACCGTGTCGCCGCGTTCGCTCAGCACGAAGGAGCGGTCATGGGCGTCCGACGGCGGTGCCTGCACCGCGTAGAACCCGGACTTCGCCTCCACGCTCAGGCCGAACTGCCGCAGTGCCTGCATGTGCGGCTGCACGGTGCGCGTGCCAAGGTCGCAGCCGCCGGCGTATGGCAGCCGGTAGGTGTCGGTCTCGTCCAGCAGCGGCCCCAGGAGCATGATGACGCTGCGGGTCCGGCGGGCCGCCTCCACATCCATGGATGCCAGGTCCAGGACCGCGGGGCGGCGGATCTGGAGGTCGTTTGCGTTGAGCCACGTGCATTCGACGCCGATGCTGGTCAGCACCTCCACGATCCGGTTGACTTCCTCGATCCGGGCCAGCCGGCGCAGGGTGGTGGTGCCGCGGTTGATGAGGCTGGCGCACAACAGCGCGACGCCGGCATTCTTGCTGCTGTTGACGTCCACCGCACCGGCCAGCGTGCGGCCGCCCTCGACCCGGAGGTGGGTCATCTGGGGCCGGCCCACCTTGACGATGCTGTGCCCGACGATCGCCTCCAGTCGCTGGATCATCTTCAGGCTCAGGTTCTGCTTTCCCTGTTCCATCCGGGCGATGGCGCTCTGGCTGGTGCCGAGCTCGGCGGCGAGTTGTCCCTGAGTCCAGCCTTTCGCCCCGCGGGCTTCGCGGAGCAGGAGGCCTACATGTTCAGCAGTCGGTTGAGTCATGTCCCGAAAATATCACGGATGATTTATTAACCCCCGGCATTCCGGCCGGATTGCCGTTAATCTCACAGGGATACCCGCATCATGCGATAACCCGCGCACTGCGGTGCACGGTGGCGCTTGAATCAGTAGTGCCGTCAATGGCTTCGCCAGTGGCGCCGGCGGTTGCGGCGACGCCTACTGGTGCGTGAGGAAGACAAGGTTCCAGCTGCCCGCCACAAGGGCCGCGGCGGCGGCTGCTGCCGCGATGCCGAGCCCGCCCAGCAGCACCCAGGCGTCAAGCCCACTGAAAGTAGACGGCCTGGCCCAGGTCCGCGCGGCGCCGCCGAAGCCGCGGGCCTCCATGGTCACCGCGAGCCGCGAGGCGCTCCGGATCGCCTGCACCAGCAGGCCGAAGCTCTGGCCCAGAGTGGCGCGGAACCGCTGATAGGGGTTACCGCTCGAGCCCACCCCGCGGGCCCGCCGGGCCATGCCGATCGTCTGCCATTGCTCGGTCATGATCCCGACCAGCCGCATGGCGGCCAAGGTGCCCAGGACGAACCGGTGCGGCAGTTTTGCGTTCTGGGCCAGGGCGTCGGCCAGGTCTGTGGGGTCGGTGCAGCTCATCAGCAGCACCGCAGGCAGCGCGATGGCAAGCCCGCGGAGCATGAAGCCGATCCCCAACTGCAGGGAGCCGGCACTGATGGACCAGATCCCGGCGTCGACCAGCACGGAACCGGCGTCGGGCGCCAGGATGGCGGTGCTCCAGCCACCCAGCGCCGCCGCGAGGATCAGCGGCCAGCCCCGCTGCCACAGCAGCGCCAAGGTCAGGCCGGCCAGCGGCAGGAGCAGCAGTTCGAAGGCCAGCGCCACCGATGCCGAGACCCAGTCAATGGACAGCGCCAGGACCATGGTGATCAGGGTGACCGCCGTGAACTTGGCGAGCGGGTTGGCACGGGTCAGCAGCGCATGGTTGCCGCGCAGGCTCAGTGCGTCCCTCATGGCGTGGCCCCTTCCGGCAGCTCAAGTTCCGGGCCCGGAACGGCGGCGGTTTCTCGCGGCCGGAGGCGGAGTTCGGTGCCGCCGAGGACGGCGCTGAATTCGGCGTCGTGCGTCACAGAGACGACGGCGGTGCCGGCGTCGAGGAGCTCGGACAGGAACGACGCGAGTTCGGCCCAGGTGTTGGCATCCTGGCCGAAGGTGGGTTCGTCCAGAACCAGCACCTGCGGGTGCGCCGCCAGCACCGTGGCTACCGAAAGGCGGCGCTTCTCGCCGCCGGAGAGCGTGTAGGGGTTGGCGTCCACGAGATCTGTCAGCCGCAGCCGCTCCAGCAGCTCATCCACGCGGTCTTCGCCGTAGCCGAGGTGGCGGGGGCCGAACATGAGCTCGTCCAGGACCCTGCCCGTGACGAACTGGTGCTCGGGTTCCTGGAACACGGTGCCTATTCTGGCGATCAGCTGCTGGGGCTTCCACCGGTATGGATCGGTTCCGGCGCCGCTGCTGAATCGACCAATGGAGTGGCCAGCAGAGTGACCGCCGGAGTGGCCACCCGCGCCCCCAGCGAGCTCCGGAGCGGCCGAGACCGTCCCGGCAACGGGTCGCAGGAGACCGGCCAGCGTCAGCGCGAGGGCGGACTTCCCTGCGCCGTTCGGTCCGGTGATGGTCAAGGCCTCGCCGGCGCGGACCTGGACCGAAACCCCGGTCTGGACCGGACGCGGCGCGATCGTGCGGAAGCCGTCGCGCAGCCCGGCGCGCCGCGGCCGCTCGCGGGACACCGCGAGCCCGTCGGCCGCGAGCAGGAGCTGCCCGGCGTTACGCGCCGGCAGCCGCGTCCGGGTCGCCGGGACGTAGCCCGGCACCCAGACGCCCGCACCAATGAGCATGTCCCGCGCCTCGGCCAGGACCTGGTCCGGCGGCCCGTCAATGAGTACGGCGGAGTTCAATACCGCGGAGTCCGGGGCGGACCCGGGCTGCAGCACCACAATCCTGTCCACCAGGTCTTTCCAGATCCCCACCCGGTGCTCCACGACCACCAGGGTGGCGCCGGTCTTGTCCAGGCAGCGGCCCACGGCATCCCGGACCTCCAGGACGCCGGCCGGGTCGAGGTTGGCGGTCGGCTCGTCGAGCAGCAGCAGCCCCGGCCGCATCGCGAGGATCCCGGCGAGCGCCAGCCGCTGCTTTTGTCCGCCGGAGAGGGCCGCGGTTGGGTGGTCCAGCGGCAGCCCGCCCAGCCCGACGTCGTCGAGCGCCTCGCGCACGCGCGGCCAGATCTCTGCCGCCGGGACCGCGAGGTTCTCCGCCCCGAAGGCGACGTCGTCGCCGACGCGGGAAAGCACCACCTGGGTTTCCGGGTCCTGCTGCACAAGCCCGGCGCGGCCGCGCTGCGCCCGTGGCGGGGCACCGTCGATCAGCAGGCTTCCGGTCTCGTCGGCGTCGCCAGAGTCGCCCGCTAACCCCGAGACGCCGGCCGCGCCGTCGCCCAGCACGCCAGCCAGGGCGTGGAGCAGGGTCGATTTGCCGGCGCCAGAGGGCCCCAGCAGAAGCACGCGCTCCCCCGGCCGGATGTCCAGGTCAAGGCCGCTGACCGCGGGCCGGGGCCGTCCGGCATGCCGCCAGCCCCAGCCGCGGGCTGTGACGGCGGCCGGCCGGACGCCTGGTGAAGATCTCATGGGTTCCCTGCAGAATTTAGGATGGGAGGGATCAGGAGAACACGGGTTCCGTGGCAGCCTTGCGGGAGGCAAAGGAGCCCAGCACTCCGGTCTTGGCCAGGCCGCGGGTGGCGAGCCAGGCCAGCCCGCCGGCAATAATTGCGCCCGAGATTGTGGTGAAAACGATGTAGGCGAGCTTGTCCCCGGCTGCGTAGGCGATGTTCCAGCCCCACGGCAGGAAGGAATCGTTCAGGCCGCAGAAGAGGCCCGCGCCGGCTCCGGCGAGCAGGGAGACCGGCAGGTTGAACTTCTTGTAGAGGAAGGCCGCGAAGACCAGTTCCGCGCCGAGGCCCTGCAGGATTCCGGAGATCAGTACGGTGGTGCCGTACTGCGAACCCATGATGAGCTCGCCCGTGGCCGCGACGGTTTCACAAAAGAGTGCGGCACCCGGTTTGCGGATGATGAGCATGCCCAGCACCGCCGGGATCATCCAGCCGCCGGCGTACAGTCCGCTCAGCGGCGGGTAGAGCGCGTTGACCGGGGCGGAAATCAGGTTCGCGCCCTGGGACCAGGCCCAGAAAATGACGCCGCCGGCAACGGCGATCAACGCGGCCACCACGATGTCCACCACCCGCCAGCTGTAGTCGCGCCGGGCGGATGAACGGCTGGCGGAACCATGCTGTGCTGAAATATCTGTCATGTCGTCCTCCTGAGGAACAGGAGGGGAGGGTGCTCCGGCCGGCCTCGGCTTCCGCCGCCCTCCGCGCACCCTGAGAACTCGACTCCCTTGCGCCGGTACTAACCGGATCAGGTTCGAGGGTCTGCGGCTGTCCGCACTCTCAGCGCCCACCAACGGTTTCCCCGGATATTTCCGGCGATGCCCGGCGGCGGCGCTCCCCTGTCGTAAATTATTTCGCCCTTGTGGGCTGGCTCAGTTTACACCCGGACGGCCGGGTTTTCAGTGGTGTGCCGTCACAATCGGGGGCCGGAAAGGGCCGGCCACCGCGGCCGGGAAAAGCTGCTTGATAGAGTCGACGTGTCGGACACCCGGACCCGCCAGCGGGCGGCCGCGTCACCTACGGGAAGCTGGATTATTTTGCCGCAGACACCAGCCACACACGATCCCTCCGGGGAATACGACCCTGACTCGAGCGAGCCGCAGCCGCCGGGGTCACTGGCGGCGCTCATCGGCCGCGTGCTGGCCGAGATGGATGCGCTCCAGTTCGCCGCGTTCAGCAAGGACGATGCCCTGGACCTCGGCCTCCTCCTGGTCGAGCTGGGCAGGCAACGCTCGCTGCCCATCGCCGTCGACATCACCAAAGGCGAGCAGGTGCTCTTCCATGCCGCACTGGACGGCGCCACGCCGGACAACGAGCGCTGGATCAACGCCAAGAAGCGCACCGCACTGCGGTACGAGGTCCCGTCGCTGCTGGTGGGCCTCCGGGCCCGGGCTGCCGGCGGAAGGATCGAGGACAACGCCTGGTGGGATCAGACGGAGTTCGCCGCCCACGGCGGAGCGTTCCCGATCTACGTGCGCGGCACGGGCGCCGTCGCCGTCGTCACGGTCTCCGGCCTGCCTCAGAAGGCGGACCACGACCTCGTGGTCGAGGCCCTGCGGATGGTCCTGACACCGGAACGCTAGGCTAGGGGAAAGCCGTTCCCGTCCCAAGGAGACCGAAGAATGAACATCGTCATCAAGCTGCTCGGCACCGGCATCAGCCTCTTGGCCGGCTTTGCCGGCACCAAGCTGGTGGACACCATCTGGGAAAAGTCCACGGGCAACAAGCCGCCCACGGGCCACGAGGACGACGTCCCCACCACGCTGCGCTCGGCCCTGACCTTCGCCCTGATCTCCGCATCGGTCAGCGCCATCATCCAGGTGCTCGCCAACCGCGGCACCCAGCGCGCGATCACCCGCTTCGCCAAGACCCAGGACGTCGTCTGACCTGACTCGGCTAGCCGCGGCACCGGCCGCGGCATGGCCGACGACGCTGGCCGCCGCGCCCCGCACGGGCTCAGCGGCCAGCGTCGTCGTCGTCCACTGCGTGGTTGGCTGCCTGCTGCGCGGCTTTCTGGGCGGCTTTCTGGGCAGCTTTCTGGACTACGGCCTCAAGCTCGTCGGAGCTCAGCAGCTCCGGATGCAGGTGCTTGGTCCGGTAGCCGGCCCGGCCCACCATGTGGGCGGACACGGGAACGGTGAGCAGTTGGAAGAGCCAGGCAACCATCAGGACGGGCCACACCCACCAGGTGCGCATCTGCAGGCCAAGGGCCGCCAGCAGCAGGAACAAGCCCAGGACCTGCGGCTTGGTGGCGGCGTGCATCCTGCTCATGAGGTCCGGGAACCGCAACAGCCCGATCGCGGCGCCGAGGGACATGAGCGCGCCGACCACCATGAACACGGCGGAGAGGGCATCGATCACTGTTTCAGGATTCACGGATGCCCTCCCTCCTCTCGGCCACGAAGCGGGCCACGGTGACCGAGCCGACGAAGCCGATGAGGGAAATCGCAACGAGCAGCATCAGGTTGTTGAGGTGCCGGTTGACGGCCATGTCGATGCACAGGGCCGCCCCGAAAATGGCCAGCAGCACGTCGGCGGCGAGCACCCGGTCCAGCAGCGAGGGGCCCCGTCCGATCCGGATGATCGCCCCCGCGGCGGCCAGGGAAAGTACGACGGCGGTCACCGTCAGGACGGTCTGCATCATGCGGCGATCTCCTGTGTCAGGGCGGACAGTTCGTCTTTGGTCCCCATGATCCTGATCAGCCCGGCCTCGGTGTTCCGGACCTCTTTGCGCAGCTTGGCCGCGTCCTGGGCATTGCGGACGTTGATGCCGTGGATGTAGAGCGTGGACGTTGACCTGTCCACCTCCACCACGAGGGATCCCGGAATCAGCGAAAGCACATGCCCGGTGGCCGTGACCAACAGGTCGGAGTGGCTCCGGAGCGGCACGGCGACGATGGCGCTGACCACGTTGGGGCCGCGGACCACGGCGAGGTACAGGACCTGGAGGCTGGCCGCGACCACCTTTCCGAGGAAAATGAGGGCGAAGGGCACGGCTCGGAGGACGTTGAAGCGGCCGCCGAGCTCCACCGGGGGCAAATAGAAGATACGCGCCACGAGCACGGCGATGAGGGCCCCGAAAAGGAGATTGCCCGGGCTGAAGTTCTGCCACAGCGCTCCCCAGACAAAAACAAGCCACACCAGCAGCGGCAGTTCCTGGCGCAGCGAGATCCTTTTCCGGTTCATTTGCCGCCGCCCTGCCGCTGGGCCTGCCCGGGCTGAACCGCCGCAGGCACGGGCGGCACCGGCGCGTCCTCGCCCAGCACAGCCTGGATGTACGGGGACCTGTCCAGCATTTCCTCGGCGGACTGGTCGGCCACCCTGAACAGCGGCCCGGCGAAAACCGTCAGGGCCACGCCAAAGACCACCAGGCCCAGGGTAGAGCCCACCATGGTGCGGGGCAGCAGGGTCACGTTCGTCTTCCCGGCCCGGTCCCCGGTGGCGGAGTCCGCCGGTGCCGCCAGAAGCACCGGATCGGGGTGCTCAGCGTCCTCCGGCTTGCGCCAGAACGCCCGGTTCCAGACCCTCGCGATCGCCAGCAGGGTCATCAGGCTGGTCAGCACGCCGCCGATCACCAAGGCGTAGGCCAGTGGTGTGCCCAATTCGACGCCTGCCTGAAGCAGCCCCAGCTTGCCCAGGAAACCCGAGAACGGCGGGATTCCGGCCAGGTTCATGGCGGGAACGAAGAACAGGACCCCCAGAACTGGGGAGAGCTTGGCCAGCCCGGCCACACGGTCCATGGATGAGCTGCCGCCGCGGCGTTCAATCAGGCCGGTCACCAGGAACAGGCTGGTCTGGATGGTGATGTGGTGGGCCACGTAGAAGACCGCGGCGCCCAGGCCGGCCACCGTGGACATGGCCAGGCCGAAGACCATGTAGCCGATGTGGCTCACCAGGGTGAAGGACAGGAGTCTCTTGATGTCGCTTTGGGCCAGGGCGCCGAGGATTCCCACCACCATGGTCAGCAGCGCCGCGACCATGAGCGGGGCGTTGAGCGCATCCCCCGGGAACAGCAGCGTCTCCGTGCGGACCATGGCGTAGACGCCCACCTTGGTCAGCAGCCCGGCAAACACCGCGGTGACCGGGGCCGGCGCGGTGGGATAGGAGTCCGGGAGCCAGAAGGACAGCGGGAAGACGGCGGCCTTGATGCCGAAGGCCACCAGCAGCATCACGTGCAGCAGCGTCCGGGTGCCCTGGTCGAGGTCCCCGAGCTTGATGGCGAGGTCCGCCATGTTGATGGTTCCGGTGGCGCCGTAGATCATGGCGATCGCGATCAGGAACAGCACCGAGGACACCACCGAGACCACCACGTAGGTCACGCCGGCCCGGATGCGCGGGCCCGTCCCGCCGAGGGTGATGAGCACGTAGCTGGCCGTCAGCAGGATCTCAAAGCCGACGTAGAGGTTGAAGAGGTCTCCGGAGAGGAAGGCGTTGGACACCCCGGCCACGAGGATCAGGTAGGTCGGGTGGAAGATCGAGACCGGCGCGTCCCGGTCGCCGTCGGCCATACCCTGTCCCGTTGCGTAGATCAGCACCGCAAGGCTCACGGTCGAGGACACAACGAGCATGAGCGAGGAGAACTGGTCCACCACGAGCACGACGCCCCAGGGCGGCATCCAGCCGCCGATGTGCACCGCGGCCGTCCCGCCTTCCCAGACGGAGGCCAGCAGCCAGCATTCCAGCAGCAGGGTCAGGGCCAGGACGGTGATGCTGACCGCGCGCTGGACCCGCGGGTGGTGGATGAGCAGGAAGGTCAGGGCGGCGCCCATGATGGGCAGTACGACGGCGAGCGGGGCAAAGCTGGTGATGTTCACTCTTCGCCTCCTTCCGGTCTGGGGTCAACGTTCAGGGAGCCGGGCTGTTCTTCAGAGGCGGCTTTGTCGGCCCGGATGGGGCGGCCACCGGACATGACCGCGGCGGTATCTGTGGTTCCTGCGCCGTCGGGGCCGGCCATTGCCAGCGGGAATTCTGACGTCTCCACCGGGATGACGGAGTCGTCCTCGGCATCGAAGCTGGGCGTTTCCGCGACGCGGCGGTCCTCGGCGTCGTCCTGGATTTCGTCCTGGCGGGCCAGGACCCAGGTGCGGTAGATGATGCCCAGCATGAATGCCGTCACGGCGAAGGAGATCACGATCGAGGTCAGGATCAGGGCCTGCGGCAGGGGGTCGTTGTAGTCCCCCGCCGGGGTGTCCTTGTCGAAGATCGGCGCCAGCCCGGCGTAGCCGCCGGTGGCGAGGATTAGCAGGTTGGTGGCGTTGGCCAGCAGCATGAGGCCGAGCAGCACCCGGGTAAGGCTGCGCTCAAGGATCAGGTAGATGCCACAGGCGTAGAGGGCGCCCATCACCGTCAGCAGGGTCAGGTTGACGCTCATGTTCTCCCCTTGGAAGTGGTTTCGGCGTCGTCGGCCTCGACGGTGGCTTCGGCGGGGATTCCGCCGCTGTCCTCGTCTTCGGAGAGGCCGTCCTCGTCTTCGGAGGGCTCTTCGAAGTGCTCGTCGATTTCCGCACCGAGGCTGCGCAGCACGTCCAGGGCCAGTCCGACCACCACGACGTACACACCGATGTCGAAGATGGTGGAGGTGACGAACTTGATGTCGCCGAAGACCGGCAGCCACAGCTCCACGATGGCGCTCTGGAACACCTGGCCGCCCAGCAGCAGCGGCGTCATTCCGGCGGCCGCCGCCGTGGCCAGGCCGATCCCCAGCAGGGTGCCGGCGCCGACGGGCGTGGCTTCGCGGAGTTCGAAGCGGCCGCCGGCCAGGTAGCGGATGGTCAGGGCGAGGCCGGCGGTGAGGCCGCCGGCGAAGCCCCCGCCGGGCAGGTTGTGGCCGGCGAGGAGCAGATAGAGGGAGAACACGATGATCGAGTGGAAGATCAGGCGGGTGACCACCTCGAAGATGATCGAGCGGCGCTCGGGCGCCAGGGTCCGGCCGGCCACCAGCCAGGCGTCGGTCGTGGCGGCAGCGAACCGCCGGGACATCGCCAGGGCGGCGTCGTCCCGGGTGCTGCCCCCGGCCCCGGTCCGCCGGCCCACGGTCCCTTCCGCGACAGTCGCGGACGTCCGGATGCGGTCGCCGCGGCCCCGGACGAAGATGAGGCTGGCCACGCCGGTGGCGGCCAGGGCCAGGACGGAGATCTCGCCGAAGGTGTCCCAGGCCCGGATGTCCACCAGGGTCACGTTGACGACGTTGAGGCCGCCGCCGCCCTCATAGGCCAGCTGCGGGAACTGCAGGGAGACCGGCGTTGCCACCCGGGCGCCAAGGGCGTAGATGGCCACGAAGATCATGGTGACGCCGAACGCCAGGCCAATCACCACGCGGATGACCCGGTATTTGCCGCCGGTGCGGTCACGCAGCCCCGGCGGAAGGCTCCGCATGGCCAGCACGAACGCCACCAGGATGATGGTTTCGACCAGCATCTGGGTCAGGGCAAGGTCCGGAGCCCCCTGCAGCGCGAACATCATGGCGATCCCGTAGCCGGTGACGGACACCATCAGGACGGCCAGGAACCGCTTGTTGGCGCGCACCGCGGCCAGCGCCCCGATCACGATCCCGGCGCCGGCCACCAGTTGCAGCGGCGCTCCGGGATCGATGAAATAGAGACCGTCCGGCAGCGGCTTGTTGGCCAGCAGCAGTGCCGTCAGCGGCAGGACGAAGGCCACGGTCAGGATGACGGAGAGGTAGAAGAACAGCGAGCCACGCTGGGTGCGGCCGGTGATCCAGACGGCGGTGTCGTCCAGGGCGCCGATCGTGTTCTGGTAGGCGCGGTCGCTGTCGATCCAGCCCGGCACCAGTGCCTGCAGCCGGGCCACGGCGGTGCGGCCGTAGAACATGGCCAGGCCCAGGACGAACGTCACCGCGGTCAGCCCCAGGGCCGGGGTGAGGCCGTGCCACAGCGCCAGGTGCCCGGGCGAGGACTCGGGGCCCTCCACAAAGAGCTCCGCATACGGCTGGATCCAGCCGTCAACGGGGGCCGGCCACAGTCCGTAGAGGACCGTGAGGAGGCTCAGGATGGCCGGTGCGGCAAGGAAGGCGGGTTTGACCGGCTTGAAGTCCGTGGGCGCCACGCCGGGCTTGACGGCGAAGGCGCCCCACATGAAGCGGGCGCTGTAGGCGAAGGTCAGGATGGAGCCCAGGACCACGCCGCCCAGCAGCCACGGCCCGGTTCCGGACGCCGAGGTGTACTCGATGAAGGCCTCGAACACCGATTCCTTGGCGACGTAGCCGGCCAGCGGCGGTACGCCGGCCATCGAGGCCGCGCCGACCGCCGCTACGATCGCCAGTGCCCGGGCCGAGCCGTAGACGCCGGAGAGTTCGCGGATGTCCCGGGTCCCGGCCTGGTGGTCGATGATGCCCACCACCAGGAAGAGCGTGGCCTTGAACAGCCCGTGCGCCAGGAGGAAGGCCAGTCCGGCGAGTGCCGCCCCGGGGGTACCCAGGCCCACCACCATGGTCATGAAGCCCAGCTGGCTCACGGTGCCGTAGGCGAGGATGAGTTTGATGTCGGTCTGCCGCAGGGCCCGGTAGCCGCCCACCAGCATGGTGGCCAGGCCAAGGCCGAGCACGATCGGCAGCCACGGCGGTGATTCCGCGAATCCGGGGGCAAGCCGGGCAACCAGGTAGATCCCGGCCTTCACCATGGCCGCGGCGTGCAGGTAGGCGCTCACGGGGGTGGGGGCAGCCATCGCGCCGGGGAGCCAGAAGTGGAACGGCACCAGGGCGGACTTGGTGATCGCACCGATCAGGATAAGGACGACGGCGGCGTTCACTGCCCCGCCCGCGGGGCCGGAGACCAGGGCGGGAGCCTCCTCCAAGATGGCCTGGATCCGGTAGGTTCCGGCCGTCGCACCGAGGATGATGAGCCCCACAAGCATGGCCAGCCCGCCGGCGGTGGTCACCACCAGCGCCTGCAGCGCCGAACGCCGCGCTGACAGCCTGGTGCGGGCGTAGCCGATCAGCAGGTAGGACAGCACCGTGGTCAGTTCCCAGAAGATGAACATCAGCAGGAGATCATCAGCGGTAACGAGGCCGAACATTGCACCGGCGAAGGCCAGGAGCTGCGCCCCGAAACCGCCGAGGTAGTCGTCCTTGTTCTCGAAGTAGCGGGCGCAGTAGACCAGCACCAGCGCACCCACCCCCAGCACCAGCAGGGACATGACCCAGGCCAGGGCGTCCATCCGGAATGCGAGGTCGAGCTGCAACCCGGGAATCCAGGGCACCACCTCGGTGATCGCCCCGTCTGTATAGACGGCGTCGTGTTGCAGCAGCAGCCAGACAAAGGAGGCCGCGGGGACCGCCGCCAGGGCGAAGAACGAATTCCTGCCAAACTTCCGGAACAGGAGCGGGGCCACAGCAGCCACCGCAAAGTGCACGGCAAGGACTGTGATCACTGGTATCTCCGCAACGTCAGAAAGTCGATTGTCATCAAGTTGGAGCAGGCGGTTCATTTGTTAGGTTCGGTGCGGACAGTTTACCAAGCGTGTACAAATTCTTTTGGCAGGGACACCGGCCCTTGAAGACCGGCCCGGAACAAGGTGCCCAGGACAACCGGGCCAGTACATTCGAAGTCAAAGCGACGCGGGTGCTAAAAACTGCCCGGCAAAAGCCGGCGGAGACCCCGCATCCTGCCCCTCCAAAGGCACCATGGACGGTTACCATTCAGGCTATGAACACTGCCGCCGCCCCAGAGGCCATGCGCCCCTCGGAACTGGAATCGGGAAGTCCCGTCACGCACAGGGGCCGGATCCTCGCGTGGGCCGCGTGGGACTGGGGTTCGGCAGCCTTCAACGCCGTCATGACAACGTTTGTTTTCACCGTCTATCTGACCTCCAAGGCCTTCGGCGGAGAGGACCAGGCCTCGGCGGTCCTGGGCGCCGCGCTGGCCGTCGCCGGCGTGGCCGTCGCACTTCTGGCCCCGGTCACCGGGCAACGCTCGGATACCGGCGGCCGGCGCAAGCTGTGGCTGGGGGTCAACACGGGCGCCGTCGCGCTCCTGACCGGGCTGTGCTTCTTTGTCTTCCCGCGGCCGGATTTCCTGATCCTCGGCGTCACGCTGATAGCACTGGGCAACGTCTTCTTCGAATTTGCCGGGGTCAACTACAACGCCATGCTCGCCCAGATCTCCACCCCGCGGAACATCGGCAAGGTCAGTGGATTCGGCTGGGCAATGGGGTATCTCGGCGGCATTGTGGCGCTGCTGATTGTGCTCCAGCTCTTTGTCCAGCCCAGCTTCGGGTGGTTTGGCGCCTCCACCGCGGACAGCCTGAACATCCGGCTGGTGGCAGTGTTCTCGGCCCTATGGTTCTTCATCTTTGCGTTGCCCGTGCTGTTCGCGGTGCCGGAGTTGCCACGCTCCGAGCGGGGTGCGGGCATTGGCTTCCTCGCCTCCTACGGCCTGCTCGTCCGGCGCATCAAGGCGATCTACCGGACCAGCCCGCACACCATCTACTTCCTCCTCGCGAGCGCCATCTTCCGGGACGGGCTGGCCGCGGTTTTCACCTTTGGCGGGGTGATCGCGGCCGGCACCTTTGGCTTCGAACTCAAGGACGTCATCTTCTTCGCGATTTTCGGAAATGTCGTGGCCGCCGTCGGCGCGATGCTCGGCGGCTTCCTGGATGACAAAATCGGGCCCAAGACCGTGATAATCGCGTCCCTCGCGGGCCTGCTGGTGGCGGGCACCGCAATCCTGGTCCTCGGCAACGGCAGCTACGAGTTCTTTGGCATGGCCTGGGCCGGGACCACCACATTCTGGATTTTCGGCCTGCTGCTGTGCCTCTTCGTGGGACCGGCCCAGTCGTCGTCCCGCGCCTACCTCGCCCGGCTCGCCCCCAACGGCGAATCCGGCGAGCTCTTCGGCCTCTATGCCACCACCGGCCGGGCCGTGAGCTTCCTCGCCCCCGCCCTGTTCACGCTGTGCATCGCCGTCGCCACTCCCTTCGTGGCAACAGGCGAGGCCCAGCGTTGGGGCATCCTCGGCATCATGGTGGTGCTGCTGGCAGGCCTGCTCGTGCTCCTGCCGGTCAAAGCCCCCGACCAGACCGAAATCGCGGTGGTCCCGGAGGCCTGAGGGCGGCTGAAATCCGGTTCGCGCACTAGGCTGATGATATGAACGTGGATGAGACGGACCTCCCCGGCCTCGGCCGGCGCAAGGACTTCATGACTGCCTCCGGACGCCGGATCGGCGTGGTGGAATACCGGGAGGGCCACACGGAACTCATCGTCTCCACCTGGGACGATCCCGATACCTGCCAGGCCTCCGTGCCGCTGACCGCGGACGAGGCCGCCACCCTGGGCAATCTTCTGGGCGGCCAGCGCCTTGCCATGAAACTCTCCGAAGAGCACCGGGAAATCCCCGGGATCGTCACGCGCCAGTTTTCGATCAGCGCCGAGTCCCCCTTCCAGAACCAGCCGATGGGCAAGGCGTGCATCCGGACCCGCAGCGGGGTCTCGATTGTGGCCATCATGCGCGAAGGTGAGGTCTTGCCCTCGCCGGGGCCCGACGTCGTCCTTCACCCTGGTGACCTCCTCGTTGCGGTGGGAACACAAGAAGGCTTGGACACAGCGGCCAGCATCCTGCGCAACGGATAAGCGGCATGGATCCGCTCGCCCTGACCCTGATCGAACTGGGGGCCGTCGTCTTCTGTCTCGGCCTGCTGGCCAGACTGGCCGGGCGGATCGGCATGTCGCCCATACCGCTTTATCTGGTGGGCGGCCTGTTCTTCGGGGCCGGCGGCCTCGTCAAACTCGACGGCATGCACGAGTTCGCCCATCTTTCCGCCGAGATCGGCGTGATCCTGCTTCTGCTTATGCTTGGACTGGAATATACGGCAGCGGAGCTCGTGACCGGGCTGCGGAGATCCTGGCAAGCCGGCATCCTGGACTTGCTGCTCAATTTTTTGCCCGGCGCGATGCTCGCGGTGATGCTGGGATGGGGCGTCGTGGGGGCTATGGTGATGGGCGGCGTCACCTACATTTCATCCTCCGGGATCGCGGCCAAGGTTATTACCGACCTCGGCCGGATCGGCAACCGGGAAACCCCGGTGGTCCTTTCCATCCTGGTCTTCGAGGACCTGGCCATGGCCATATACCTGCCGATCCTGACCGCCACGCTTGCCGGCGTCACCTTGCTGATGGGCCTGCAGACCGTGGGCATCTCCCTGGCCGTCGTCACCCTGGTCCTGGTGGTGGCCCTGCGGCACGGCCACCACGTGTCCAAGGCCGTGCACAGCGAGAACTCCGAGGTCTTCCTGCTCAACCTGCTGGGCGCGGCGCTTCTCGTGGCGGGGCTCGCCGCCGCCATGCAGGTTTCCGCGGCCGTCGGAGCGTTCATGCTCGGCATCGCCATATCCGGCGCCACGGCCCACAGCGCCACCCGCGTCCTGGAACCGCTCCGTGACCTTTTCGCGGCGATCTTCTTCGTCGTTTTTGGCCTCAACACCGACCCCCGGTCCATCCCGCCGGTCCTCGGCTGGGCCCTGCTGCTGGCCGTGGTGACGGCAGCCACCAAGATGATCACAGGGTTCTGGGCGGCCAAACGGGCCGGAATTGGCGTTCCCGGCCGGTACCGTGCGGGCGCCGCCCTGATCGCGCGAGGCGAGTTCTCCATTGTCATCGCCGGGCTGGCCGTTGCCTCCGGCGTGGTGCCCACGGATCTGGCAGCCCTCGCCACCGCCTATGTCCTGATCATGGCGATCGTGGGACCGCTGGCTGCCCGCTTCGTGGAGCCGCTCGTCCGGGCTCTGCGCCGTCCCGTCCGGGGACCCGCTTTCCGGACCTCCGGCCCGGCGTAAGCCTGCCGCCGGTACGAGCCGCGGCGCTGGATGCCTGGGCTCGAGCCACGGCGCTAGGTGTCTGGCCTAGATGTCGGTGAGGTGGAAATTCAGGTGGCTGCGGCTGGCCGTGGGGCCGCGCTGGCCCTGGTAGCGGTTGCCGTATTCCCCCGAACCGTAGGGGTGCTCCGCGGCGGAGGACAGCCTGAAGAAGCACAGTTGGCCGATCTTCATGCCGGGCCACAGCTTGATGGGCAGCGTGGCCATGTTGGACAGTTCCAGCGTGACGTGGCCGGAGAATCCGGGATCGATAAAGCCTGCCGTCGAGTGCGTCAGCAAGCCGAGCCGGCCAAGTGAGGATTTTCCCTCGAGGCGGGCCGCGATGTCATCCGGCAGCGTCACGGTCTCGTAGGTGGAGCCGAGGACGAACTCCCCCGGGTGCAGGATAAACGGCTCGCCGGACTCCACTTCCACCAGGCGGGTCAGCTCGGGCTGCTCCTCGGCCGGGTCAATGTGGGCGTATTTGTGGTTGTCGAACAGCCGGAAGAACCTGTCGATCCTGACGTCCACGGAGGACGGCTGGACCATAGCGGGGTCGAACGGTTCCAGGACAATACGCTCGGAGTCAATTTCGGTTCGAATGTCGCGGTCAGAGATCAGCACAGGTTCAAAAATACCGCACGGCACCCTGCCGGGCTGCATGAACGGGCGCAGCCTGCCAGTGTGACTTCCCTGGCGGCCCTCCGCTCCGGCTGTGTGCCCCTACGACGGGCAGAATCTGAAAACGTGCCCGGATCATGTACTTTCCAAACTCACAACCTTGCTCCGACGAACGTGGGCGGGACGGAAGGGTCCGTCGTCGTCGTGATTTTGGACAGACGGAATGCTTTCGGGATGTGTGGCGCCGTAGCCGGCAATGTATGCGGTGTTGGCGTCAGGGCCCCGGCGGGGAATCCGGTTTTGAACGACGCCCAAGATGTGTGCGTCGACGAAGTTGAGCTGGTCAACGGCCTTGGCCAAACTGTGTTGGCTGACCTTTTTCGTTCCCACTACCAGGAGCACACTGTCAGTGCTCCTGGTCAGCACACTGGCGTCGGTGACAGGAAGGATCGGCGGAGAGTCGATGATGATCAGGTCGAATTTTTTCTGCAGTTCCTCCACAAGTCGGCTCATGGCTACTGAACCCAGCAGTTCACTGGGATTGGGCGGCAAAGGTCCCGAGGCCAGAAGTGCCAAGCCGTCGTCGGACCAGTATTGAATGCTGTCGTCGAGGCTGGTTGATCCGACGAGGACAGTGGTGAGGCCGATTCCCCCTTCGATGCCTGTCGCTGCGGCCACTGACGGGAGGCGAAGGTCCGCGTCCACGAGGATGACCTTTTGACCTCCCTTGGCCACAGTTACGGCAAGGTTGAGCGCAACGGTGCTCTTTCCCTCGCCCGCGGACGCCGACGTCACAACGATCGAGCGCATCGGCCGGTTGACCCCTGCGAACTGCAGGTTGGTGCGGAGCTTCCGGAACGCCTCCGCGCCCGTTCCGTCCAGGACTGACGGAGCCGCGCCTGGCAGACGCCCGGCAGCCTGTTCAGTGATTCCTGCCAAGAGCGGGAGATTGGTCGTCTTGCGCAGATCCGATTCAGTCCTGATGTTGCGATCTAGGACATGCCGCAGCACCGCCACTGCGATTCCGGCGGCAAGTCCATAGAGAAGGCCTAAACCAAGGTCCAGCTTCACGTTGGGATTCGACGGCTCGGTCGGCGTGGTGGCATGATCCACGGGGCTGAGCCGGACCGGGGTCGGCGTCCCGTTCGTCGGCCGCTCGAGGTCAGCGACAGTCGTGATAAGGCTGGCCGCTACTGCGTTGGCGATGTCGGCGCTCCGCTGCGCGGACCTGTCTCTGGCCTCGATGTCGATGATTACAGTGTTGCGCGCAGTGGATACCTTGATCTTGGCCGCCAGGGCTGCCGGGGTCATGCCGAGATTGAGCTTGTCGATGACCGGCTGGAGAACGGTTGGTTTCGACGTGACGTCGACATAGGACTGGACGCGCGCCAAGGCGAAAACGCTGCCCTGCTGCAGTTCCGCGGATGTTTCCGAGTTCTGCGTCGAGACGAAAAGGCTGGTCGTAGCCGTGTAGGACGTGGGCGTAAGTAGGGAGGCCACGCCCGCGAGTATCGTTCCCAGCAGCGCCAGTACAGTAATCAGACGCCAACTGCGGCGCAAAATGAGCAATTGTTCACGGACGTCCATTGCGTGTCCTTCCACGGGCGACGGTCGCTGGAGTCAAGACGAGTCTGCGCGGTTTCATGCTGCCAACCAGGTGTAGCACCCATTGGACGCAACGCGGGCAGCGCCAGCGGGGATGGTGACCGCGGACGCACCGTTCGATTCTCCGATGGTGCCTCCCGCCGCATTGTAGACCACCAACGTGCAGTTCGGCGACGGATTCCAAGCCTTGTACGTACCCGCGGAGATTGAACCGCTACCTGCCTTGGGCGCTGCGGTACCGATAGTGAAGTCACCGTCGGTGAAACCGCGGCGAGCGGCATCGAGTTCGGGCTGGAGTCCGGGACAGAGATTAGCAATCGTGTCGGCCACGTCGGTATCCAGCTTCTCGATCAACTGGGACACCACGGCCAACTTGTCCGTCGCTTTCACCGTCTCAAGTTGGGCACAGCGTTCCTGTCCGACTTGAAGGACAGCATTCGGGTCTGTGCCCTGGGGGACCCGTGAAGAGAGGTACTTCTGCTCAGGGGGCGCAAAGGTGGGTTTAGGTGCCGTCTGCGCAGTGCTGGAAGGCTTGGAAGGATCAGCGGCGGCCGCTGTTCCTGCTGCTTTTGCGGCAGGAGCCGGCGAGGAAGTCCCCGCAGGAGCAGCCGGAGACCCAGGAGCTGAGGCAGACGGGGCGGCCGCGTTGGCGGACGCCGAAGTGGAGTTTGGACTTCCCGGTGAGGTGCAACCGGCGGCTGCGAGAACCGCAGCCGCCAGAAGCACCAACCCCAGGGATTTCGAGAGACCGTTATACATGGGATGTTTTCTTTCGAGAGTTGTTCTGATCTAGGCGTTCGGCTCGAAGTTCAGGACCAGAACCGGACGCTTGGCAACAGCGGCTTCCCGCGAGAAGAACCACATGTTGTCAGTTCCTGAGCTCTGCATCGAGAAGTTGATGTCGCCTGCGAGCGCTGCCGAGACGGCGGCCGCGTCAAGTGGGATTGAGTACGACGCGTTGGGTGCCGTCGGACCGGCGAGGGTGCCCAGCAGGGCGCCGTTGGTTTGCGGACGGTTGTTGTAGGTCGTCGTCGCCTCGGACCAATCACCGGCCATCGCCACCGTCTGCTGCGGATCGGCGGACCCGGCAAAGGCATCCGCAGTGGTTGAGAACTTCAAGGTTGCCGACACGAGGTGCTGGCCCGCAGGAACCTGCGCGGAAGCGTTGAATCTCATGTAGGTGATGTATGCCGACGTACCCCTGGTGGCCAGGGTCGTGAAGGACCCTGTTGCGGTAGCCGGCGCCCCCGCGTTCACATAGGTGTCGGCGGTCGGAGTCAGCGTGAGTGAGACGGGCTGGGGTTTCGGAACCACCGTGGCGGAGGCTTCGTTGGACGGGCCGCTGACATTGCCGGCCGCATCTTTGGCGAGCACCTGATAGTAGGCGGTGCCCGCGGGGCGGCCGGCATCGGTCCAGTTGAGGGTGCTTCCGTCGACGGTTGCGGCGAGGGTGGCGGCTGAAGGTGTGAACCCGCTGGTGGCGGAGCGATGGACTTCGTAGCCGGTGACACCCACATTATCGGTGGTCGCGTTCCAGGAAACCGCCACGTCACTTGAGGTGACGGCGGCCGAGACGCCTGTCACGGCCGCGGGAGCCTGGGTGTCGGGGACCGGCTGTCCGATTCCCTTACCGATGTTGAAGTGATCGGTGACCTGCGCTGCAGAAAGCACCGACGGATATACCGCGAATTCATCGATGGACCCGGCAAAGTAGTTGCTTGAGGGCTGCAGCGGCCATGCGTTCAGCTGGTCTCCGCCAATCTTCCATGAACCCCAGTAGCCTTGCCCCGTGGTCTGGTCCGGCAGCACTCCGATCAGGCTTCCGTCAACATAGAGGCGCATGCCGTCGCTGCCTTGGGTCGCCACCGCGTGGTGCCAAGCGTTGTCGTTGTACGGAATCGCCGTCGTGACGGTCCTTGCTCCGTTGACCCAAACCCCGTAGATCAGCGTGCCCGCGTTGGTCATGTAGAGGTGGCGATCGTAATTTCCGCTGAGCCCGGGATTGGTACCGTGCCGGTTCGGCTGGCCATTGCCGAAGCCGAAAATTTTACCGCCTCGGGTCGTGTTCGTCTTGAACCAGGCTTCTGCGCTGTAGACGCTAGGAGCGTTGGCACGAACTTGTCCGTAGGCCAAGGCACTCGTGCCGTTGAACGTCGTCGCCCGGCTGGAGTCATTCGCGATGGCCCCGGTGTCACCGGCGAATGCCGGTCCACCGTAGCTGAGCGCCAGGTTGTTGCCAGACGAGCTGTCAGCCCCCACTGTGGGACCGGCGTCGTCCAGGCGCCAGTACGTGGTAGCACCAGCCCCACGCACGGCGGCGGGGTAAGCAGCGTTACTCTTAGCCGTTGTGACGGCAACTGACGCCGAGAGCGGGCTGGTGTTAGTTCCATCTGTCGCCCGGATTCGGTAGCTGTACTGCGTTCCGGGTACGGCTGTCTTGTCCGTGAAGGACACCTGGCCGGTCGACCACCACAGCGAGCTGGCATTGACCGTACCCAGCGCAGTCGCCGAGCCGTTCCGGTAGACGCTGTAGCTCAGGTCGGAATCGTCGTCATCCCGACTGGCCCGCCACCGGATCTGGTTTTCACCCGTGCTCAGGCTTGCGGCAGAGACGTTACTGGGCGCCGAGGGTGCAACCGTTCCCGGGCCGGGGCCGAACCTTGTCAGTCCCTGCTGGGCCTTGCCATTGGTCGTGGTGAATTCGCCGGCGACCCACAGCACGTCGCCCGAGCCCTTGTTCGTGTGGACTATGGCCCGCGGGCCAATGCCTTCACCGATGCCGTCATTGGTGTCGGGGCTCCACCCCAGCTGGGGTGCCGGGGTGTCGACGCGCTGCGCGGTCAGGTGCTGCCGAACGCCGTCTGCCATTTCGTTCATGGACGAGCAATCGTGCTCGTGGCTTGCGGCGTAAAGAACACCGGCATAGACGTCCACCGCCTGGGTGGCTCCGAGGCAGGTGTCCCTCCACACCTGGTCGAACGTGTCGAGGCTAAATTGCGCCCGGCCATCGAAGACGCCGCTGCCGGTGCCCTCGTTGCCGATGTAGAAGTTCTGGCCGTCGTCAACAATTGTCTTTGTAAACGAAGTGCGGGAAATGAAGGAGCTGCCGTAGGTTCTTACGTTCGCACCGGTAGTCGCATCGACCACCGCAAGCGACTGGGATGCAACACCATTGACGTTCGCGAAATCGCCGCCGAGAACGGCGACATTGCGGCCGGCAGGAACGTCCAGGGCGCGGGCTGACGCATCAACAGCGGGCGCCCATGGAAGGAGCGCGCCGTTTCGGTCCATCGCCGCATAACGGGTGCGGGCCGCGGACCCCACGGATTGGAAGTCACCACCGAAATAGACGGCTGAATCGGTTGCAGCGATTGTTCGGACCGTTGCCGAGACGACAGCCGGCTTAAAAGTCGTGTCCACCGTGCAGTCAGGAAGCCTGATGGCAGCGATGCGGGTGGTATTGACACCGTTGATGGCCCCGAACAGGCCGCCCACATAGAGGCGGCTACCGTCCGGCGTTACAGCCAAGGCACGAACGGTTGTCCCGGTACCGCCGGTCACGGACAGGGCACAAGAGGTCGGATTGCCGGTATAGGCGTCGAAGGCTGCGAAGTTCACGGCATTCATTGACTGTGGGCTTCCGGCAGCGGTGCCGGGGGGCCTGATCTGGGTAAAGGTTCCGCCGGCGTAGACCACACCCTTTGACTGGGCCATGGTCCAGGCAACGCCGTTTGTCTGCCAGGTCGGGAGGTCGTTGGCGGAAAACGCGACTCCCGGGGAGAGGGCGAGCGCGGGGCTGCTGGTGGCAATTAACGGCGCCACCGCGAGAGCAATGCCCGCTAGGACGGCTGGGATTTTTTGACGCATGGATTTCCCCCGTACGTAGTTATGAGCTTCAGAGCTGAAACTACAAAGATCAAATCAGCAAAGACCGGGGGCGGGAACGGTTGCTCCTACTAGCATTTCCATCCCTTCTACCTGTCTTACTGGGGCCGCTACCTGCTTTAGCCGTGCGCCCACGCGTTTCTCTCCAAAGTCCTTTCCCCCAGGCGATAACACCCTCAGCATGGAATTGGGGGGACCAGCCCTGCGCCTCGACGGCCGGCTGGTGCCTATCACCTATTCGGCATCAGTGAAGAATCGAGCTCGTCATGACTGTTCGCATTGGCTACGCATCCGGCGTCTATGACCTTTTCCACGTCGGGCACCTGAACCTACTTAAACATGCACGACTGCACTGCGATTATCTGATTGCCGGAGTGGCTTCCACAGAGTCGACACTGCAAATGAAAAACAGGGCGCCTGTCGTGCCTCTGCATGAACGCCTCGAGATCGTCCGGAACATACGGCTTGTCGACGAAGTGGTGGTAGACAACTACCCGGACAAAGTGGAAGCCTGGCGCGCCGTCGGTTTCAACGTAATTTTCAAGGGCGATGATTGGCGCGGAACAGAAAAAGGGCTCCGTCTGGAAGCCGGCATGCAGGCACTGGGCGTGGATGTAGTGTATTTTCCCTATACGGTCCACACTTCCAGCACCCTACTGCGACGCGCCCTCAACCTCCTGGAAAGCGGTCTTGAGGACAACGAGTCGTTGAAGGCGTGAAATGCGCGCAAATCGAACGTCGCGGCCATCAGCCTTCGGCGCACAAAAAGATTCGGACAATTACGGGATGCTTTCCCGGCGCCATGCGCTAATCCTTGGAGCCGCGGGATTTTTTCTGACCGGATGCACGCCTGATCCTCCAATTGTTGAAGCTCCTGCTGTTCACACTATTGCCACGCTATTCGAACAGGATCGTTTCTTCGTTGCACATCGCGGCTCAGGAGATAACTGGCCGGAACATACAATGAAGGCGTATTCACAGTCGGCGAAGCTCGGCGTTCCGGCGCTCGAGATATCTGTGAACTCGACCAGTGACGGCGTACTGGTCTGCCATCATGACCAAAGTGCGCTCAGGGTAACCGGAAAAGACAGTAAGGTCGCAGAATTGACCTTTGCCGAGCTAAGCGACCTTCGGGTCGATGCCCGCGCCTGGCTTGGCCCGGCGACGGCACTTGAGCCCATTCCGAGGTTGCGGGATGTCCTCGACCGATTCGCTGCTTCGCATGTAATTTTCATCGAAGACAAACAGGGCACGAATACAAAAGCTCTTCTTGACTTGATGGACAGCTACCCCGATTCCACCGCACACTTCATCTGGAAACAACCGGCCACCGCGCTTCAAACTGCGGCAGCTACCAAACGCGGCTATAAGACCTGGGGCTACTTCATGCCAGAAACTGTCCCGCGTTTAGACGAACTGGCCGCCAGATTCGATTATCTCGGCGTCTACTACACAGCCAATGACGCGACTGTCAGGAAGGTCGTCGCCTACGGCAAGCCTGTAATTTGCTGGGAAATCCATACCCGATCCGATGCCGACCGCGTGAGCCGCCTCGGCGTTCAAGGCCTGATGTGCTCCAATGTCCCTTATCTGACGACTTCGATGGCGGAATCACGCGACAGATTCTCTACCGGCACACGGGCCGCCGGCGATCTTCCTTGGACTACCGACCAAGGCTGGGACGCCCAACCCGTAATCGACGCGGCATCTGCATCGGTGGTGTTGGATACGAACCAGAATTTCAGCTACCGGCTGGGATCGATGGGTCCCGTCACGAAGGAGATCTACAGCCTGAGCTTCGAAATGTGTTGGCCGCAGGAGCTCCCGTCGGAACTTCTGCACGCCGGAATCGCATTCGGACAAAAGGATGACACCGCCTACCGGGTGCTGGTGCCAAGCACCGTCGGGGGGTATCACCTGATCATTCGGCCAACGGGGGAGCTGGTCTTGTACCGGCGCGACCCCGGAAATCCCGCCGGTACACGGTTGCAGACGATCACGACGTCACCGGTAAAGCCCGGGGAATGGATGCGCTTCAAAATCGACGTGACGCCGCCTTCCATCCGGTTCTCCAGGCTGGACGGCACTGGCTGGTCCGGAGAGGCAATGGACCGGGAATATCGCGGGGGGTACATCAGCCTCTGCAAGGACTACCCTGCCCCGGTTCCGGTCCAGTTCCGGAGTGTCTCGGTCGTCTAGTCCGGAGTGACCCGCGCCGGACGCGCCGTCGTGTCACTCCCAGCGCTCACCGGGCATCAGCAGCCGGCCGAAGTTCGACTTCCACCGGATCCGGCCCGTCCGACGCCGATTGCGCCTGGGACCGGGACCGGGACCTCGACACAATAGTGGCAATCCCCCCAACGACAGCTGCCACCGCGACCGCCAGCGCAAATGCCCAGGCCGAAGCAACGGTGCCGCCCGCATACGCCAGGGCCAGCGGCAGCACAAGCGTCAGCATGGCCAGAGTGGCGCGCATGAGAGTCGACAATTTGTTCGCCTGCGCGGACCTGTAGTAGGCCAGTAGGACGGTGTAGGGAACCATTGCCACGTATTGCACCAGGTACGGGAGCCGGAGTCCGGACGCAGACTCCCAGGTTGCGCCGAGCACTAATGCGCCCATCGAGGTCGGCAGCAGCATGACGGCCGTACCCCACACGCCGGCCATGGCTGCTACGACAACAAACGTTTCGATCAGACGCTTTCGAAAAACCGGACCGCCTTTGGCACGCACGAGTTCGGGAATGACCGCCATCTTGATGGCGGAAAACGCGGTGTTGAGGGGCGAGAAGAGCAATTGCGCGGCCCGAAGCGCACCCACGCCAGCAGCGCCCAGTGGAAGCGCCAAGAGGTAAAGGACGACGAAGTTGGAGGCATTTAGCGCTGAAAACTCGCCGAGATAACGGAGCCCGGGGTGGCGGTTGACGCTAAGCCAGCGCCTGCCGCCACGCAGCGAAGGCAGCACCCGGTCCAGCATGAGCCCTACGGCCAGCGCTGCAGCGGCGCCGCAGCCCCAGCAGAGGACGACGGCCCACACGGCTCCAGCAGTCAAGGCGACAGCCGCCATGGACGCGATTGACAAGACGGCCCAAACAGCGTCTATCAACAACGCCTGCCATGGGCGGCCTTCGCAGATAAACAGGTACCTTAGCGTGTCCTGAAGAAGCACGAAGGGCAAGCTCGCGGCGACGATGAGCCAAATGAGGCGGGACGATTGGTCAGCCAGGATGGCGCCTGCAAGCAGTAGCGGGAGGGCTGCGGCCGCCACCAGTACGGTGGCACCCAAAGCGCCCCTTCGCACCGAGGCTTCTAAGGCGGCCGCGGCGGAGTACTTGACCAGTAATGTCTCTCCGATGAGCGCACGCTGCGCGCCGAGGACGAGGAGCAACCCGGCATAGGCCAAGGAAAACTGACCGAATTCGCCGGCGGTCGCAACATTTGCCGTAATTGCCACCGCTACGAAGTTCGAGATGCTCGATACGGCTTGGTCGCCAAAGGCAACGTACCTGCTCAGACGGGCCATTCAGTCCATCCTTGCCAACGTACGGGAGAACTTCGCCATGTAGGCGGCGCAAAAGATGCAATGAAAAACCGCCAAGGCCAAGTAGCAGGGCAGGAACATCCCGCTCCACGGCACCGTCATCAGCACGAGGCACGTAACGCCGTAGTCGACAGGCAACGTGAGGACTGATCGCTTTAAGGAGCTCGCGGCGGCGTGGTCGGGACCGCCTGGGCGGGGGCCCGACTGACGATTGAGTTGATCAAAGAGGGCGCCAGCGAAGAAAATTGTGGAGTTGGCGAAAAGGAACACCCCGCACAGCACGGCCAGCGCCAGGGCCGGAACGGAAGTGGTGCGCAGGATGAAGCAGAAGACGGCTCCGTGCAGAACGACGATCCTACCGCTGTCCAGCACATGGTCAAGCCACTCACCCAATTTTGAGCTGCGCCCCTGAAGCCTTGCCAGCTGCCCGTCTGCGGAGTCGAGGACGAACCCGGCGGCGAGAACTAATCCCACCAGAGCGGAAGCTGTTCCCGTTCCTGCGCCGAAGGCAAGCCACAGCAATGCCCCGTAGGTCAGCAGCGCGCCCGCACCAGTGACATGGTTCGGCCCGAATCGCGTGTTCCGGAGCGCGGCCGCGACTATCCGGCCAGCGGGGCGGTTGACGTACAGACAGTACAGGGGGACCCCTTTCTTGCCCTTCTGCGCCTGGCTGAGTTCCTTGAAGGATTGCGCAAACCTGGCTCTTTCCGTGCCCGAACGCTCAAGCTTGTCCGTAGTCATTTGCTTTCACCAGGCTTTCGTTTGACGGCAACGCTCAATACCGCGATGGCCAGGCCGAGGATAAGCAGCCTGCCCATCGACTGCAAGAGGGAGCCCCGCAGAAGGATGAACATATACCCGCAGAAGATGGAGACGCCGAGATAGCCCACCGAACCGGCGGACAAAGCACCCGGCCGGAAGCCGGCGTCGAGCCTTCTGCTCAGCAGTCCCAGCAGGGCAAAGGTGACCACCACACCGACGGCTCCGAAATTTATCCATGCTTCGGCCCATAACGGCGATGACAGGTTGACGTTGGCACTGCTCATCCATTGACCGACTTCGACACCGCTATCGAGCGGCTTGGTCGGCCAGATGACGCGCGGCACCCAAAACAATAGGGCGCCAAGAAACTGGTAACCCCAGGTGAGCCCCTCGTCCCGGGTGAACCCGAGGGTATTCGCGAGCATACTGAACTGGTCGTAGTCCTTGGTCGAAATCATTTGCCATACAGAGTCCGTCTGGAGCATGACGCCGGTCCCCGCTGTTCGGCGGGTGATGTCGCTTAACGGAAAAAGGAAGATCGCCGCCACAACCCCACCGACGATCGCGAAGTTGAAGAGGGATTTACGTGGCCCGATGAGCGGCATGATCAAGCCGAAAAGCACCGCCAGCGTCCAATACCGGGAGTTGGAGATCGGGTTGTTGACGACGACGTTGAGCACCACCAACCCGAGCACCAACCCAGCGTCCAGAAGGTTAAGAGAACTTCGGAGCGTCCGGATTACGTGGATGTAGAAAATGAGTGCCACCAGGCAAGTTACAGAACCGAAGGCAGAGACGATCGCCCGGGCAGCCTGGCCACTGTCGGGGCTCACCTGGTCGAGGGCTTGGCTCGCCTCCTGCCGGCTGGCAAAGAACACGCCGATTCCGCCGACCTGCGCCACGTAAACCAACCCGCCCAGGATCGCGACCGTCGCAAAGATCCGCAGGGTTTCCATACTCCGCAACGTGCGCACTTGCGGGCCCCCCCAGTCCCGGACAAGTCTCAGGTGGTACGCCAGATCGAAGCTGATGCAACCCAGAAGAGTGACAGCGGTCGTCGAGTACAAAGTTGCGTCATCGACCTGGACTGCCAGGATCGTCGACGCGCCTGTGGACAATTGAGCCAGCGGCACCACGCCCAGACAGATATAGACGAACATCCAGAAGACGCCGGCTACAGGTCGCACCTGGTTCTTCCACAAAATGAGGCTCATGCGGAAGGCGGAATAGAGCAGTGCCGAATATCGGATGAGGAAGTCGGTATCGCTGTAGGAGGCTTCCGACGTCGAGCGGAGGATGAGGGGTATTGCGACCGCAAAACACAGAAAAGCCAGGATCGACAGTCCCGGCCCGATTCCGGGCTTTGCCTCGCCGGGGAAACGAACCGAGCGTCGGAAGTCAGTCCCGGACAGCATCGATCGCCTCCTCATACAATCCCAGGAGACTCTCAGCCAGGGACTCAGCGGACCATAGACCCAGGTGCAGCTCCCGGGCTCGCGCACTCAGCCGGTACCGCAGGTCCTGGTCGGCCGCCACTGCGACCATGGCGGCGTGGAACGCTTCAGGCGTGGGCTCGGCAATAATCGCCGCGGCGGCCTTCCGCAAGGGCGAGGCGAGTCCGCATTCCGATGTCAGGATGATGGGCGTCCCCACAGCCGCCGCCTGGATAATCACCATGGGATAAGGCTCGTGGCGGGCCGGCAAAACGACGGCTGTCGCCCGCGACAACGCGTCTAAGACCTCCGGTTCCGTCAGCTCCCCCGGAAGATCGAACCGATCCTGGAACCCTGAAGCATCGATCAAGGAGCGCACGGCCGCCAGTTCGCCCTGATCCGGTCCCGCAACCACGAAGCGGGCCTCTTTTCCCTCCCGCAGGAAGGCAATTGCCGCCTCAACGAACACTGTGGGCTGCTTCCGTGGCGCAAGCCGCGAAACAAAAAGGAAAGTGCTGGTCTGCGGGTCTTCCCAGGCCGTGCCGGGGTCGGCAGTGGCGTTCACGACCCTGCGCATCATGGTCCTTGGCACGCCGAGAGACTCAAGGTTTTTTTCCTCGGCCTCCGTCAAAGTCAGCCACAATTTCGGCGTCTGCATGGCGCGCCGGAAGATCAGTGAATCGAACAGACGCAGCCCGCGGGAGCTCGGAGCTGCGAGCATGCCGTGGGCCTGCGCGATGACCGGAATCGCAGCACTGCGAAGTATGAGGGCGCTGGAGGTCGTGATGAAGTCGCGGCAAAGGTGAAGCTGGACGACGTCTACCCGGCGGCTGCGGTCCCAGACGTGTTTGACAAGACCGACCCCTATCAGGCCCCTGAGGCGGGCGCCCCGAAAGGGCCGGCGGACAGGAAAGATTCTTTCGTGTGGTTCCGGTCGGGTAGCCGGCAGAGTCCCGAGCCAGCCCCCAACCAGTTCAACAGCGGCGCCGCGGCGCACCAACGCGGCACTCTGCATGCGCGCGACGGCCCAAACCCCGCCCGCGACGGCTCCCGGGCCGGCGAGGCCTCCGATCTGCAGGACTCGTAGGGGCGCCCTGACCGATGCGTGTTTTTCAGGCATGGTCTGCCAGCCGCCAGCCGTTTCGCCTAAGTTCGCGAGTCTTCAGGCCTATCTGCCAGTAGTACGTGGCCAGGGCGACGGAGTAGTCCAGGCCGGCTCGTCCGTCCAGGAAGCCGCGCCGGACGACGTAGCTGTAGACCCAGAAGGCGAGTGGCTTGAACGGCACGACGTCAAAACGCTGCCCTTGCAGGCTTTTCGACGAGCGCACCGTGCGCCTCATGGCCGGGTCAGCATGGATATAGGCTTCCCAGTCCGAGTATCTGTTGTGCCTGTCGAACCAGGTGCGCACCGGGTCAAGATCGTGGTGTGCCAGGAGCCCCTCTGTGCGGCCCACACCGCCCCTCGCCTCCGGCTGGTAGTGCACCTCCAGCTCGGTCATCACCGGGAGTTTCAACAAACCAGTGTCCTCGTAGTGGTTAAAGCCCCGCTTCAACAGCGAACGTTTGACCACCCGGTGCCCGTGTTTGAGGACCTTGCCGGCGAAGTGATACGAGATGGGTATATCGAAGGCCACCCGGCGTTCCAGCGGATCTGAGACGATCGCGGCGATTTCCTCGACCAGCTCCCGGCTCGGATATTCGTCTGCGTCAAGGAACAGGATCCACGGGTTACGGGTCGGCACATGCTCGAGCTGCCACTGCTTCTTCTGCGGATATTCCCCGTTCCAGGTGAAGTTGATGACGGTCGCGCCGCTTGCCGTGGCGAGTTCCGCGGTCCGATCGGTGCTGTTTGAATCGACCACGATGATTTCGTCAAAGTCTCCCAACGCCGCCACGCACTTCTGGATGCTCGCCTCTTCATTCTTCGTTTGAATCAGAATCGTGGCTGGTATTTTCTGCATTCACTTCCCCCTCAGGAGTGGTTTGCCGATAGTCTTTGCGAATGGATTTTCTGAAGCGAACGAGCCGGACCAGATCATCCTTCCCGTTCCGTCATGCGACGGAACTGGGGTTTGGCCTTCTTCTTGTGGTGGCGGTCCTCATTGCCGTCCTGGCGCTGACCACGCGTGAGAGTGGGATCGGACCGTCTCCGGGCCTTGCTGCCAGCACGCCGCAACCGAGCCGGGCAGCGGTTCCCAACGTCGACATCATCGGCGACTCCTACGTTGTTGGCTCCGACCAAGGCGGCTACGGGGCAGCCAATTGGACAAAGATTGTCGGGACGCGCTTTTACGACGAGTCTCATCCGATCGATATGAACGTGATCGGCCATCCGGGCGCCGGATACATCGTCAGGGGCACTGAGAAAGTCACGTTCGCCGAAGCCGCCACCGCTAGTTTGCGCTCGACGGCAGACCTGGTTCTCGTCTTCGGGAGCAGAAATGACGGTAAGCAGAACCCTGCCACCATGGCGGCAGCGGCCACGGATCTCTACACAAAGATCCACGAGCGGGCGCCCCGGGCAAAGGTGATCGTGGTCGGGCCGGCCTGGGTCGACGAAAAGGTGCCCGACTTCATCAGCAGCGACAGCAAGGCGATCGCCGGCGCAGCGTCCGCCGCCGGCATTCAGTTCGTCAACCCGTTGAGCGACCGCTGGTTTTTCGGCGCCGATGCCAAGCTCATAGGAGCCGACGGCGTCCACCCGACCGACGCCGGCCATCAGTACCTCGCAGGCAAGATGTATGGATTGATTTCTAAGACCCTGGCCACCATGGCTACCCCCTAGGCTGCATTGTGCCATCACGGGACATCGTTGTCCCGGAACCGCTCCCGGATCACTGCGGGGCCAGGCGACCGGCCAAAGACAGCGTTCGGCGGAATTTCCCCGCGGACTACGGTGAGCGGCTCCACCATAGCTGACCGGCCGATGTGAGCTCCGCCTAGCACCATGCACCGCGTCGTTACCCAGGCGCCGTCGTCTATATGGACCGGGCTGGTGATCAGACCCATGTCGCTGCGGGCCCGGTGGCTTCCCGTGGTGATGAAGCACTCCTGCGAAATCACCACGTTGGAGCCAACGTAGACATCGTCCTGGTTGTGAAACCAAACTCCTTCGCCAATCCAGCAGCCGGCCCCGATGTGGAGCTTCCACGGAAACTTGACGCGGGTCCGGGGCCGGAATGTGACACCCGGACCGATCTCGGCGCCAAAAGCCCGGAGCGCGGCGACCCTGAGCCGTGAACTTATCTGCCAGGGGTTGCTCACGAACAGCAGTTCGCATACCCCCCACAAGTAGACAGTCGTCCGGGGTTTGTCCCACGCTTCACCGGCGCCGGGCGCCATGGCCAGATCAATGACCGGTGTTTGCCGCTCTGTTCCGGAGCCAGGAGTTGGAGCAAGCATCAAAATACCGCCTCTGCCGTCTGCGCGGCCTCATGTGGTGCTGGAACTCCGCCGGCAACCGCCATGGCCAGCACTTCTTCGAATCGGGTAGCGATCGGACCGATCCCAAACCGCTCCACGGCGAGCTGACGGCTGCGCCCTCCGGCCAACACCAACGACGCCGGGGACTGTGCCATCTTGTGCAGCCATTCGGCGGCGCCCTTCACACCCTGTGCGTCCGGTTGGCCCACGTACCCTCCCACCGCTTGGATGTCCAGAGCGGCAGGATTGTCCCGTGGCATGAGTCCCAGGACGGGTCGGCCGGCTGCCAGGGACGAGAGCACTTTGCTGGGTATCGAAAACCTTGATGCCCCCGGTTCAAGGAGAGTAAGGAGCACATCTGCCGAGCCGAGCATGTCAGGCAGTTCAGCGGCAGGCTGGAACGGCAGCAGAGTGATTGGCAGTTCTGGTTGCCGCTCCGCGATCTCCCGCACGGCCTCAATCCCCTCTCCCTCCGAGGCGACCACGAGACGTGCCTCGATGCCCTTGTCGAGAGTGGCGCGCAGCAGGTCAATCAACAGCACCGGGTTGTGCTTCCGGCCAAGCGTTCCGGCATAAAGCAGACGTATCCCCCGGTCCTGCGGGAGGTGGGCGAGTGCCCACGCGTTTTCCCTTGGGCGGGGGACAATCTCGCCGATCGGCGCCCAATTCGGGATGACAGACACGTGGCGCACATCGATGCCCCAGCGCCGGTAGGCCCGGCGGAATTCTTCACCGATCGCGACGACCTGGCTGGCGCTGCGGACCAGTTTCTTCTCCATCCTCGTGACCCATCGCTGCGCCGACGGACCGACGGCTGCGGGCAACCGCTTGCTGATCTCTTCTCCGATCGCGCTGCTAAAGAGGTCTTGGTGCCACAACACCCACGGCTGCCCCGACTTCGCCATGGTCGAACTGAATTTGTTCAACACGAACAACGGAACGTTGCACGCCACGACGCAGTCGGGGCGTGCCTGTTCGAGGTGGCCGACCCACGCCTTGGCAAATGACCTCTCGAACCGCACCCGTCCCAACGGCGAGTACTTTTCGAAGGTCCTGGCCGCGGTGATTCCGCGAAAGGTCAATGAGTCAGGGTCACCGTCCAGACGCTCCAGCTTTCCCTTGCCACTCGCATACTGGGTCGCGTAGGCGTGCTCGACGTCGTGTCCCCGGGCCGCGAGTTCCCGGGACAACTCTGCCTGGAAAGGGTGTCCGGCAAAGTCGTGAATGTGGATGCGCACTCAGGTTCACCCCTGTGCCTTGATCTGGTCGAAAATCCACCCGTAGGTCTTTTCAAGTCCCTCCCGGAGCGTGATGGACGGCTCCCAGCCGTAGGTGGCGCGGTAGAGGGTGTTGTCGCTGTTCCGTCCGCGCACTCCCTGGGGTGCATCCAGCTTGTAACGCCTGGTTACCACGGTGCCGGAGATCTGCTCTAGGAGATCCACCATCTGGTTGATCGAGACCAATTCGGACGAGCCCAGGTTCACCGGCTCGGCCAAATCGCCGTGCAGGATATCTATGGTGCCCCGGACGCAGTCATCGATATACATGAAGCTGCGAGTCTGCTCCCCGTCGCCCCAGATCTCCAGGTTGGTGTCTCCCGTCAGCGTCGCCCGGGCGAACTTGCGCGCGAGGGCTGCCGGCGCCTTCTCGCGCCCGCCGTCCCACGTGCCGTGTGGGCCGTAGACGTTGTGATAGCGGGCGATCCTCGTCTGCAAACCGAAGTCCTCCCGGTAGTGCCGGGCCATGCGTTCGGTAAACAGCTTCTCCCAGCCGTAGCCGTCTTCCGGCTGCGCAGGGTAGGCATCTTCCTCGCGCAATGCGATGACGTTAGCGGAGGTCTGATGTCCCGCAGCGTAGACGCAGGCTGAGCTGCTGTAGAAGAACCGCTCAACACCAGCTTCCTGCGCCGCCATAAGCATGTGCGTGCTGGTAAGCACTGTCAGCATGCAGGCGGCCTTGTTGTTCTCAATAAACCCCATGCCGCCCATGTCAGCGGCCAGGTTGTACACGTGCTGCACCCCCCGGTTGACCTCACGGGCCGTCTCCAGCAGCGAGCAGTCGCCTTGCACGTTCTCCGCCGCCGAGTGAACCTGGTACCACTCTGCAAACGGCTTGCTATCTACTGCCCGGACAGATTGTCCGTCTTTGAGGAGTTGCGCCACCAAATGGCCGCCGATGAATCCACCAGCCCCCGAAACAAGTGTGGTCATAGCCTTGCCTTTCTAGTTTTGTAGATCAGAAACCTTGGGTTTGTCAGTAAGCCCCGACCGGTTTGATGAGCATCTTGGCTGTGCGCCACAGGATGATCAGGTCGCCGGCCAGTGACCAGTTTTCGACGTAGTACAAATCCAGGCGGACGCTGTCCTGCCAGTTCAGCTCCGACCTGCCGTTGATCTGCCACATGCCGGTCAGGCCCGGCTTGATGTACAGCCGCCTGAGAACCTTGTGCTGGTAGTTATCGACCTCGCGCTGCAGAGGGGGCCGTGGACCGACCAAGCTCATGTCACCCTTCAAGACGTTCCAGAACTGCGGCAACTCGTCCAGGGAGTGCTTTCGCATCCACCGCCCGACCTGCGTGACCCTGGGATCGTTCTGCATCTTGAAGAGCACTCCCGCGCCCTCGTTGTGTTCTAGAAGCCCGGCGAGGTCGTCCTCTGCGGTTTCGACCATCGACCGGAATTTCAACATGTTGAACTTGTCCCCGCCGCGGCCCACCCGCTCCTGCTTGAAGAGCACCGGACCCGGGCTGTCCCGTTTGATGAGTACGCCGAGGACAAGAAACACCGGCATGAGCGCCACCAAAGCGGCTGCGGCCAGCGTGATATCGAAGAACCTCTTCAAGGCGTGCTTGGCGCCGGAGTACTGGGGCAGCTCCACGTGCATGAGGGGAAGTCCCTCAACGGGACGGGAATGGATCCGGGGACCGGCCACATTGGTCAGTCCGGTGGTGAGGATCAGCTGGGTGGAGGACTGTTCCAGCTTCCATCCCAGCCTTTGTATGTAGCGGCTGCCGCCCTTCATGGGTCCGGCCACCACGACGGCATCGGCGTCCACGGAAGCCACTGCTTCCACGACGCTCCGCTCGTCTCCAACCACCGTAAAGATCTGGTTGCCCTGCGTGAAAGCGCCTGGGCCGTGGGACCCAGCAAGCGCAACGCCTACGACCTTGTACGCCGCTCCGGATTTCTTTGCTATTTGGCTGACGACGTATCGGACGTCGTTTGGCCGGCCCAGTACGATCACGCGCGAAAGGTAGTGGCCGTGAACCCGCTGCCTGGACAACCACTGACGCAGGCCCCAGCGCGCCATCAGGAGGCCTGCCAGCCCGGCGGGAAGGGCGAGTGCGAAGAATCCCCGGGCAACGTCGATATTCAGAACAAAGCAAACCAAGGCGATGAGGCCCAACAGCATTGCGCTTGCACTGACAACGCGCCTGTATTCGTCGATCCCGATTCCGACAATCCGCGTATCCCTGCTCTTGTACAGTCCCAGCGACAGCATCCAGGCGGCCGCGATGACCACGGAGATTTGAAGATAGTCAATGTGGAGTCCGCCCACGCCCACCGAGCTCGCGGCGCTCAAGCCGAATCGGGTGATGTGGGCGGCTGCGGTGACCGCGGCGATGACCAGGGCGTCCGCGGCAATCAGCAGCCGGCGGTAACGGTTTGCCCAGCGAATTCCCTCGCGCCGCGAGCTGCTCGCCAGGCGGAGTTTCGCGGACCTGAAGTCTGGGAATGCGATTGATGGCGGGGCCAGCGCTACCCCGCCGCCGCCGCCAACGGCGCCCGGTAAATCCTGCGGCCATGCGGGGACCCGCACATGATCCGGCGAACGAAACCCCGGGTGGACCGGGACGCGTTGTTTGAGCTCACTCATTCTCCCCTCCCGTTACGCCCAGGAGAAGACTCACTCGAAGCGCGCCAGGTGCCTGATGTTGCCCGATCCGTATCGCCGCACGGCGCCGATTTTCCTGGCACGCGAGGCTGGCTGAGCCCACCCGTTGGCAACAAAGGATGGACCACCATCAACATGTGGTCGTACATAGTGAGACCCTCTAGCGACTTGGTTGGTTGTGGTCTCCCCTAGTAAATTCGATGCCCTTCCCCCGCACACGAGTGGGCTCTACCCTTCTTGGATTTGGGAACCACTCGTGATGGTCGGGGCCGCGGCCTGACTACTCGCATCGACTACCCGGATCTGAGATAGGACTACCCATTCGACAGCGGCATCGGGCCGGTTCTTCGGCGCAAACTGACGGGCACCCCATGCCGTCTCGAGCAAAGGGGTCCTTGGGGCTGCCTTACAACTTGGAGATGGCGCCGAAGCCCAGAGTCTCAGCCGCAGCCCAGGCAGGTAAGTCTTCGTGGAATCCCGTGCCGCTGTTCAATGACGCCGCCAGACTGGGGTAATGTAAATCTCGTTGTTTCACCGGGGCAAAGTCCAGCACTCTGACTGGCCCCACTGCGGCTGTAGCTCAATGGTAGAGCGCTAGCTTCCCAAGCTTGATACGCGGGTTCGATTCCCGTCAGCCGCTCCAATTCCACTCCCGCGCTTCCGCGCCGCTCCCCGGGCCTGCCATTAGGTTGCTACCTGTATGGTCAGAAGTCAGGAACCTCTTCGGTTCCGCTACAGGAGCAATCATGGCTGACAAGTCCCCCCGTCAAGCAGCATCCAAAAAAGCCGGCAAATCCATCAAGGAAAAGCGCGCTGACAAGAGGGCCGCTTCTGCGCCGGCCAGCTCACTGGACAAGGTGACCGCCGCAAAGACGGCGAGCCCGAAAAAGAAGTGATCGGTTCCTCGAACCACCTCACCCTCGGTGTCCTCGCCAGCACCCGCAAACCGGACGAGCGACGCCTCCCCATCCACCCCCTGCACCTGGACCGCATCGCGCCGGAAATCCGGGAACGCCTGATCCTCGAGGAAGGCTACGGCGAGCGCTTCGGCCTCTCCGACGCCGAGCTCGCGCCCCTCGTGGGGCGGATCGCGCCGCGAAAGCAGCTGCTGGCCGACGCCGACGTCGTCCTCCTGCCCAAGCCGCAGCCCGAAGACCTGGCCGAACTCCGGGACGGGCAGGTCCTCTGGGGCTGGCCGCACTGCGTCCAGGACCGGGCCATCACCCAGCTGGCGATCGACAAGAAGCTCACGCTCATCGCCTTCGAGGCCATGAACCACTGGGCCAGCGACGGCGGCTTCGGCCTGCATGTCTTCCACAAGAACAACGAGCTCGCCGGCTACTGCTCCGTGCTGCATGCCCTGGCGCTGACCGGTTCCACCGGAGACTACGGCCGCCGGCTGAGCGCGGTCGTGATCGGTTTCGGGGCCACCGCCCGCGGCGCCGTCACGGCACTGAATGCCCACGGCGTCCATGACGTGCAGGTGCTGACCAACCGTGGGGTTGCCGCCGTAGGCTCGCCCATCCATTCGGTCCGGATCGCACAGTTCGACCACGACAACGAGGCACCGTTCCTGAGCGAGGTCATCACCGAGCGCGGGCGCGTGCCGCTGGCGCCGTTCCTCGCCGGCAGCGACATCGTGGTCAACTGCACGTTGCAGGACCCCAACGCGCCGCTGACCTACCTGCGCACCGAGGACCTCGACGCCTTCCGGCCCGGCAGCCTGATTGTGGACGTGTCCTGCGACGAGGGCATGGGCTTTAGCTGGGCGAAAACCACCACCTTCGCCGAGCCGATGTTCCAGGTGGGCCACCACATCGACTACTACGCCGTGGACCACAGCCCGTCCTATCTCTGGAACTCCTCCAGCTGGGAAATCAGCGAGGCGCTGCTGCCGTTCCTCGAGACGGTGGTCTCAGGTCCCGGAGCCTGGGCGGGGAACGAGACCATCCGCCGCGCGATAGAAATCCGCGACGGCGTGGTCCTCAACCCGGATGTGCTGCAGTTCCAGCAGCGGGAGCCGGAGTTCCCGCACCGCCCCCTGGCGCCCTAGCAGCGCCCGTCTCCGGGTTTCGACGACGAAATGGGCAGCCGCTGCGTGGATCCACGCAGCGGCTGCCCTATTTTCGGCAGGAAAGCTAAGGTGTGGCGGCCGCCTTCCGCCCGCCCTGGTTCCGGACGATCCGCAGCAGCCGGCGCCGGTCCTTCAGGTCCACCTTGAGCATGAGCTGCCCGCGCCGGGCAAGGACAACGCCGACAGTCGCGGCGGCCAGCATCGGCACACTCCCGGAAACCAGGACAGCGGTGTGCGGGTTGGTGTGCTCGGCCAGCCAGCCCATGATCGGCCCGCCGATGGCCTGGCCGCCGATCAGCACCATGATGTACAGGCTCATGACCCGTCCGCGGATGGCCAGGTTGGAGCTGACCTGGACCCGCTGGTTGGCGGCGGTCAGGAACATCAGGCACCAGAAACCGGCCAGCACCATGGCCGCGCCGAACCACTCCATCGACGGCGCCAGGGAAGCCAGGCACAGCATGAGCCCGTACATCCCGGCGCCCAGGACCACCGAGCGAAGCCGCAATGCGCGACGCCGGGCCGAGGTGATGGCTCCAGCCAGCGCGCCCAGGGCCACGAGGGTGTTGAGCAGCCCGTAGCCGCCGGCACCGGCGTCGTACACGTGGTCGGCGAACGCCGCCAGCAGCACAGGCAGGCTCATCGCGAATACCGCGACGAAACCGGCCATCAGCCAAGGCCAGTAGATGGTGGGTTTGCTGAGCGCATAGTCCAGCCCTTCCCGGAGCATGCCCCGGCGCTTGGGGACCGGCGTGCTGACATGCAGCTGGTCTTTGCGCAGGCTCAGGAGCATGGCCACGGTGAAGCAGCAGGCCACCGCGTTGCCGGCAAAGGCCCAGCCGGCGCCCACGGCGGTCAGCAGGATCCCGGCGATCGCCGGACCGATCAGGCCGCCGAGCTGGAAGATCGTGGAGTTCACGCTGATTGCGTTCCGCAGGTAGCGGGGGCCCACGAGCTCGTTGACGAACACCTGACGTGCCGGCTGGTCCAGCACGGTCACGAAGCCCAGGACCAGCGCGATCGCGTAGACGTGCCCCACCTCGATCCGCTGGCTGAGCGCCAGGACGGCAAGGAGCGCGGCCAGTGCAGCGGCCACCGATTGGCACAGCATGAGGATCTTCCGCTTCGGGAAGCGGTCCGCCATCATGCCGGCCCACGGGCCAAGGAACAGGGACGGCAGGAACTGCAAGGCCACGGTGACGCCGACGGCGGTGACGGAGCCGGAGAGCTGGAGCACCAGCCAATCCTGGGCGATCCGCTGCATCCAGAGCGCGATCACGGCGATGAAGTGCCCGATCGCGAAGATACGGAAGTTGCGGACCTTCAGCGAAATGAAGGTGTGGCGCCAGGGCAGGCGCTCGTTGACGACGGCGAGTGGTTGGGTGATGGTGTCCGGCAGGGAAGCGGTGTTCGCGTCTAGCGGCGGAGGCGGTGCCACGGAAAAGTCCTCAAAAGAGCGGGTGAGCGGGATGGACTTAACGCTAGGCTGGCCCCAAGAGATTATGGAAGCCTATTCCACGCATAACTCGCATTACAAAACGCAATGCTGCGGTTGCGGCAACTGATCCGGGGGCCCCATGTTCGAACCCGCCCAGCTCCGCTCGTTCCTTGCCGTGGCCGAAACCCTGAGTTTCACCAAGGCCGCCGAACGCCTCGGCGTGGCCCAGCCCACCGTCAGCCAGCACGTCCGCAAGCTGGAGTCCGCCGCCAAGCGGGTGCTGATTGCCCGGGACACCCGGGATGTGCGGTTGACCGACAACGGCGATGCCATGGCCGGGTTCGCCCGGAGCATCCTCGCCGCGCACGATTCCGCCGCCCGGTATTTCTCCGGATCCGCCATGCGCGGGCGCCTGCGCTTCGGCACGGCCGACGACCTTGCCATCACCGGCCTGCCCCGTATCCTCCGGGAGTTCCGGCAGATCTATCCGCAGATCAACCTCGAGCTGACGGTGGGCCAGAGCGACCAGCTCTACAAGCGCCTCAACGCCGGTCAGCTGGACCTTGTTTTTGTGAAATGGGTGGCGGGGGCCAAAGACGGGACCGTGGTCCAGCAGGACGCCTTCGCCTGGGTCGGCCTGGAGCAGACCGTGCTGGATCCGGCCGATCATGTCCCGCTGATCGCCTACCCCTCCCCCAGCCTGAGCCGGAAGCTGGCGATCGATGCGCTCGAGGCCACGGGCCGCACTTGGCGGATCACCTGTACCACGCGGCAGATCAGCGGCGTGCTGGCCGCCGTCCGGGCCGGCATTGGGGTGGCGGTCATGCCATCCTCCCTGGTGCCGGTGGACCTGAAAATTATCACCCGCCGGTTCGATCTGCCACCCGTGGGCGACGTCGACTTCACGCTCATCCGCAACCCGCTGGCCAATACCGAGGTGATCGATGCCCTCACGCAGGCGATCGTGGGCCGGACCCTGAAGCGCCCGGCGTGACTCCGGCCTGACGCCGCACTGATACCCCGGCTGATACCCGGGGGCCCAGCCTGAGGCCGCGGCCGGACCCCGGCCGGGCGCGGATCCGTCCGCGGTACTTACGCGGCGCGCTACCCGGACGCGTGCAGTACTTACTTGACCATTGAACGGTGCAGGTACTTCATCTATCCTGACACTACTCAAGCTATACCGTTCGAGGTCAAGCAGTGGCCCGCGACAATGATTCGAAATAACGAGCGCTGTCCGTCGCTGATGCCGTATGGCTGACGCCGGAGCGTTCGGGATAGGCCCGCCAATGATGCCAGCCGTTAACCACCCCCGATTGTCCACCCCCCACGCGCCCAAGGCCGCCCGTCCGGCAACCGCGCCGGCGCACCCTGCAGCGGCCATGCACCACCAGGGCGCAACGATGCAGCACCCCAGCGCCGCCCAGCACGCAACCACCGCGGGCCACCGGGGCATTCGTCCTGCCACCCTCGCGGAGTCCGAGTATGTGGCCAGCCCGTACTGCGAACGCTGCGGCACGGACGAGTTCATTTACCTTGAGACCTTCGTCCCTGCGACGCACCGGCGGGACGGCTCGGTCAGCAAGCTCGGCGAGGTCACGTACTTCTGCTCGGGCTGCGACGACTTTTCGGCCCACGCGGTCCCCGCCTCCTGGGTGCCGCCGGGCTGGTACTTCGGCTAAGAGTCCCGGGGCTTAACGCCGTCGCCGCCGTGCCGCACCTTTCGGTGCCCGCACGGCGGCGACGGCGTTTTAGCACGCCTGGGTTAGGGTCTGAGCAGCCTAGATCAGGGCGTCGGAGATGTGGTTGGGCGTGCCGAAACGGTGCGCCGTGATGCTGATGGCCTGCTCGTGCAGGAACGGCAGCAGCTCCACGCGTCCCGCTTCCGTGACGGGGTGGACGTACACCGCCAGGTCGGGGCGGCCGCCCGTCGCCTCGAACAGTGACTTGGCGTCCCCGCCGATCAGCCGGATCCGGGCGCCGGAGAGCTTGCCCGCCGCGGAGAGCTTGCCGGCTGAAGCGAGCCATTCGGCGTCGTTCTCAACAGTGGCGGCGATGCCGAGCCCGGAGAGGACGGCGCGCAGCTGGGCGGGCAGTTCGACGCCGGTGGAAACCGTCAGGTCGGACCCGGCCAGGACGCCGGCGGCAACGGTCCGCACCAGGGCGGCCAGCGGCTCGCCTTCGGCGAGGCGGACGGTGACGGGCAGCGCACGGTAGCGGAACACGTTGCGCTCCGCGCTCAGGCCCGAGACGTCCTTCGCGGCGCCGAACTCTTCGGCCCAGGCGCGGGCGTCGGAGGCGAGGGCGCGCTGCAGCGGTGCGAGTTCGTCGGCCGTCAGGAAGCCCTTGGCCGCGTCCTCGATCCGGCGGACGCCGGGGTGGGCGGGAGCTGCGCCCGGCGTGCCCGCGGCGGTGCTGGGCTTGCTGACCCATTCGCCGAGGCCGACGAGGTAGTTCGGCCCGCCGGCCTTGGTGCCGGCGCCGACGGCGGATTTCTTCCAGCCACCGAACGGCTGGCGCTGGACGATCGCGCCGGTGATGCCGCGGTTGATGTAGAGGTTGCCGGCCTGGATGGTGTCCAGCCAGGTCCCCAGCTCTTCGCTGTTCAGCGAGTGCAGGCCCGCGGTGAGGCCGTATTCGATCTGGTTCTGGATCGCGATGGCCTCCTCGAGGGTCTCCGCGGTCATCACGCCGAGGACGGGGCCGAAGAACTCGGTGAGGTGGAAGTAGGATCCGCGGCGGACGCCTGAACGTACGCCCGGGCTCCAGAGCTTGCCCGTGTCATCGAGCTTCCGCGGTTCCACGGCCCAGGTCTCGCCCTCGCCGAGGGTGGTGAGGGCGTTCAGGAGCTTGCCCTTGGCGGGCTCGATGATCGGGCCCATCTGGCTCGCCGGGTCCTCCGGGTAGCCCACCTTCAGCGAGGTGACGGCGTCGATCAGCTGGTTGTGGAAGCGCTTCGATTTCGCAACGGAGCCGACGAGGATCACCAGGGAGGCGGCGGAGCACTTCTGGCCGGCGTGGCCGAAGGCGGAGTACGCGACGTCCTTGGCCGCGAGGTCCAGATCCGCGCTCGGGGTGACGATGATGGCGTTCTTGCCGCTGGTCTCGGCCAGCAGGGGCAGGTCCTTACGGAACGAGCGGAAGAGCTCGGCGGTCTCGTAACCGCCGGTCAGGATGACGCGGTCCACGGCCGGGTGGGAAATCAGCTGCTGGCCCAGTTCCCGCTCGCCCAGCTGGACCATGGTGAGGACGTCGCGGGGAACGCCGGCCTCCCAGAGGGCCTCGATCATGACCGCGCCGCTGCGGCGGGCCTGCTTGGCGGGCTTGATCACGACGGCGGAGCCGGCGGCGAGGGCCGCGAGGGTGGAGCCAGCCGGGATGGCGACCGGGAAGTTCCACGGCGGCGTCACGACGGTGAGCTTGGCCGGGACGAACGTGGCGCCGTCGACGTCGTCGAGCTTGCGGGCGGATTCGGCGTAGTAGTGCGCGAAGTCCACGGCCTCGCTGACCTCGGGATCGCCCTGGTCGATCGTCTTGCCGGTCTCGCTGGCCATGACCTCGAGGAGATCGGCGCGGCGGGCCTCGAGGACGTCGCCGGCGCGGTGCAGGATTTCGGCGCGCTCGGCGCCGGAGAGTGCACCCCAGGCCTTGCCCTTCTCGACTGCGGTGTCGATGACCGTGTTCAGGGTCGCGGCATCGTTGATCGTGGCGGCCTCGACGGCGGCGTTGCCCAGTGTCGACGTCGCCACACGGCCCAGGATGGCCCGGCCCCAGTCGCGGTTGGCGGGCAGCGACGGATCGGTGTCCGGGGTGTTCTCGAACGAGTCGTGCGGCAGCGGCGCCGCCGGGAGGGCGCGGTTCTGCCGGCGGTTCGGGGCCGGGACCTCGTCGTCGAGCTTGGCGAGCGAGGCGAGGAAGCGCTGCTTCTCACGCCCGAAGAGGGATTCGTTCTCGCTGAGTTCGAAGACGGCGGACATGAAGTTGTCCTGGCTGGCGCCCTCTTCGAGGCGGCGGATCAGGTAGGCGATCGCGACGTCGAACTCGGCGGGGTGGACCACCGGGGTGTAGAGCAGGAGGGAGCCGACGTCTTTCTTGACGGCTTCGGCCTGGCCCTGGGCCATGCCGAGCAGCATCTCGAATTCGATGCTCTCCTCTGCGGTATCCGCGATGCCACGCTGCTTGGCCAGGAGCCAGGCGAAGGCGATGTCGAAGAGGTTGTGCCCGGCCACGCCGATCCGGATGTTGCGGATCCGGTCCGGGTGCAGCGAGTAGTTGATGACGCGCTTGTAGTTGGTGTCCGAGTCCTGCTTGGTGCCCCAAGTGGCGAGCGGCCAGTCATGCAGGGAGGCTTCGACCTGCTCCATGGGCAGGTTGGCGCCCTTGACCACACGGACCTTGATGGCGGCGCCACCGTCGGCGCGGCGGGCGGCGGCCCAGTCCTGCAGGCGGATCATCGCGGACAGGGCATCCGGGAGGTAGGCCTGGAGCACGATGCCGGCCTCGAGGTTCTTGAACTCGGGCTTGTCCAGGATCCGGGTGAAGACCGCGATGGTCATGTCCAAGTCCTTGTATTCCTCCATGTCCAGGTTGATGAACTTGGCTTTGGAGAAGGAGGCGGCGCGGGCGAAGAGCGGGGTGAGCTTCTCCACGACGTGCTCCACGGCCTCATCGAAGGCCCACGCGGAGTGCGGGGCCACGGTGGAGGAGACCTTGATCGAGACGTAGTCGACGTCCGGCCGGGACAGCAGGGTGTGCGTGCCCTCAAGCCGGCGGGAGGCCTCGTGCTCGCCGAGCACGGCCTCGCCGAGGAGGTTGACGTTGAGCTTGATGCCGTCCTTGCGGATCTTGGCGATGGCCGGGCCCAGCTTGGCGTCGGTGGCGTCGACAATGAGGTGGCCGACCATTTCCCGCAGCACCCGGCGGGCAACCGGGATGACCACCTGTGGCAGGACCGGGGCCATGGTGCCGCCGAGGCGGACGGCGCTGCGCATGTACCAGGGCAGGAAGGCGGGGACCTTCGGGGCCAGGGCGGCGAGGTTGCGGGCGGCGACCTGCAGGTCTTCGGGACGGACGACGCCGTCGACGAACCCGACCGTGAAGTCCAGGCCGTTGGGGTCCTTCAGGACCCCGGCAAGCTGCTCGGCCGAGGCGTCGACGGGCACCTTTGCGGCTTCGGTGAGCCAGTGGCGCACCAGCGCGATGGTGTCCTCGGCGAGGGCTGCGGCCTCAAGGACCGTGGAGCCTTCCGAAACGGCGGCGTGCGTGGCTTCGTTGCCTGCGGCGCTCTCTGCTGCGTTTCCGGTGGTTGCGCCGGGCTCCGTGGAGATGTTGGTCATGGCTGGAACTCGCTCATTTCTCAAGATGTGGACCTCTTATGAATCAGTATGCGACCGGATTTTCATAAGATAAAGCGAAGTTTTCTGAGCAATACCGGTTAGAAAATCCGAAGGATCGTTTTCCCGCCCGAACGTTCGGAAACCACCCCGAACCCTTAAAAACCCGTTGCGCTATCACTTCTGGCCCTTAAAAGCTCTGAATGGGAACCAGGAGCGATAGCGCAACGGGGGTTGGGGTGGTTACGTCAGGGGGCGGTGCATTTCCACGATCTCTTCGTGCCGCGGGCTGTTCGGGTTCATCAGCGAGTTCTTGCGGCCGTAGGTGAAGTAGATGATCAGGCCGACCACAAGCCAGACGACGAACCGCAGCCAGGTCTCCCAGTGGAGCTGGAACATCAGGAACAGCGAGGAAAACACACCGAACGCCGGCACCAGCGGCATCAGCGGCAGGCGGAAGGTCCGCGGGGCGTCGGGCTTCTTGTAGCGGAACACGATCACCGACACGCAGACGACGACGAACGCGGCCAGGATGCCGATGTTGGTCAGGTCTGCCACGGCCTTGATCGGGAGGATGCCAGCCAGGATTGCGGCCCCGGCGCCGGCGATCCAGGTCACGCGCTGCGGCGTGCCGTTCTGGTCCGTCTTCGAGAACCAGCCGGGCAGCAGGCCGTCGCGGCTCATCGAGAACCAGACGCGGGTGACGCCGAGGAGGAAGGTCAGCATCACCGTGAGGATGGACAGGACGGCGAACACAGAGATGATGGTCGCGATCACCGGCAGCCCGACGCTGTTGAAGGCGGAGGCGAAACCGGCTTTGGGGTCGATCTCGGTGAAGTTCTGCATGCCGGTGAGCACCAGGGTGGCGGCGACATAGAGCAGCATGGCGATGATTAGCGAGAGGATAATCGCCTTCGGCATGTGCTTCTTGCCGTCGGTGGCCTCCTCCGCCGCGGTACTCATGGCGTCGTAGCCGAACACCGCGAAGAACACCGTCGCGGAGCCGGCCACCACGGGACCGAAGCCGCTGGGGAAGAACGGGTTGTAGTTGTTGGTGTTGATGTAGAAGATGCCCAGGCCGATGATGAACAGGATCAGCACCACCTTGATGCCGACGGCAATCAGCTCAAAGCGTCCAAAGGTCTTGGTGCCCCGGGAGAGTATCCAGGTCACCAGCAGGCAGACGAGGATCGCGGGAAGGTTGATGATACCGCCCGTGCCCTCATCCGGTGTCGAAGTCATCCAGGCGGGCATATGGATACCGACGCCGGCGAGGGCAGCGTCGAAGTAGCCCGAGATGCCGATGGCCACCACGGCCACGATGGCGATGTACTCGAGCAGCAGGTCCCAGCCGATAAACCAGCCGATGATCTCGCCAAGGGCAACGTAGCCGTAGGTATAGGCCGAGCCTGCCCGCGGGATCATGCCGGCGAACTCGGCGTAGGACAGCGCCGCGGCGGCGGATGCCAGGCCGGCGATCAGGAACGACACGAGCACGGCGGGACCGACTCCGGGTTCGGTCTCGCTGCCGTGGGCCACAAGGCCCGCCAAGGAAAAGATGCCGACGCCGATAATGCCGCCAACGCCGATGGCCGTCAGCTGCCAAAGCCCCAGGCTCTTGTGCAGTCCGCTGTGTTTGTTTTCTTCTTCGATGTCGTCGATGGGCTTGCGCCGCATGATCGACTGTGACGAATCCTGTGTAGCCATCAGGGCCTCCTGCTTAGGTGTGATGCCCATCAATCCACCCTGTGATGGGCGTTACCGAGTGACAACAGTATGCAAGCCCGATTGCATTAGATAAAGTGAATTCTCTTAATGAATAACCATCAGAATTCACAAAGGAAAAGCGATGCTCGACGTCCGGCGTTTGCGACTGTTGCGCGAACTGAAGATCCGGGGCACCTTGGCCGAAGTGGCCGAGGCACTCCAGTACAGCCCGTCGTCAGTCTCGCAGCAGTTGGCCCTCCTTGAGAAGGAGGCCGGAGTGGAGCTCCTGCGCAAGACCGGGCGCCGCGTGCAGCTGACCCCGCAGGCCGAAGTCCTGGTGGCCCACACCTCCCAGCTCCTGGAGACACTGGAGCAGGCGGAGGCGGACCTGGCCGCGTCGCTGACCACTGTCACCGGTACCGTGCGGATTGCGGTCTTCCAGTCCGCCGCGCTGGCACTGATGCCGGACGCCCTGACCAGGATGTCCGCCAGCTACCCGGAAGTCCGGGTGGAAATGACGCAGCGGGAACCGGAAACGGCCCTTCACGAGACCTGGGCCCGCGACTTCGACCTCGTGATCGCCGAGCAGTACCCTGGCCATGCCGCCCCGCACTACGCCGAACTGGACCGCGTGGCCCTGACCAGCGACGCCATCCGGCTCGCCGTTCCACCCGCTTCGCCCGGCCGCGACGCCATCCGGACGCTGGCCGATACCGCGGGGCTGCCTTGGGTGATGGAACCACGCGGAGCGGCCTCGCGGCACTGGGCCGAGCAGGCCTGCCGGAGCGCAGGCTTTGAGCCCGACGTCCGCTTTGAAACCGCCGACCTTCAGGCCCAGATCCGGCTGATCGAATCGGGAAATGCGGTGGCCCTGATGCCCGACCTCGTGTGGACCGGCCGCAGCACCAGCGCGCAGCTCCTGGACCTGCCCGGGGATCCGCACCGGACGGTGTTCACCTCGGTGCGGCGGTCCAGTGCCAGGCGGCCGGCCCTGCTGGCAGCCCGCGAAATCCTGGCGTTGACGGCGGCATCGATCGTGCCCGCGGCGGCGGCCGGCGCCCTTGATCCGGCCCCCATGGACCGGCCCGCGTGACTGCGGCCCCAGCGGACCGGCCTGCGCGGCAGGCCTGCTGCGTGTGCGGTGGGCCACAGCGCGCGCGGTGGCCCCGCGCTAGACTGGTGGCGTTATGAATCGCACAATATTCAAATCCAAGATCCACCGCGCGACGGTCACGCACGCGGACCTTCACTATGTCGGTTCCGTCACTGTGGACCTGGATCTGCTGGAGGCGGCCGACATCCTTCCCGGCGAACTGGTGGCGATTGTCGACGTCACGAACGGCGCCCGGCTCGAGACCTACACGATTGCCGGCGAACGCGGTTCCGGCGTGATCGGTATCAACGGCGCCGCCGCCCACCTGATGCACGAGAACGACATCGTCATCCTCATTACGTACGCCCAGATGACCACGGAAGAGGCGAACGCGTACAACCCCAAGGTGGTCCACGTTGATCAGGACAACAAGATTGTCCAGATCGGCAACGACCCCGCGGAGGGCATGGCGCCGGGCCTCATGCGCCCGCCTCACTCGCTGAATAACGCCGCGCTGAACTAGCGGCACCAGCCCCAGCCCCGCCTGCCGAGTCCAGCAGCCGGCATGCGCAGGGGACGCGGCCCCACGCCGTCGGGCGTAATAGGACGGTCTGCGGAATAAAGCTGATTACTCTGGAACGGTGTCCTTTACCCGCCGAACTCCCGCCCCGCTGCAGAGAACCGCGTGTTAGGGGTACTGGCAGGCTTCTTCGTCGTCTGGGTCATCATCCTGGTCGGCATGTTCGTGGGCCGGCGCAACGTTCTGGGCGAGAACGCCCGCTCCGTCCTCAGCGCCCTGACGTTCTTCGTCGCGAGCCCCGCCTTGCTCTTCGAAACGCTCAGCAAGGCCAATCTGCATAGCGTCTTTGCCGCGCCGTTGCTCGTGACGGCGGTGGGGGCCGTCATAACGGCGGTCCTGTTCTTTGGCATTGTGCGGTTCGCGCTCAAGCGGCCCGTACCCGAGGCCCTCATTTCCTCCATGAGCGCGTCCCTGGCCAACTCGGCCAACCTCGGCATCCCCATCGCCGTCTTCGTGCTCGGCGATGCCAGCTATGTTGCACCCCTGCTCATCTTCCAGCTGGCCTTCTTCACTCCCCTGTTCCTCATGGCCTTGGACGCCACCACCAGCTCGCACCGCACCACGCCGCTGAGGTTCGTGCTCATGATCCTGCGGAACCCGATGATCGTCGGCACCGGGCTGGGTCTGGTGGTGGCCGGAACCGGCTGGAAGGTACCGCCGCTGATCATGGAGCCCATCCACCTGATCGGCGGGGCGGCCATCCCGGCCATGCTGATCGCCTTCGGCATGAGCCTGAACAACTCCGCGCCGCTGCAGGCGGCCGCCGGACGCCGGTTGGACACCGTGCTGGCGAGCTTCTTCAAACTGATCGTCCATCCGCTGGTGGCGTACCTGTTTGCCCGTTTTGTCCTCGGCATGCAGGAGCAAGCGCTGTTCGCCGCGGTCGTCACAGCGGCCCTGCCCACCGCCCAAAACGTGTTTGTCGCGGCCAGCCGCTACCGCACGGGCGTCACAGTAGCCAAGGACACCGTGCTGATCACTACGGTGGTAGCTGTCCCTGCCATGATCGGTGTAGCCCTGCTGCTGGCCTGACCGTATCTGGTCTTGCCCGGGCGGTCGGGGCGGTACCAAACCCCGGAGGAGGACCCTTGAAATCAACCCTGGACACAGTGGTCATCGGCGGCGGTGCGATGGGCTCCGCAACCGCCTGGGCGCTGGCCCGGCGCGGTGCGGACGTGACCCTGCTGGAGCAGTTCGGGCCCGGCCACCGCAACGGCGCCTCCCATGGCACAACCCGGAACTTCAACCCTGGCTACGCGGATCCGGACTACGTTGCCATGCTGGCCGAAGCGGCGCGGCTGTGGAGCGAGCTCGAAGCGGACTCCGGCGAACGGCTGCTGGCGCGCACCGGCGTCGTGAACCACGGTGCCGACCCGCGGCTGCCCGAGGTCCGGAACGCGCTGCTTGCCGCGGGGCTCCGGGCCGAGTTCCTCTCCGCCGGGGAAGCCGGCGAACGCTGGCGGGGCATCCGGTTCGAGTCGCGTGTGCTGCACATGCCGGACGGCGGGCAGTTGAATCCGGACGCCGCATTGCCGGCGCTGCAGCGCCTCGCCGCCGGCTTCGGTGCCGAGATCCGCCATCATGTGCAGGTTCTTGAGCTGAAAGTGCACGACGACGGCGTCCGGCTCACGCTTGAGTCCGGCGGCCGCACCGAGATGCTCTCCGCCAGGCGGGCCGTGGTTACCGCCGGCGGCTGGACCACGAAGTTGCTGGCCGGCGTGGCGCCGCTGCCCCGCTTGACGGTCACCCAGGAACAGCCCGCACACTTCGCCATCACGGACCACGGCGCCCAATGGCCGGGGTTCAACCACATGCCCGGGCACGGGGAGGCGTACGCGTACTGGCGTTCGCCCGTCTACGGCATGCACACGCCGGGCGAGGGGATTAAGGCCGGATGGCACGGGGTGGGTCCTGTAGTGGATCCGGACCGGCGGACCTTCGCTGCGGAGCCCGAACAGCGGGCGGCCCTGCAGCGGTACGCGCGGGACTGGCTGCCCGGGGTGGACGCCGACTCCCTCGCCGACATCAGCTGCACCTACACCAGCACGGTGGATGAGAACTTTATCCTGGACCGGATCGGCCCGGTGGTCATCGGCGCCGGCTTCTCCGGGCACGGATTCAAGTTCACGCCGGTGGTGGGCCGGATCCTGGCCGACCTCGCAACCGGCGACGGCGGGGCGCCGGCCATCTTCTCGGCATCCCGGCCGCGGGTCCGCTGACTCCAAAGCAACGCGGGGTCACTTAGCGCCCATCCTGGGGCCCGGCATGGGCGCGATGTGACCCCGCGTTGCTGGGTGCGCCGGTAGGCTGGGACCGGTCTTAAGCCGCCCTCGAATACGACGGGCGCCAGCACGAATTGGGGAAGAATTGCACAGCGTTACATCAGGCAGGGTCACATCAGGCAGCATCCACTTAGTTGACGCCCATCCGAAGGGCGTACGCAGCCGGAACATCGGCGCGGTCGACTGGATCGCGGCCGGACTGGCAGGGCTGCTGCTGGTATCTGCCACGGCCTGCGCCAGCCCCGGGACGGCCCCGGCTGCCGCTCCGACCGCCGTCGCGAGCTCCCACGCCACCGCGTCGGCCGGCGCGGACAGCACCCCGCTGGATCCGGACAGCACACCTGGCGTCGATGTTCCAAGCGTCGACGTTCCCAGCGTCGATGTTACCGGCGTCGCCGCCCCGCACCAGCACCCAGCGTTTGCGAGCAAAGCCCGCGAGGTGCTGGCGACGCTGCCCGTCAAGGGCCGCGCACCAAAGACGGGCTATTCGCGCGAGCAGTTCGGCCCGGCCTGGTCCGACGTTGACCACAACGGCTGCGATACCCGCAATGACATGCTCCGCCGCGACCTCACGGCCCTCGCGCTCAAGCCCGGGACGCGGGACTGCGTGGTGCTCTCCGGCGTCCTGGCCGACCCCTACACGGCCACCGCCATCAACTTCCGGCGCGGCAACGCCACCAGCACCGCGGTCCAGATCGACCACGTCGTGGCCCTCAGCGACGCCTGGCAGAAGGGCGCGCAGAAGCTCAGCCCGGCGCAGCGGCTGGCCTTCGCCAACGATCCCCTGAACCTGCTGGCGGTGGACGGCCCCGCCAACCAAAGCAAGAGCGACGGCGACGCCGCGACGTGGCTGCCGCCGAACAAGTCCTACCGCTGCACCTACGTCGCCCGCCAAATTTCAGTGAAGTCCAGCTACGGGCTCTGGGTGACCCAGGCCGAGCACGATGCCATGGCCCGGGTTCTCTCGGACTGCCCGGACGCCCTGGCCCCGACCAACCGGCCGGCCTCCGCTCCAGCGAAGGCCGCGCAGGCACCACCAGCACGGCAACCCACCGCGGCGCCTGCGGCCGTACCCGCGCCAGCCCCGGCGAAGGTCCAGATGGCGCCCGCGCCTGCCGCCCCCGCAGCCGCGGTGTCCTACGCGAACTGCACCGCGGTCCGCGCAGCCGGCGCGGCACCCATCCATGTCGGCCAGCCGGGGTACAGCCGGAAGCTGGACCGCGACGGGGACGGCGTGGGCTGCGAGTAGCGGTCGGCCCTGCTTCCGGTCCCTGTGTGGACCGGTGGTGGTCAGTTCCTCTGGTGGTCGTGCAGGAGCCGGGCGCAGCGGATGAAGCCCAGGTGCGAATACGCCTGGGGATGGTTGCCCAGGTGGGTTTCCGTACCGGGATCGTATTCCTCCGGCAACAACCCCGTGGGGCCGAACAGGTTCACCAGCTGGTCGAAGAGGTCCCAGGCCTCCTCAATCCGGCCGACGGCGATGTAGGCCTCGATCAGCCACGTGGTGCAGATGTGGAAGCCGCCCTCCAGGCCGGGCAGGCCGTCGTCGTACCGGTAGCGGAAAACGGTGGGCCCCACCCGCAGTTCCCGTTCCACCGCCGTGACGGTGGCCAGGAAGCGGGGGTCGTTGACCTCCAGCAGGCCGGAGAGGCCGATGTGCAGCACAGCTGCATCCAGGTCAGGGCTGTCGTACGCCACGGTGTAGGAGTTGGCCGAGTCGTCCCAGCCTTCGCGCAGGACTTCCTGCCGGATTTTCGCCGCTGTGGGCTCCCAGGCCGGCAGCGGTTCCCGGCCATGCCGGGCGGCCGTGCGCAGCGCCCGGTCCAGCGCCACCCAGCACATCACCTTCGTGTAGACATGGTGCCGCGGCGCCCGCCTGGCCTCCCAGATGCCGTGGTCCGCTTCATGCCAGCGGGCCAGCACGGCCGCGGCCATCTGGACCAGCAGCTCCCAGTGGTCGTCGGAGAGCACGCCCTGGCGGGCGCTGAGGGCGTGAATCAGCTCGGCAATCGGGCCAAATACGTCCAGCTGCACCTGGTGGTCGGCAGCGTTCCCGATCCGGACCGGGCGCGATCCCGCGTAGCCGGGCAGGCTCTCGATGATCGCCTCGGTGGACAGCGGCGCCCCGGTCACCGAGTACAGCGGGTGTAGCCACTCCGGGCCCGGGGCGCTGGCCAGGATCCGGCCCAGCCAGGCCAGGAAGCCCTCGGCCTCGGCGGTGGAGCCCAGGTCCACGAGGGCGTTGACAGTCATGGACCCGTCCCGCAGCCAGCAGTACCGGTAGTCCCAGTTCCGGGTGCCGCCGATTCCCTCCGGCAGTGAGGTGGTGGGCGCGGCCAGCACTGCGCCGGTGGGTTCGTGGACCAGGGCCCGGAGCACCAGCGCGGACCGGCGGACCAGCGAGGGCTTCACGCCAGGCAGTTGCAGCTCGTGGACCCAGCGCCGGGAATGATGGACGACGGCGGCGCGGCGCCCGGTCTCGTCCTCCGGCACCGCCGGCTGCGGTTCCGTGTCACCGCAGCGCAGGTTGAGGACCACGGGGCCATCCCGCAGGTCGACGTCGCCCGTGGCGGTGGCGTGCCGCCCGTCCGAGGTGATGGAAAAGGCCACTCCGGGCGCCCGAAGGGTGATGGGATCCGCGGTTCCCACGACGTGCAGTTCCGTGCCGCGCACCTCCATGCTGAACGGCGCATTCGCGTAGTCCGGCCGCGGCGCGAAAATGATCCGGGCTGTGCCGGTGCCGGAGAGCACGCGGACCAGGCTGGTGATGCCTGTGGGGGCCGGCTCCAGGTAATCCGTCACCGTGACGTCGGCCCAGCGGGTTTCGACGATCATGGTGCTGTCCACGTAGCGCTGGCCAAGGACCTGAGAGGACTTCACCGGTTCCACGGAGAAGTGGCCGGCCGCATCGCCGCCGAGGAGATGGGCAAACAGCGACCCCGAGTCCGGCCGCGGATGGCTCATCCAGCAGATCTTCGCGTCCGGCGTGATCAGGGCGGTGGAGGAGCCGTTGCCGATCATGGAGTGCCGTTCCAGCCCCACGGCATCCTCGCCGAAAAGCCACGCCCGCCGCAGTTCGAACAGGATCGCCAGGACCCGGGCGAACGACTCCGTGTCCCGGAGCCTGTGGTTCGCCACGCTGGGCCCCTCCCCCACGCGCAGCGCCATGTCCGGCCCGCGCAACGTTGCCATGGCCAGCTCATCGCTGGACGCGTCGCCGGCGTAGAGTGCGGCACTGGCGCCGAGCACGGAGCGCAGGTGCTCCAGTGCGGAGGCCTTGGAAGGTTTCACCGCGGAGAGGTCCAGCACCGAGCCGTCCACAATAAAGGTGAGCCCGTGCGCCTGCGCGATCTTCTCTGCCTGCTCGGCGGCTAGTGCAACGACGTCGGGTGCGGCCGCGTGGGTGTGCACCGACACGGCAACCGGCTTCCGCTCGATGGTGATGCCACGGTAGGCGCCCACGGTTTCCGCAAGTGCCAGGCTGGCCTGTTGCACCACAGATTCGGTGGCAAGCGACAGCCCATGCGCGTAGCTCATGTCGAACTCAGCACCGTGCGAGCCCACCAGATGCACCTCGGCGGGCAGGCGTGAGACGGCGGCGAGGTCGCGGAGGGACCGGCCGGAAATGACGGCAGCGTGCGTATTGGGCAGGGCGGCGAGCGCGCGGAGGGCGATCGCGGCACTGGCCAGCGGCAGGGTCTCGGTCGAGATCCCTTCCGCCGCGCAGAGCGTTCCGCCGTAGTTGCACGCCACCAGCAGCCCGGGGGTGCGGGCCAGGACCTTGAGCTCAGCCAGCAGTTGGGGTGTCAGCCCGTCATCGGCGGCGTCAGTCTGCACGAAGGCCCGGAGCAGGCCCAGCGGGAGGGATTTGGTCAGGAGGGCAGAGTCAGCCAAGGACTGGTTGAGCGGAGTGGGCATGTGCGGAGTCCTTCGAATAGTCCCCAATGCCTGCATGAGAAGCGTCCTCGGAAGGGCGCACTTCCAGTATCCTCCTGACGCAGTTTCGCCCGGGTGTCCCGGCGGTTGCAGGTATGTAACGTCTGCAGGCCGCCGGGAACATAACCGGGCGTTTGGGCGCTAGCTGCGGTCGGCGCGGTAGAAGTACATCTCCCTGGATCCCTTGGGAGCATCCCATCCCTGGGCAAACACCCAGCTTCCACCGCACTTCAGCAGCCCTCCCCACGCCAGCGATCCACCCTTGTGGAGCGCCTTCTGTGTGAAGGGCTGGTTGGTGTCATACAGTGCCTGAGCTGCGGAGAACTGCCCGTTGGCGTCGCCATAGAAGAAGTCCAGGACCAGCTCGGTCCGTTCGCCTTCGCCGACGATTGCGCAGGCCACTTCGTGCAATGAGCCGCCCAGCGGTTCAAGGTCCAGGTAGTCCTGCGGCTCAAACGTCCAGTTCACCATGTCGGAGGACCGTCCAACGTGGGTGGTTCCACCGCAGCCCTCGGAGAGATACATCAGGTAGTCGCCACCGATCTTGACGGCTTCGCCGCGGGCGTTTCGCGGGATGACGGCCCCCTTGGCCCAGTAACGCGAAATCTCGTGGGGGACCGCCAAACCGAGCTTTTCCCAGTGGATCAGGTCATCTGACACGGCAACATTGATGTCGCAGCCAACATCGCCCAGGGGATACGCCTCGGAATTCTGGCCGGGCTGTTCATCGCTGTGGTCGATCGTCCAGATCCCGTTGTAGAACATGTAGTACCGGCCATTGGCCTGGTACACCTTGGGATCCTCGCAGCCGAGGATCTCATTGTCCATGGTGGGGTAGATGACCGGGTTGGACGGGTTGTCCTGCCACCCGGTTTGGGGATCGAGGACGGCAACACCGATGCGGCTGGAGACTGATTCCTTGCGCGGGGAGGCCCGGTAAAAAAGGTAGAGCTTGCCATCCCGCTCCATGAGGGACGGATTGAAGATCGAATCCGCCGTCCAGCCGATGCCGGTGGGGTCGTCCCAGTCCTGGACCTGCCGGAAAGTCAGGGAGTCGTCCTTGCGGAACGGGCCCACAGCCCATTCCGGGCGTTCAGGGTACTCGGCGGAGAATTGATCGGTGGAGATGGTATCGGTCAGCGGGTTGCTGAACGTGAGCGCTCCCTCGTAAGTCTTGAGCAGTGCCTGGGTAGTGATTTTTTGCATGGGGTCTTCCTGTTCATCAAAGCATGCCAAGCCGCCGGGACCACGGGCCGTGGTGATCGGTGTTAGCGGTGATAGGTGTTAGTTACGGACTGTCGTCACCCAGGTGAATCCGCCCGGGGCCACAGCGACACGGCCGGACCCGTCCGCCTGCCGCGGGCCCGGGGCTACGGGCCGGCCTGACGCATCGAATGCCTGCTGGGTCAGGCGGAAGCCTGCGGGCAGGTTCACCGTCCGTTCAATGCGTTCCGGGGCCGCGCTGACGTACAGCGTGGATTCGCCGCCGGCTCCGGAGACCGAGACTGTGGAAAGCTGCGGCTGGATGAGCAGGGCATCCAGGGCGACGTCACCGTCGGTGGTGCCGACGACGGCGGCCGCCGCGGCGGGCAGCGCGCGTTTCAGCGCGAACGGGAAGAGGACGCCCGGCGCATCGGTGATGCCCTGGGCGCCGGCGCCGCCGTTCCGGGTGCTGCCAAGCGGGCCCTTGCCCGCGGTCCAGCTGGTCGAGCCGGAGGGGGCGATTCCCTGGTTGACGATCGGGTAGATATTGCGGGGTTCCCCGGCGGCCGGCAGTGGCAGGCTCAGGGACGCACCTGTCTTCAGAGCGACGTAGGCGCCGCCGGAGAGGTTGGCTTCCCCGGTCCAGGCTGAGGCGGGCCTGACCACGGTGCCGTTGCCTGCGATGGCACCGGATTCGGCCTCGACGACGCTCAGCCCGTGGGTCGAGACGGTGCGGGTGATGCCGAGCGCCTTGGCCTTCAGCTCCGGGTTGGCGTCCAGCGCCAGCATGGTCAACAGGGCATGGATGGTGGATTCGGCGCCGGAGTTCGGGTTCACCCGGCCGTCGGGCTCGATTCCGTCGATCGCGGTGCCGGCGGCGGGGTTGTAGGCGGGGGCGCCGCTGGGGTTGGCGCCGAAGAACCAGCCTGCCGCAATGGCTGCGAGCTCCAGCAGGCCGGGGGCTTTGGCGGCCTTCGCGGTCGCCACGAGGCTCTGGACACGGGAGTCCACGCCGTAGGCGATTTGTGCCTCGCCGGGCGTGGGGCTCCAGGCGTTGTCCGGCCCGCCCGCGGCGAGCAGCTGCGGGGTGAACTGGGCGGAATCCTTCACGGCGGCTTCGAGCAGCCGGGGCTTGTTCAGCACGGTTGAGGCGGTGGCGGCTGCGGCCGGAGCCATCCCGCCCCAGGCGTGCCAGAGCGTCCGGGACTTGTTCCACGGCAGGATCGCGCCGAAGGGCCATTGAGTGCTGGAGCCCGAGGACATCGCGGCGACGCCCTCGCTCAGCCGGGTGAGCGCCTGGGTGGCGACGCGGTCGCCGGGGGCCGCCTTGTTGTAGGCGGCGAGCCCGAGCACGGCCTCGGCGGAGGCGTCGGCGCCGCCGGAGATCAGCCAGGCGGGGACCTTGACGCCGTCGGCCGTGTCATACGTGCCGTATTTGGCGAGGGACTGTTTGTCGAGCGAGCCAAGGGCCAACTGCAGGCGTTCGCGCAGGAAGGACGCGAAGGCCGGGTCGGCGCCGGCGAAGGCGGCGTAGCCTTCCCCGAGGGCCCAGACGGTGCGAGCCAGCCAGTAGGATTCGGCCGAATCGGAGGGGTCCGGCAGTTCCACCGGCTTGGCGCTCGGCGTGAGCGTGCCGTCGGCCTGCTGCCAGAGGACCACGTTGCCGGCGTTGGGCCCGGCCGTGGTCTGCAGGTACGTCAGGGAGCGCAGGGTCTGGAAGGCGCGTTCCTTGCTGGCGGGGTCGCCGGTCTGCTTCCAGTGCCGCAGGTAAACGACGGCGGTGCGGGCGATGTCGTCGGCATTATAGGCGCCCTGGCTCCAGTGGCCGGTGGCAGGGTCCAGGTCCCCGCCGCCGATCCGGGCGTAGCTGCCGTCCGCTTTCTTGTCCGCGTACGTCCACGGCGCCTGGGCCGAGGGGATCCGGTCCAGCTGATAGGTGGTGTGCCCCTCCACCGGGGTGAGCGGCACGGTGTCCATCAGGAAGTTCAGATGGCTGAGGTTGGTCAGGGGTGCTGCGGCGGGCGCGGCCGGAACGGCAGCCCGCTTCCCTGTCCCCCCGCCCGGGACAGGCGCCCCACCCGGGACAGCTGCCGTCCCCGGGGCGGGTGCCGCGCCGGCGGCACCCGCCCCAAGCGGGAACACGAGCAGGAGCATCGATGCGGACACGGCCACGGCCGTGAATCGATTTCTTCGTTTCGGGCGGACATCGTTGTTCGTCATCGGTGGCTCCTGGCTGGCTGGGCTGGCTGTCTGGTCGTCGGGCGGGGGCGGCGGAGGTCCTAGTTGGCGGGAATCCGGTCCAGCTTGGCGACACCGATCTTCGAATCCGCCATGCCGTAGAACACAAACAGCTGCTCGCCGATTTTCTCGATCGCTGTCGGGAACACGACGTTGGGCACGATTCCGGACATCTCGTCCTCGGTTTCGGGCGCCAGGAGCGGCTTGTCGCTGCGGGCGATCACCTTGGAGGGGTCATCGGCGTCGAGGATCATCGCGGCAGCGGTGTAGTTGACGTTCTGCTGGTGGTCGAACGCCGACTTCGCGAGCTCACCGGAGACGCCGTGGTGGATCAGCAGCCAGCCTTCGTCCACGCGGATCGGGGCGGGGCCGCCGCCGATCTTCAGTTCCTCGAACGGGAACTCGCTCAGCGCGACGAGCCGGTGCTTGGCCATGTGCACGAGGTTGCTGATGTCCTTTTCGACGTCCGCGACCGGAACGTAGGAGATCCAGATGCCGGGGCGGTTGTCGGTGACGCCGGCCGGCAGGTGCTCACCTTCGCCCTCGCGGATCCAGCCGAGGTCCCACATCGGGCGGTGCAGCATCGCGTAGGAGGGCACGCCGTCGGGGTCGTTGACCGGCTCCGGGAAGAACACGGCGTCCTTGTTCGGGAACAGGTTCAGGTCCATCGACAGGTCGGCCTGGTAGCCGAAGAGGCACGGGCCCAGCCGGTGCCAGTTGCGCAGGTCCTCGGAGTAGGCGAAGGCCAGGCGGGGGCCCAGCGGGCCGTAGGCGACGTAGGTCATCAGGTGCTTGCCGAGGCTCGGCACCCAGGTGGTGCGGGGGTCCTCGGTGCCGGCGTTGTTCAGGCCGCGTTCCCAGCCCTCGTCGGGGGCCAGGACGATGCCCTGGCGTTCGACGCCGGTGGGGACGCCGTCTTCGATGACCACCTTGGCCAGTCCCACGCGGGAGACGTTGCCCTTGGCGACCAGGCGCGGCAGCAGGTAGAGCTCGCCGTCGAGACCGCGGCCGCTGGCCGGGTTGAGCACACCCTCCGCCTCAAATTCGTTGCCCGGTTCCGGGGTCATGATGACGCCGGCACGGGTGAGGGCGAAGGGGACTGTGGGGAGTGCGGAAGTCTGGGGGGAGGTCATAGATTAACCCTTTACGCTGGATCCGATATTGGTGGAAATGAACTGACGCTGGAAGAAGATGAAGAGTGCGACGGCGGGTGCTGCGAGGACGCAAGCGCCCGCCAGGATGGCGCCGAACGGGTTGGATGCCGTTGCGGAGATGTTGGAGATGTAGTTCGCCAGCGAGACGGCGAGCGGCTGGATGGACTGGTCCTTGGTCACCAGGAACGGCCAGAGGAACTCGTTCCACGGCCCGATGAAGGTCAGCAGGACCGCCGTGACAATCGCGGGTTTCACCAGCGGGATGGCGATCTGCCACAGGATCCGCAGCTCGGAGGCGCCGTCGATCCTGGCCGCCTCAAAGAGCGTGGAGGGCAGCTGCATGAAGTACTGACGGAAGACGAACACGGCTGTGGAGTTGATCGCGAAGGGCAGGATCATGCCCAGGTACGTGTCCGCCAGGCCATAGTCCCGCACGATCATCACGTAGAGCGGGATGAGCAGCAGCTGGAACGGGACCATCTGCACCAGCAGCATCATGCCAAACACCAGCCCCTTGCCGCGGAAGTGCATCTGCGCCAAGGCGTAGCCCACGAGCAGGCCGAAGACCACGGTGAAGAAGATGACGCCGCCGGTGAAGATGCCCGAATTGACCAGGCCCTTGAGCAGGTTGATGGAGTTGTTGATGTTGGCGTAGTTCTCGCCGGTGAGGTTCGCCGGGTTGGGGAACGCCCCGGCCACCGAAGTGTCCGGTGAGGTCTGCAACGAGCCGATGAACATGTAGTAGAACGGGAAGAGGAAGACGAACGCGCCCACGGCCAGCAGCAGAAAGCTGCCGAGGCCGAGGCTCCTGCGTTTCTCGACGCCGGAGGCGCCTGCCCTCTGTTTGCTGGCGGGTTTGCCGGCGGGGGTGCCGGGGCGGCGTGCGCCGTCGCGTCCGTTACTGTCGTTGCTCCCGCTGTTCTCGTCGTTGGGCGCAGCTGCCTTGTTGAGAATTGACATGTCAGTCCTCCTTCCCGCCCACGAGGCGTTTCTGGATCAGGGCAATCAGCAGCACGCCGATCACCAGCACCACACCCAGTGCGGCCGCCAGATCGGGATTCCCCTGCAGGATGCCCATCTGGTACATCAGGAACACCGGTGAGGTGGAGGCCCCGTCCGGGCCGCCGCCGCCGGTGAGCAGGTACGGTTCCGTGAACAGGTTGGCGCCGGTGATGGTGGCCAGCAGGGTCACCAGCACGCTCGCCGAGCGGACGCCGGGAACGGTAATGTTCCAGAACTGCACCCACTTATTGCCGCCGTCCACCGAGGCGGACTCGTACAGCTCCTCCGGGATGTTCTGCAGCGCGGCCAGGTACAGCAGGATGAAGAACCCTAGCTGCTTCCACGTCACGAACAGTGCCACGGTGGGCATCGCGAGCCAGGAGTTCACAAGCCACGAGGGGTTCGGCGCCAGCGGCCCGAGGACCGAGTTGACCAGTCCGTTCTGCTGGAACAGGAACAGCCAGACGCCGACGACGGCGACGCTCGCCGTGACGTAAGGGACGTAGTAGCTGACCCGGAAGAACGTCTTGAGCTTGGTCACACGGTTCAGGGCGTTGGCCAGGACCAGGGACAGGCCCACGGTCAGCGGGACGTTGATGAGCAGGAAGATCCCGATGTTGGCGAAGGAACGCTGCACGGCGGGGTCCGTGAGGACCGTGATGTAGTTCTCCAGGCCCACGAACGGGCGGTCCACCTTGACCTTCGGCGCGGTGAAGAAGAAGTCGTGGAAGGACATGTAGACGGCGTAGCCAAGCGGAAACGCCAGCACGCCCAGGACGTAGATGACGTAGGGGGCACTGAACAGCAGGCCCAAGGGCTGGCGGCCCAGGAAGTTCTTGCGTTTCCTGGCCGCCGGCCGCTTGTCCCCAGCCCGCCCGGCGGCGTCCCCTGTGGCGGGGGCGCCTTCAGCTGAGCGAAGTGACATGGAGATTCACCCGCTACTTCTGGGCTGCGAGTTGGTCGATCTTCTCGGCAGAGGCCTTGAACGCGGCGTCGACGCTTTCGTTGCCGAAGATCACGGACTTGGCGTAGGCGGTGCGGAAGGTCTGCCAGACCTCGACCGAGTTGGACACGTTGGGCACCTCGACAGTGTGGCTGGCCTGCTCCGCGAACTGCTTGTAGAGGGGGTTCTTGGCAAAGTAATCCGCGTAGGTGGCCGGGAGGTCCTTGCGCATCGGCATCTGGCCGGTGTCCGCCAGGAGCTTGCCGTCCTGTTCCTTGCTGGTGGCAAACTTCATGACTTCCCATGCCGTGCCCTGGTTCTCGCAGGCGGAGTACATCGCGACGTTCTTCGCGTCCGAGAACGTGGAACCTTCAGTCTGGGCCTGCGCGGCCGGTACCGGCACGGCGCCCCAGTTGACCTTGTTCTTGTAGGCGGCGATGGCCCACGGCCCGGCCAGCGACATGGCCGCCTTGCCCTCGGCGAAGGAGTCACCCTGGTAGACCTCCTTGGAGGCCAGGTTTTCCTTGTACAGGGTCTGGAACATGGTGGCTACCTGCTTGCCCTGGTCGCTGTCGAAGGTGGCCTTGCCATCCTTGACCAGCGGAGCGCCCCCGGAGTTCGCGGCGTAGAACGGGTAGAAGTCGAACCAGGACTGAAAGAAGTCGCTGGCAGGGGACGGCCAGACCGCGTTCGCGGCGGCCCCGGACTTCACCAGGGTGCGGGCGGTGTCCAGGAATTCGGCCTGTGTGCCGAGCTTGGGGTGCGCGGCGTCCAGTCCGGCCTTGGTGAAGAGGTCCTTGTTGTAGAACAGGACCACGGGGTTGGACTTCCAGGGCAGCTGGTACATTTTGCCGTCGCCGGACTTGTACTGGTCGGCGAGGTCGCCGGTGCGGTCCTTGATGTACTGGGCGCCGTCGGGGAAGGAATCCAGCGGCACGAGTCCGCCCTGCTTCTGGAACTGCGGAACGGCGACCGGAGCGGTGTTGAAGACCAGGCACGGGGCATTGCCGGCAGTGATGGCCGCGCCGATGACTTCCTCGGAGCTCTTGCCGGCCGGGATCTGCTGGGCATCGATCTTCTGGTCCGGGTGGGCGGAGTTCCACGACTCCACCATGGCCTTGCCCCACTTGACCTCGAACTCGTTGTTTGAGTACCAGATCTTGATGGGACCCTTGGCCGTCGTGGCCGAATCGGCGGTGCCGCCGCTGGCGCCGCCGCCGCAGCCGGCCAGGCCCGCTCCCATGATGGTCAGTGCGGCCACGGACAAAACTCGCGTGGCAATTGAAAAGCGCTTCATTGCGTCTCCTTGGGAGGGGTTTTCCTGACGGTGCAAGCCAGGGGTAGGTGTGTTCAAGCAGGAAAAAAATGAGGGTCGGCGGTTGTGGTTTCGGTCGACGGATACCGGTCAGTCAGGGGCCGGTCCGGTGGAGGCCCTGACCACCAGGCGGGGCGCCGGGAGGGCTGTATCCCCACCCTGGTGGGTCCCGGCCAGCTGGTTCAGGAGGACTTGGGCTGAAACCCGCCCCCACAGCATGGGGTCGGTGGCCAGGGTGGTGAGCGGCGGGTTGAGGTACTGAGTGAACTCCGCGTTGTCATAGCCGGTGACGGAAAGGTCGCCCGGGACGCTGAGCCCGAGGGACTGCGCGTAGGACTGCCCGGCGGTTGCCATGAGGTCGTTGGCATACACGATCGCTGTGGGCCGGTCCGCCCGGCGGAGCAGTTCCGCGGTGGCGGCCACTCCCCCCGGAGCGGTAAAGTCGGCGGCGGCAAAGTGGTCCGAGGGAAGACCGGCCGCGGCCAGCGCATCCTCCCAGGCCTGGCGGCGGCTCCGCCCGTGGATATACTCCTGGCCGCCGCCCACATGGGCGATCCGGCGGTGTCCGAGGGTCACGAGATGTTCCACCGCCGCGAAGATCCCGGCCGACTCGTCCACAGACACAGCCGGGAACGGGGAGCTGGCGTCGGGCCGGTTCAGCGTTACCGCAGGCAACTTCAGGTCAAGCAGCAGCGGGATGCGGGAGTCGTTGCTCCGGACATCGGTGAGGATCACGCCGTCGACCCTGCCGTTGTCCACCAGCTTGCGGTAGCAGCGTTCCTCGGCGCCCGGCGCCGTGGCGACGCTCAGGACCAGGGTGTAGTCGTGCTCGGCGAGCGCGGTCTCGATCCCGGCGATGAAGGCCGGGAAGAACGGGTCCGTTCCCAACAGGGAAGGGTCCCGGGCCACCACCAGGCCCAGCGCGTAGGCCTTGGCTGAGGACAGCCCTTTCGCCCGGAGGCTCGGCTTCCACCCGAGGTCCTTGGCCACCCTGAGGATGCGGTCCCGGGTGTCCGGGCTGACCCCGGGCTGGCCGTTGAGGGCGTAGGACACGGCACCCTTGCTGACGCCGGCCGCTTGGGCGACGTCGCTGATGGTGACTGCCATGGAGCCATACCTTTCGGAGGTGGTCCTGAGGCAGCTTCCTGCACTGAACCGGTTAAGTGATGTCTACTACTAAACCGGTTCAGTTGCCGCTTGTCAAGGATGGATCCTGTCCAGCACCGGCCCGGCGGCATCGGAGCCGACGCCCCGCCACGGCGTTTCAGCAGTTAGCTGGCCTATATTCGTAGGCTCCGGCGTCGGCCGCGCCATCGCTGCGGCAGCCGGCCTCCTGGTTGGCCGGCCGCCCGTCCAGGTCCACGGGGAACGGGCTGACCCCGGCCCGATCAATGGCCGGGCTTCCGGCGGAGAGGTGGAGATCGGCGGGTGCATTCACAAAGTCGGCGGGTTCGGTGGTGGAGGTGGCACTCGGAGCGATGTTGATGGGCCCGTTGAGGACATTCCCCTGTTCCGTCCAGCCTGCGCTGTCCATCCACAGGGCATTGCGGACCGCTACCAGGATGTTGCCCCGGATGATGGTGGAGGCCGGGCATGAGGCGTGGCAGACGAGGGCCTGGGAGTCCGGGCCGTCCAGCCATACGGTGTTGTATTCGAACGTGGTGCCGTTGGTCGGGCCGAAGGACGACGTCCTGCCGCGCGCGATCAGCCCCATGGCCTGGGAACAATTCGGGCCACAGGTGGACCGGACGAGGTTGTAGCTGTACGTGTTGCCGTCCGCTGTTCCGCCCCTTCCGCGGCCCAATTCGGAGAAGACGTTGTTGTCCACGGCCACATTGTGGTGGATCCGGTTCCGGTTGCCGTTGAAAATTTCGAACGCGCTGCCGTCGTGGCCAAAGTCGTAGGACACCGCGGTGGAACCGGTGATGGTGTTGCCGGCGAACTCGTTGTCGCTGCCGTTGATCAAGAAGCCGAAGGCGCCCGAATCATCGGTGCACTGCACCGCAGTCGCAGTGCCGCACCGCTCCCCCGGGGTATTGACGTTCATGATGTTGTTGTCAGCGAGCGTGTTGTTGGAATAGCTGCCAAAGTCGGAGCCGTCGCTCACCTTGATGCCCGCGGCATTGTTTGCCGCGGCGGAGTGCCGCACGGAGCTGTGGTCACCGTAGATGCTGAAGCCTGCATAGCCGCACGATTCCGCCCGCAGGCCGTCCACGGCGACGTAGTCGCCGTCGAGCCTGACGCAGGTGCCCGCCAGTCCCCCCGTAATGACGGGCAGATTGCCGCTGCCGTAGGCATTCAGGGTGATCTTGAGCCGGCTGGTGCCGCCCCGGCCGACCACCAGGCCTCCGGAGAAGATGTCTCCCCGCCGAAAGCTGACGGAGTCTCCGGGCCGCAACGCCGTGGCGTTGACCTTATCGAGGGTCGCCCAGGCCGATTGTGGCGATGTTCCGTCACTGGAGTCACTGCCGTCCCCGCTCACGTAATACGTGGCGCCCTCGGTCGAGGCCGGTGCGGATGCACCGCCGAGCAATCCGCCCAGGAACAGCAGGACGAGCAGCGTGGCGGCGGCTGTGGACTTGATCTTCATGGGTGCACCTGGGTTTTCGCCATGTATCCGCGGATCCGGGCGCCACCGCCGGCCGGCGGACCACATCGGCACCCTGAGGGGCTTAACGCTATGAGCGGGCGGGTACTAAGTCAACGGACGAGGAGGTCAACGGGACAAGGAGCTGTAATGTTCGTTTTTGCTACTTGACGTTCTTTATTGTGCGATTATGATAGCTAATTATGTGAGCTGCTTCACGCCACCCGCGTTATTTCAAAGGAGAAATTATGACCATGCATGAAGACGCACTGCTCCGGGCCTCCAGCCAAGGCGGGTGGGACCGGAGGACGCTGCTGAAGACATTCGGCGCCGGAGCAGTCGCGATGGCCGGCATTCCCCTGCTCACGGCATGTACGGGCGGCAGCGCACCTGCCGGCAGCGGCGCGAACACGGCCACCTTCGGTTCCGGCTCCTCGGACGAGGTCCCCAAGGCCGCCTACAAGGCGGTGACCGACGCGTTCCAGAAGAAGTCCGGCGTCGCGGTCACCACCAACGTGGTGGCTCACAATGACTTCCAGAACAAGATCAACACCTACCTGCAGGGCAGCCCGGACGATTCCTTCACCTGGTTCGCCGGTTACCGCATGCAGTACTACGCCGGCAAGGGACTGCTCGCCCCGATTGACGATGTCTGGGAGAAGGTCGGTGCAAACTACTCCGACGCCCTGAAGAAGGCCTCGACGGGCGCCGACGGCAAGATGTACCTGATCCCGAACTACAACTACCCCTGGGGCTTCTTTTACCGCAAGAGCCTCTGGACGCAAAAGGGCTACACCGTCCCCACCACGTTCGATGAGCTGAAAACCCTCGCCGCCAAGATGAAGGCCGACGGCCTGATCCCGATCGAATTCGCGGACAAGGACGGCTGGCCCGCCATGGGCACCTTCGACTACCTGAACATGCGTCTGAACGGCTACCAGTTCCACATGGACCTCACCGCGCACAGGGAAAGCTGGGACCAGAAGAAGGTCAGCGACGTCTTCGACACCTGGAAGGCCCTGCTGCCCTACCAGAACCCGAACGCCCTCGGCATGACCTGGCAGGACTCGGCGAAGTCCCTCGCGGACAAGAAATCCGGCATGTACCTGCTCGGCTCCTTCCTCACCCAGCAGTACACGGACAAGGCAATCGCCGACGACATCGATTTCTTCCCGTTCCCCGAGGTCGCGGTGGAGGGCCGGGACGCCATCGAGGCACCCATCGACGGCCTCCTGCTCTCCAAGAAGGGCGGCCAGAACCAGGCCGCCCGGGACTTCCTGGCATACGTCGGCACACCGGAGGGACAGGATGTGTACGCCTCGGTCGACTCGTCCAACATCGCCACGGCCAAGGGCGCTGATACGTCCAAATTCACTCCGTTGAACAAGAAACTGGCCGAGGCCATCAGCGGCGCCAAGAACATCAGCCAGTTCTTCGACCGCGATGCCCTGCCCGCCATGGCCAACAACGTGATGATCCCAGCCCTGCAGTCCTTCATCAAGGACGGCAACGTCGATGTGAAGAACCTGGAAGCCCAGGCCAAGTCCCTCTACGCCGCCCAGTAACGGCGTGTCTCAAGGCAAGGAATCTCCATGAGTGTCTCTACCAGTCCGTCCGCGCGGGGGCGCAAGGCAGCCGCTGCCCCCGCACGGCGGGTTCGGCGGCTGTCCGGCCGCGACAAAGTGGTGCTCGGCATGATGGTGGGCGTCCCCACGCTGATCCAGCTCGTATTGGTCTGGATCCCAACGCTCATGTCCGTCGGGTTGTCCTTCACCCGCTGGAACGGGCTGGAACTGACCGACATCAAGGCCGCCGGCGTCGAGAACTACCAGTTCATCGCCCAGGATTACCCGCCGTTTTGGCCGGCCATGCAGCACAACGTGCTGTGGCTGGCATTCCTGGCATTCGTCGCCACCCCGTTGGGGCTGCTGCTGGCTGTGCTCCTGGACCAAAACATCCGCGGCACGCGGATCTACCAGAGCATCTTCTTCGCCCCGGTGATGCTGTCCCTGGCCCTGATCGGGATCATCTGGCAGCTGTTCTACAACCGTGACAGCGGCCTCTTGAACTTCCTCCTCGGCACGGCGGGCACGCCCCAGGCCGTCGACTGGTTTGGCGATTCCAGTGTCAACATCTGGGCTGCCCTCTTCGCGGCCACCTGGCGGCACGCCGGCTACGTCATGATCCTGTACTTGGCCGGGCTCAAGGGAGTGGATCCGACCCTGCGCGAGGCGGCCCAGATTGACGGTGCCAACGCGGTCCAGACCTTCTTCCGGGTGATCTTCCCGGCCATGCGCCCGGTCAACGTCGTTATCATCGTCATCACTGTCATCGAATCCCTCCGTGCGTTCGACATCGTCTACGTGATCAACCGCGGCACCAACGGCCTGGAACTCATCAGCGCCCTGGTCATCCAGAACCTGGTGGGCGAGGGGCAGGTGATCGGCATCGGCTCGGCGCTGGCAGTCATCCTGCTCGTCATCTCGCTGATCCCCATCACGTTCTACCTGTCCCGCGCGTTCGGAAAGGACAAAGAGGCATGAGCATCGCCCATCCAACCGACGCCGCGGCTGCTGGCACCCCTCCGGATGCCCGGGAGCGCAGCTACGGGCCGGGCAGGACCGGCCCCCGGCCGGGCCGGCCGACCAACAACAAGCAGGGCAAGCGGCACTACGGCACCCACGTGTTCCTCATCGTCATGGCGGCGATCTGGCTGGTACCGCTGGGCTGGGCCATTTTCACTGCCCTGCGGCCCAAGGCGGACACAGACAAGTACGGCTACTTCAGCACCGGCGGGGCCTTCAACTTCGACAACTTCATCCAGGCCTGGACGCAGGGCGGCTTTGCCCAGCTGTTCTGGAACTCGGTGCTCATCACGGTCCCGTCCGTGTTCCTGATCCTGTTCTTCGCCTCCATGATGGCGTTCGCCGTGAGCCGGGTGAGCTGGAAGTTCAACATCACCCTGCTGATCATGTTCACCGCCGGAAACCTGCTCCCCCCGCAGGTGCTCGCGGCGCCGCTCTTTGAAATGTTCAAGCACTTCGAGCTGCCCTATGCCATCAGCGATTCCGGGAACCTGCTCAACACGTACATCAGCGTGATTGCCGTGGACACCGCCTTCCAGATCGGCTTCGTGACGTTCGTCCTCTCGAACTACATGAAGGCCCTGTCCCCCGAATTGACCGAGGCAGCCCTGGTCGACGGCGCCGGCGTCTGGCGCCAGTACTGGGACATCATCCTGCCGTTGTGCCGCCCGGCGCTGGCCGCCATGGGCACGCTCGAGGTGATCTTTATTTACAACGACTTCTTCTGGCCCCTGCTCTTCATCCAAAGCGGCGACCGCCTTCCGGTGACCACCGCGATCAACAACCTCCAGGGCCAGTTCCTCTCCAACTACAACCTGATCGCCGCCGGCGCCATGATCACCGCCATTCCGGCCCTGATCATCTACCTGCTCCTGCAGCGCCACTTCGTGGCGGGCCTGACCCTCGGCTCCAGCAAAGGATAAACGTGGACAACAGCACCAACCACTCCATGGACTACATCACCGCCCGCCTCGGCTCCGAGGGCTCCCCGATGCTCGCATTCGGCGGAGACTACAACCCGGAGCAGTGGCCAGAGGAGACCTGGGACGAGGACGTCCGGCTGATGCGCGAGGCCGGCGTCAACCTGGTCAGCGTGGGCATCTTCAGCTGGTCTCTGCTTGAGCCATCCGAGGGCACTTACGAGTTCGGCTGGCTGGACCGGGTCCTGGACCTGCTGCACACGAACGGCATCCGGGTGGACCTGGCGAACGCCACAGCATCGCCGCCGCCGTGGTTCAGCCATAAGTACCCCGAGTCGCTGCCGGTCACGGCCGACGGCGTGCGGCACAGTTACGGTTCGCGGCAGGCCTTCGCGGCCTCGAGCGCCGAATACCGCCGCGCCGCCGCGGCCTTGACCGAGCAGATCGCCGTCCGGTACAAGGACCACCCCGCCGTCGTGATGTGGCACGTCCACAACGAGTACGGCTGCCACAACCAGCCGGATTTCTCCGACGGCGCGGCCGCAGGCTTCCGACGCTGGCTCGAACTCCGGTACGGCAGCCTCGAGGCCCTCAACGCCGCCTGGGGCACCGCCTTCTGGTCCCAGCGCTACTCGGCCTGGGAGCAGATCCTGCCCCCGCGCACCTCCGGGACCTGGGTCAACCCGACCCAGCAGCTGGACTTCGCCCGCTACTCCTCCGATGAACTGCTCGAGTGCTACAAGGCCGAGGCCGCGATCATCCGCTCGCACTCAGGGCACCCGGTGACCACCAACTTCATGGGGTTCAACATGGGCCTGCACCAGCCCGTGGACTACTGGCGCTGGTCCGAGGAGATGGACGTGGTCTCCAACGACCACTACCTGATCGCCGAGGACCCGCGGAACTTCCAGGAACTGGCGGCAACCGCGGACCTCACCCGCGGCTGGGCCAAAGGCAAGCCGTGGCTGCTCATGGAGCATTCCACCTCCGCCGTGAACTGGCAGCCCCGCAACATCGCCAAAGCTCCCGGCGAGATGCTGCGCAATTCCCTGCAGCACGTTGCCCGCGGCGCCGACGGCGCGCTCTTCTTCCAGTGGAGGGCCTCGCGCGCGGGCGCCGAAAAGTTCCACTCCGGGCTGCTGCCGCATGCCGGCACGGACACCAAGGTTTGGCGCGAAGTGGTCCAGCTGGGCCAGACGCTGCGCAGCCTCGCCGAGGTCAGCGGCTCGGAGGTCACGGGGGCGTCCGGCCGGGTGGACGTCGCGATCCTCCACGATACCGACGCCCGCTGGGCCTCGGAACTGGACTCACACCCGAGCGTGGATGCCTCCAACATCGCCGAAACCCGGCGCTGGCACGATGCCTTCTACCGCGCCGGAATCCCCACCGACTTCCGCCAGAGCACCGATGACCTCTCTGGCTACCGGCTCGTGGTCGCGCCAATGCAGTACCTTGTGGGCGATGCCGGGGCAGCGAACCTGGACACTTACGTACGCGCCGGCGGTCACCTCGTGGTGACCTACTTCTCCGGTATCGTGGACGAAAATGACCACATCAGGCTCGGCAGCTACCCCGGCGCGTTCAGCGGGCTGCTGGGCGTCCGGATGGAAGAATTCTTTCCGCTGCGCGGCGGCGAAAGCGTCCGGCTCAGCGGCTTCGGGGCGGGCACTTGCTGGAACGAACTGGGGCGGGCTACCACCGCCGAGGTCCTCGCGGCCGTCGAAGAGGGACCGGCGGCCGGCTCTCCCGCCGTGACCCGCAACCGCGCCGGAAGCGGCCGCTCCTACTATGTCGCCACGACACTCGCCCCGGAGGGCCTGGGCGAACTGCTCGGCGTCGTCTGCGCCGATGCCGGGGTGCAGCCCCTCGTTCCGGAACTGCCGGACAATGTGGAAGTTGCCCGGCGCAGCAAGGACGGGACCGACTGGACGTTCTGCATCAACCACGGGAGCCACGACGTCCGGCTGCCGCTGGAAGGCGTCGACCTGCTCACCGGCGCCGAACTCGACGGCGGGCTCGGCCTTCCGGCCGGAGGGGTCGCCGTCGTCCGTTCCCGCGCCGCCCAACTGGTCGGAACCTCCGCCAGCCACTCAAGCCAGTCAAGCCAGTAAGGACTCCACATGCTAGCCGCAGCCCGCCATTCCGCCATCCTCGCAGAGGTCCAGCGTGAGCGGATCGTCCGTGTCGCGGACCTCGCCAAGATGCTCGGCGTCTCGCTGATGACGGTGCGGCGGGATATCGAGGCCCTCGACGCGGCGGGCGCCCTGGAGAAGATCCATGGCGGGGCCAAGCTGCCCGGCGGAGCCGGCACCCACGAGCCAGGCTTCGAGCTGAAGGTGACCCAGCTCAAGGACGAGAAAATGGCGATAGCGCAGGAGGCGGCCGCACAGGTACGCGAGGGCATGGCGGTGGGGCTCAGCGCCGGCACCACCACCTGGGCGCTGGCTCAACTGCTGTCCACGGGCCCGCGGATCACTGTGGTCACCAACTCGGTGCGGATCGCCGATGTCTTCCACCAAAGCTCGTCCCCGTCCACCGTGATCCTGACCGGCGGCGAGCGCACCCCCTCCGATGCCCTCGTCGGGCCGCTGGCCACGGCCGCCCTCAAACAGCTGCACCTGGACGTGCTGTTCCTCGGCGTCCACGGGGTCGACGCCGACGCCGGGTTCACCACTCCCAACGTCCTGGAAGCCGAAACCGACCGGGCCTTCGTCACCGCGGCCCGCCGGGTGGTGGTGCTGGCCGACCACACGAAGTGGGGCACCCTCGGCATTAGCACCATCGCCAGCCTGGAGGACGCTGACGAACTGATCAGCGACGACCTCCTGGGCGGTGAGGCCCGGCGCATTCTCGGCGAGCGCGTCGGCCGGCTCCGTCTGGCCAGTACCGGCGACGCCCGCGCGGCGAACCCCACAGCAGCCGCAGGCTGACCGGCACGGCCCCGCCCACCCCAACCACTACGCCTGGAGCTACCGTGAACAACCCGGACCTCACCTTTGCCGCCGAGACCCGCTCCCACGGCGTCCCGGACCTGTTGCCGCTAGATCTGGAGCCGTTGTACCTTCGACGGTCCGGAACGTCCCTGCTCATCGACTTCAGCACGGGCGAGGCCGCCATGGTGCACTTCGGCGCCGACCTCGGCCCGGACCTGCCGGACCTTTCGCTGCTCACCGACCCCGTCCCGCGGTCGGCCCTCGACATCCCGGTCACGCTGGGGCTGATCCCGCAGGCGTCCTCCGGCTGGCGCGGGCGGCCCGGCCTCCGCGGCCACCGGAACGGCCAGGCGTTCTCGGCCCGGCTGCGCGTTATCAGCGTCGAGCGTTCCGGCGGGGTGCGTTCCGGCCGGGACGCTTCCGGCGAGGACGGTTCCGGCGAGGCAGACTGCTCTGCGGTCATCATCCAGGCCGACCCAGACGCTGGTGTCAGCGTCCGCACGGAGATCAGGATCAACGACGGCGGCCTGCTCCAGATCCGGCACCGGCTCCACAACGACGGCGCCGGCCCGTACAGCCTTGATGAACTCGCGGCCGTGCTGCCGGTGGGCCGCGCCGGCACAGAGATCCTGGACTTGACCGGCCGCTGGTGCCGGGAGTCCCACCCCCAGCGCCTGCCGCTGCACCAAGGCACCTGGGTCCGCTCGGGCCGGCACGGCCGTACCGGCCATGACGCCTCACTCCTCCTGGCAGCCGGCACCCCCGGATTCGGCAACCGCCACGGGCAGGTGTGGGCCGTGCACCTGGGTTGGAGCGGCAACCACGAGAGCTTCGTAGACGCCGCCGCGGATGGCCGGACCGTCATTGGCGCTTCGGAACTGCTCGGCGCCGGCGAGATCAGCGTGCCCCCGGACGCCAGCTACGAGACCCCGTGGCTGTTCGCGGCGTACTCCGCCGCGGGCCTGGACGGCGTCAGCGATGCTTTCTACAAATGGTTCCGCGGCCGCCCCCACCACCCGGGCGTGCGGTCCGGCAAAGCCCGTCCCGTGGTTCTCAACGTCTGGGAAGCGGTGTATTTCGACCACCGGTTGCCGGTGCTGCTCGATCTCGCCGAATCCGCCGCCCGGCTGGGCGTGGAACGCTACGTCCTCGACGACGGCTGGTTCCGCGGCCGGCGCAACGACCAGGCCGGCCTCGGCGACTGGTACGTCGACGGGGACCTCTGGCCCGGCGGCCTGACCCCGCTGATCGACGCGGTTACCGGCCACGGCATGGAATTCGGCCTCTGGGTCGAACCCGAGATGGTCAACGAAGACTCCGATCTGGCCCGCGCCCACCCGAACTGGATCGCCGGTCCGGCTCCGCGCCCCGCCGGGGGCAGCCAGGCAGGCCGGCTGCCGGAACAGTGGCGGCACCAGCAGGTCCTCGATCTCGTCAACCCGGAGGCCTGGCAGTACATCTACGACAGGCTCGATGCCCTGCTGAGCGAGCACCGGATCAGCTATCTCAAATGGGACCAGAACCGGGACCTGACCGAAATGGGCCATGGCGGCCGCTGCTCGGTGCACGCCCAGACACGGGCCGTGTACCGGCTCCTCGACGAGCTCCGTCTGGCCCACCCGGACGTCGAGATTGAAAGTTGCTCCTCGGGGGGCGCCCGCGTGGATCTCGGAATCCTGGAACGCACCGACAGGGTCTGGGCCTCGGACTGCAACGATGCCCTGGAACGGCAGACCATCCAGCGCTGGACCGGCATGGTGGTGCCGCCGGAGCTGGTCGGATCGCACATCGGCCCCACCACGAGCCACACCACCACGCGAACGCACGATCTCTCCTTCCGCGCGATCACCGCGATGTTCGGCCACTTCGGCCTCGAATGGGATGTCCGGCACCTCACCGATTCAGAGCGCACCGAGCTTGCCGGGGCGATCGCGCTGTTCAAGAAGTACCGTCCCCTGCTGCACAGCGGGCGCATGGTACGGGCCGACGAGCCCGATCCGACCCTCCGGCTCCACGGCGTCGTGTCCCACGACGGCGGCGAGGCCCTCTACGCCCTGGTGTCCCTGGCGACGTCGTTCGCCGAAGTCCCGGGGCGGGTCTGCCTGCCGGGGCTGCTGGCGGACGCCACCTACCGGGTGGACGCGGTTTACCCCGCGGCGGATGACAGGCGGGCGTTCCTGCAGGCAGCGCCTCCGGCGTGGCTTGCCGGCGGCATCGAGGCAACCGGGCGGTTCCTGGCTGAGTCGGGTCTCCCCATGCCTGTTCTGAACCCGGAGCACGGGCTGCTCCTGGCCGTCCACCGCGTCACTGCTGCCGCCCCAGCTGCAGCCGGCAGCCACCCCGTGAGGAACTCCTGACCATGGGCCAGATTACGAAACGCTCCCATAAGCTCTCCGACGGCCGGGACATCATCTACTTCGATGATGCCGATACCCTCCTGCCCCCGGACCGGGGGGAGGACCTGCGCGCGCCGGCGCTCCGTCCGCCCACGGCCACCATGCGCCAAGACGTCCTGACCGGGGAGTGGATTTCGATCGCTGCCGCCCGGCAGAACCGGGTGGTCCTGCCGCCCTCGCACCTGGACCCGCTGGCCCCGGCGTCGCCGGAGAATCCCTCGGAAATCCCGAGCCTCTACGACGTCGCCGTCTTCGAAAACAAGTCCCCGTCCTTCGGACCGGAGCTGGCAGGGGCCGCCGCGCCGGAGGGCCTGGATGACCTCGCCCTGGTGGGGCTGGGGCGCAGCCGGCAGTCTGTGGGCCGGTGCGAAGTGGTGTGCTTCTCTCCCGAACACACGGGTTCCCTGGCGCGGCTGCCGCTGTCCCGGATGCGCACTGTGGTGGAAGCCTGGGCGGACCGGACGGCGGCGCTGTCCGCGCTGCCCGGCGTCGAACAGGTTTTCCCGTTCGAGAACCGCGGCGAAGCGATCGGCGTGACGCTGCACCACCCGCATGGACAGATCTACGCCTACCCGTACATCACACCGCGCACGGCCCAGCTGGTCCGCACGATCGAGAGCTACGGCGGCTCGCTGTTCGAGGACATCCTCAGCTTCGAGCAGAAATCCGAGCGGGTGCTGCTCCAGGGCGAGCACTGGACGGCGTTTGTCCCGTTTGCCGCGCGCTGGCCGCTGGAAGTGCACATCCTCCCGCACCGGCACGTCCCGGACCTCGCCGCCACGACGGACGAGGAACGCGATGAGTTCTCCCGTTTGTACAGCCGGCTCCTGCGCGGCGTCGATGCCCTCTACGACACGCCCACTCCGTACATTTCGGCGTGGCACCAGGCTCCCGTCCACGCCCACCGGGACGACATCCGGCTCATGCTGCAGCTGACCTCGCCCCGCCGGGAGGAGGACAAGCTCAAATACCTGGCAGGGTCGGAGGCCGCGATGGGCGCTTTCATCGGGGACATCCCGCCGGAAACGGCAGCCGCCCGGCTCCGCGAGGCCATGGAAAGGGCAGGGCTCGAGCCGTACCGCCCCGGGCCCTTCCTCCCGGACCCATTCCGCCCGGAACTGCCGGCAACAGAACAGGAAGCCGCCCAGCCATGAACGAGGTCCTTCAACTGGGAAGTGAGTACTTTTCCAGCCAGTTCGGCGGCGCGCCGGACGGTTTGTGGTCGGCGCCCGGACGGGTCAACCTGATCGGCGAGCACACGGATTACAACGGCGGCTTCGCGTTTCCGATCGCAATCGACAAACGCACCACGGTAGCGGCCCGCGCCCGCGCAGACCGTCTGCTCAGGGTCGCAAGCAGTTCCTTCCCCGGAGTGGTGGAGGTGAGCCTGGACCACCTGGACCCGGATGCCCTCACCGGCTGGGCCGCCTACCCGCTGGGCGTGGCCTGGGCGATCGCTGGCGGTGCGTCCGGCAGCGCCGCGGCCCGGATATCCGGCGTGGACCTGGCGCTGACCTCGGATGTCCCGGCCGGTGCCGGGCTGTCGTCCTCTGCCGCCGTCGAATGCGCCACGGCCCTGGCCTTGAACGATCTCTGGGAGTCCGGGCTGGAGCGGCAGGAACTGGCCCGGATCGGCCAGCTGGCCGAGAACCGGGTGGTCGGCGCCCCCACCGGCATCATGGACCAGTCGGCCTCGCTCCTGGGCGAAACGGATCATGGCATCCTGCTCGACTGCCAGAGCCTGTTGACCGAGACCGTCGCCCTTGGCTTCGCCGGCGCCGGTGTGGGGCTCCTGGTGATCGACACCCGCGCCAGCCATTCCCATGCCGACGGCGGCTATGCCAGCCGCCGCCGGTCCTGCGAGGACGGCGCCCGCCGCCTCGGCGTCGGCAGCCTGCGGGCACTGGGCCCGGACGATCTCCCCCGCGCCGCGGCACAGCTCGACGGACAGACCTACCGCCGGGTGCGCCACATCATCACGGAAAACCAGCGGGTGCTCGACACCGTCGCGGCCCTGCGGACCTCGGGACCCGGCGCCATCGGGCCGTTCCTGAATGAATCGCACCTGTCCATGCGGGACGACTTCGAGATCTCCACCCCCGAGCTCGACCTCGCCGTGGCCAGCGCGCAGGAACTGGGCGCCATCGGCGCGAGGATGACCGGTGGCGGCTTCGGCGGGGCCGCCCTGGCCCTGGTCCGGAACGACGACGCCGGCACGGTGGCCCGGGGCATTGCCCGCGAGTTCGCCCGCGCCGGGTACACGGCTCCGCACATCTTCCCCGTCACCGCGTCCGAGGGTGCGCGCCGGGAACTGTAGCCTGGGACGGCGTTAGGCTGGCGGGCTCTTAGGCCCGCACCAGCCGGGCGGCGTCGGCCAGAAGTTCCACGGAGCGCAGCCGGGCCTCAGTGCCTGTGCTCTGGTGCGCCACGATCAGTTCGTCGGCGTCGGCGTGCGCCGTGAATTCCTCGAGGTACGCCAGGACGGCATCGGGAGTGCCGACGGCGGAGTACTTCATCATCTGCGCCATGTGCTGGCCCTGCGGCGAGTCCAGGATCATGTCCGCCTCGTCGTCGCTGAACACGCGGCCGTTGCCGAAGAACAGGGAAACCCTGGCGCGCTTGGTGGCCTGGAACATCGCCTGGGCGTCTGCGGCCGTATCCGCGGCGATGACGTTGACGCCGGCGATCACGTGCGGGGCTTCGAGCTGGGCGGAGGGCCGGAATTCGCGGCGATAGACGGCCACGGCGTCCTGCAGCGCGTTGGGAGCGAAGTGCGAGGCGAAGGCGTAGGGCAGGCCGAGCTGGGCGGCCAGCCTGGCGCCGAACAGGGACGAACCCAGGATGTACAGCGGCACATTCGTGCCCTTGCCCGGGGTGGCCTCCACGCCCTGGATCCGGGTGGGCCCGGTCAGGTAGCCCTGGAGCTCCAGGACGTCCTGGGGGAAGCTGTCTGCCGACATCGGATCGCGGCGCAGGGCGCGCATGGTGTTCTGGTCACTGCCCGGCGCCCGGCCCAATCCCAGGTCGATCCTTCCGGGGTGCAGGGTTTCGAGCGTGCCGAACTGTTCCGCGATGGTCAGCGGCGAGTGGTTGGGCAGCATCACGCCACCGGCACCAAGCCGAATGCTGGAGGTGTGGGCAGCGACGTGGGCGATCAGCACGCTCGTGGCGGACGAGGCGATCGAGGACATGTTGTGGTGCTCGGCGTACCAGATCCGACTGTATCCCCTGTCCTCGGCGAGCTGGGCCATGGCCACGCTTCCGGCGAAGCTCTCCGCCGCCGTCTGGCCCGGGCCGATGGTTGCGAGATCAAGAATGGAAAGCGGAACAGTCACGGAAAAGCCGGCCTTTCGTAGCGGGGCAGTGTGCGGGCCGGAGTTTGGGACTGCGGTCCTGGTCGACGCCGGGTTTCCGGCGCGGGCACACTGGCTTCAACGACGGCGGAGCCCGGGATATTTCTGCCCATATTTCAGGACCGCTATATCTGCGCTGCTACGTCTGCACAGCCATGGCTGCACTGCTGCAGCTACACGGCTGTAGCTACACGGCGCGGACGGTTCACGCCGGTCCGGCCTGATGCCGACTGCTGCTTGCGGGCGTCTGTTGCTCTTCTACTTCTGCTTCGACCTCAGCGGTTCAGCGGGATCAGCTGCACGAGTGGTTGTAGTCGAGGCCACCGGAGATGTATTGCGTCATCGAGACACGGCCGCGCGCGGTGAGCGCGGGGAGGGCACAGTTCGCCTTGGCGCCGGCCGCCGATCGCGCTCCAGCGAGCCAGGTCGGCAATCCTGCCAGCGGGCTGGTGAACTTCACGGCTCCGACGACCTCCCCCCACTGGGAGGCATTGGAGTAGAGGCCCACGCGGGCGCCGATCTTCTTGAAAGAGGCGGTCATTCCTTCCAGGACGGCGACGTTGGCGGCCTTGTCCGCCTGCCAGGTGTTTTCCGTTTCCACATCCAGCCACCAGAGGTAGGACTGCGGGTTCCTGACCCCGCGGCGCTTGGCGTCGTCGGACGCCTTGGCCCACCCGTACATGTAGGAACAGGCTTTGAACGACCCCAAGGCGCAGTTGCCGTAGGGGTTCGTGACCTTCACGCCGTCGTAGATGTTCGATGTGGGCCACCAGGACCCCTGCCGCCCGGGGTTCGCGGTGTTGACGTACAGGGCTACCTTCGGCTGCGCCGTCCCTGCGAGGGACTCTGCGGTCTTCGCCCAGGCCAGCTGGCTTGCCAGGCACGGGTTGGTGGTGTTGGCCAGTCCGTAATTGACGCCGACGATTGCAAAGGCAGGCTGCTTTGCCGGGGTCTTACCGCACTGCGGCCAGGACACATCGATTCCGGGTCCCGAGGAGCCGGCCGTAAGGGCCGACGCAGTGCTTCCGCCCAGAAGGACAAGGCCGAGGGTCACCACAAAGGCCAGTACGATGCGCGGGAACGAGTTGGGCATGCCACAGTCTAAGGGCAGAGTCGCTAATCGGTGGCGTAATTCAGCAACGGTGCCGAATTTCCTCAGAGGCGCCCACAGGACCGCGCGGACAGCTTCCGGAATCGGCGCGGCCTGGACATGGGATGTGGTGCGGGACGGGAACCTCATCACGGGACAGAACCCGCAGTCCTTCGAGGCCCGGCCAAGGAAGTCCTCAGGGGCCTCGCCAAATGGGCGGGTCTTTGCCGGGTCAGGGAGCACCGGACCCGGCTAAGCTAACCGCATGGCCATCAAATCCACCGCAGATAAAGTCGCCACGATCCAGAAGGGCTACACCCTGGACGGACCCACGATCGAGCTCGGGGCGGCGATCGTCGATGGCGAACTCCACAAGGATGCCCCCGTCCGGCTGCCGCTCGCGATGATGAACCGGCACGGCCTCGTGGCCGGGGCGACAGGCACCGGCAAGACCGTCACGCTGCACATGATGGCCGAACAGCTCTCCACGGCGGGGGTGCCCGTGTTCCTTGCCGACATCAAAGGCGACCTCTCCGGGCTGGACACCGCGGGCACAGGCAGCGACAAGCTCCTGGCCCGCACGGAGAGCATCGGCCAGGCCTGGTCCGGAAAGACCTTTCCGGTGGAGTTCCTGGCCCTCGGCGGCGACGGCAACGGCATCCCGGTCCGCGCCACCATTACGTCTTTCGGCCCCATCCTGCTCTCCCGGGTCATGGACCTGAATGAGACCCAGGAATCCAGCCTCCAGCTCGTCTTCCATTTCGCGGACAAGAACAACCTGGAGCTGATCGACCTCAAGGACCTGCGGGCCGTGATCCAGTTCCTGACCTCGGCCGAGGGCAAGGACGAACTCGAGGAACTCGGCGGCCTCTCCAAGGCAACCGCGGGCGTGATCCTGCGCGAACTGATCACGCTCGAGGCGCAGGGCATGGAGAAGTTCTTCGGCGAACCCGAGTTCGACACCGCTGAACTGCTGCGTACGGCGCCGGACGGCCGCGGCGTGGTCAGCTGCCTGGAGCTGCCGACGCTGCAGACCAAACCCATGCTCTTCTCAACGTTCCTCATGTGGCTGCTGGCCGATCTTTTTGAGGACCTGCCAGAGGCGGGGGACCTCGACAAGCCCAAGCTCGTGTTCTTCCTGGATGAGGCGCACTTGCTGTTCAACGGCGCTTCAAAGGCCTTCCTCGACGCCATCACCACCACCGTCCGGCTCATCCGGTCCAAGGGCGTCGGCATCTTCTTCGTGACGCAGACCCCCAAGGATGTCCCCGCCGATGTCCTCGGCCAGCTGGCCAACCGGGTGCAGCACGCCCTCCGCGCCTACACCCCGGAGGACGCCAAGGCCCTCAAGGCCACCGTGTCCACGTTCCCGACCAGCGACTACGATCTCGAGGAGACCCTCACCACCGCCGGCATCGGCGAGGCCGTCATCACCGTCCTGAATGAGAAGGGCGCTCCGACGCCTGTGGCGCTCACCCGGCTCCGCGCCCCGGAATCCGTAATGGGTCCCAGCACCGACGCCCTGATCTCCAGCACAGTTGCCGCCTCCGCGCTCCTGCCCAAATACGGCACCGCCGTCGACAACATCTCGGCCTACGAGAAGATCACCGGCAAGGGCGCTGCCCCCACCGGGCCGGCCGCCGGGACCGCACACCAGGGCGGTTCCTCCGGCAGTGCGGGCCAGGGCGGCGGCTTGGACCCCAACGCCGTCGACGCCGAAGCCCGACGGATTGAGGAAGAAATCCTTGGCCGCCCTAGCAGCCGGCCGGCGCCGGGGACACCCGAGCACGCGAAATCGCCCCAGCCGCGGGCCCCCCGCCCGGCGCAGCCGACGGACGCCGGCGGTGGCCTCGGCGGCGGGATCGGCGGTGACCTCGCTGGAGCCCTCGGCGGAGGCCTGAAGAGCATGGCCCGATCGCTGGGGACCCAACTTGGCAGGGAGCTGCTCCGCGGCGTCTTCGGCACTTCCTCCTCGAAGCGCCGCCGGCGCTAGGGATAAGCGCGGCGGAGTCCAACGGAATGGTCCTGGCTCCGCTAGCCGGACGGCGGTCAGCCATGCTCCGCGTCACAGATGGAGACGGCGACGCGGAGATTCCTGTGGGGTGCAGGTAACGTAAGAATCGTGCAGATGAGTCAGTCGTTGGTCAAAATCGCAGCAGTGTGGCTGCTCGGACTGATGCTTGCCGTGGCCGGGGCCGTCGTGTCCATCAACCTGGTGAACAACTCCGTTGCTGGTCCCCAGCAGCCAGTCCGCGAATATCTCAGCGCCCTGCAAAAGGGCGAGGGCGAAAAGGCGTTGGGGCTCTTGCGCGCCTCCGTGCCACAAAGCAACCCGGCGATGCTCGACGGAACCGCCCTGCAAACCGCGGCCGCCCGCATTTCCGACGTCAAGCTTGGTGACCCTGAAGAGCGCGGCGCGAACCAGGTCATGGTGCCCATGGACTACACGATCGACGGCAGCCATCTGCGGACAGAGTTCCTGCTGGAACGCTCCGGGACCGAGTGGCTGTTCTTCCATAAATGGTCTTTCGTCCCGGCTGCGCTGCCCGTCCTGGACGTCACCGTGGTCAACTCCAGCGAAGCCACCGTCAACGGGGTACCGGTAAACATGCCCAACGGCCGCAACTCCTTTGCTGTCTTCTACCCCGGCGAGTACGAGGCCGCGCTGAACGGCCAGTACTTCTCCGCCCCGGCTACCCGGGCAACCGTGACGGGCGGGGAAGCGCGCCCGGCCTCGCTGAACCTGCTGACCGAGGCCACCGGCGCCTTGAAGGAGGCCGTGAGCGGCAAGGTCAAGGAATTCCTGGACTCCTGCGCCGCTGAGGCCGACAAGCAGCAGAAGCTGCAGCCCGACTGCCCGTTCTACCACGCCACCAACAACCGCGTGGTGGACGGGACCATTGACTGGAGCATCACGGACTACCCCACCGTCAGCATCGAGCCGTTCGGCGGCCGCTGGGTAGTCGCGCCCCTGGACGGCAAGGCCCGGATCAAGGCCCGCCAGGTGGACCTGTTTACGGGCGCCCCGTCCGACATCAACTCAGTCCACGATTTCAGCTTCACGACCCGCCTGGACATCGACGGCGACACCGTCAAGCTCACGCCGCAGCTGAACTACTAGACGCTGGGCACGACCGCCTTGTCAGGCCTGCCGCGGGCCCTTCTCGTCACGCGGCGCAGACGTTGAGCCATCCCGAAAGCACGGCACCTTGGGAATCCTTTCACTGCCCCCGGGAGTCGACGGCGGCGGGATTCCACGCCCACAGGGTCCGGGGAAAGCCAAAGGCTGCTGCCCGTGACGCGAGGTCACGGACAGCAGCCTTTTGATCAGCACTGGCTTGATCGGCGCCGGCGCAGCGGCCACGTTTTCGGCTCAGTCCATTCCGCGCAGGTCCAGGACCAGCTCGGCGTCGCCGTCGGCCTGCAGGAGCACGGGGATGCCCCAGTCCTGCTGGTAGAGGTGGCAGGCAGCGTGATCCGGGATCTCGCCGTCGGCGTCTTCGGGTCCGTCGCACGCCGCCGCGCGGGCGGTGATGTGCAGGACGCCTTCGGGAACGTCGGGGGACAGCTCCAGAGTGCGCAGGAGCCCCACGGATGTCCCGCCGCCGGACACCAGCAGTTCGGGCGGTGTGGACGAGACCTTCAACTGGGTGGGATCGCCCCAGCGGTCATCCAGCTTCTGCCCGGTGGGCGCCGTGAAGCGGACCGCCAGTTCCAGCGGCCCGGGCGCCACGGGGCTCTTGGGCCGGTGGGTTTGCGCCGCGCCCTCGTCCACCTGCTGGGCTTCCTTCGGGATGGGCACGTACACCAGCTGGTGCTTGTTCGCCTCGACCACCACCAGCAGCGGCTCGGCTCCGGCGACCTGGGTGTGGTCCACAATGACGTCCGAGGGCTCGGACAGCCCGCGCGCCAGCGTGGAGACCGTGCCCGTTGCCGGGTCGTAGCGGCGGACCGCGCCGTTGTACGTGTCCGCGATGGCCACGGAGCCGTCCGGAAGCACTGTCACGCCGAGCGGGTGCTGCAGCCGGGCCTCTGCGGCGGCGCCGTCGCGGAAGCCGAAGTCGAACAGGCCCTTGCCCACGGCCGACTCGACGGTGATGATGCCGGCGTCGTCAATGACGAGTTTGCGCAGGGCGGAGGTCTCGGAGTCAGCCACCCAGATGTTGCCGTCGGCGTCCTCGGCGAGGCCGGAGGACTGGGCGAACCAGGCTTCGGCGGCCGGGCCGTCCAGGAGCCCCTCGAGGCCGTTGCCCGCGATGATCTTCACGGCGCCGGAGGTCGGCTCGAAACTGAAGATCTGGTGCACTCCAGCCATCGCCACCACCACGGCGTTGAGTTTGGTGGACCAGACGACATCCCACGGCGAACTCAGTGACACCGCAAGAGGGTCCGCCTCGAGCCGGGTACCGTAGGCGGCGCCCTCCTCATCCACACGGGCCGGGCCGGTTTCCAGCAGCCGCTGCACGCCATTGCCAGCCAGCGTCCGGACCGTTCCGTCCGCGAGGGAGAGCCCACGGAGCCGGTGGTTCACGGTGTCGGCAATGACGACGTCGTAGCCGGTCTCGGCGGCGACGTCCTCGGGCAGGAGTACCAGACCCTGCGGCTCATTGAACCGCGCGGCGGCGGCGTTGCCGTCGGCGTGGCCTTTTTCACCGGAGCCGTACGTGGCCAACACCGTCTCAAAATCGGTGGAGAGTTCCACAAGCCGGTGATGGCCGGTGTCGGTCACCAGCCACGAGCCGTCTCCGGCGCTTCCGACGCCGCGCCCGTCCGGCAAGAACAGGGCCTTGCCCGGGAAGCGCAGCGTGCCCGACGTCGGTTCCGGCGCCACATAGGGACCGTCGCCGCGGTGCAGGGTGCCCCTGGCCTCATGCTCGGCGATCAGTTCGGGGATGAGGACGGCGAGGCCGTCCGCGTGGCCTTCACCGGAGAGGTGCGCCACGATGTAGCCCTCGGGATCGATGACCACCAGGGTGGGCCACGCCCGGGCCGTGTAGGCCTTCCAGGTGTCCAGCTCGGGGTCGTCGAGGACCGGGTGGCGGATCTCGTAGCGTTCGACGGCGGCCGCCAGTGCCACGGGATCGGCCTCGTGCTCGAACTTGGGCGAATGCACGCCGACCGTCACGAGGACATCCGAGTACTGCTGCTCGAGCGGACGAAGTTCGTCCAGGACGTGCAGGCAGTTGATGCAGCAGAAGGTCCAGAAGTCCAGCAGCACAATCTTGCCGCGCAGAGATTCGAGGTCCAAGGACTTGCCGCCGGTGTTCAGCCAGTTGCGGCCCACGAGTTCTGAGGCGCGGACCCGGAGGTGGGTGCGTACGGTTTCGGTCATGAGCGTCCTTCCAGCTTTGAATTGCGTTCGGCAAGCCTGGCGTCGCGATCGGCCAGCTTGGCAAACATATCGTTGTAAGCGGTGAGATCGGCGTCGTTATTCCTGTCCGCCGCCCGGTCCGTGCGTTTGGACTCGCGCGCGTCGGAGCGGGACCACATAACGGCGACGCCGATCGCCACCAGCAGGGTTGGCACTTCGCCGATGCCCCAGGCCACGGCACCGCCCATCTGCTGGTCCAGCAGGGCCGAGGGGCCCCACGTCCGCCCCAGGTTGCCGAAGTAGTCCGCGGCCAGCAGCCCCGTCCCGCCCATGATGGCGACGCCGAAGAACGCGTGGAAGCCCATGGTGGCCAGCAGCAGCAGCAGCCGCATGGGGTACGGTGCGCGGCGCGGCAGCGGATCGGTGCCGATCATAGTGAGCACGAAGATGTAGCCGGTGAGCGCGAAGTGCAGGTTCATGAGCTCGTGGCCCACGTGGTCCCGCATCGCGTAGCCGAACGCGTCGGAGTAGTAGAAAAGCACGATGGAGCCGGCGAAGTTGGCGGCCGCGAACAGCGGGTGGGTCACCAGTTGCGAGAACTTGGAGTGAATGAAGATCATCAGCCACTCACGCGGTCCACGCGAACTGTCCCGCCGCGGCGTGAGCGCCCGGAGCGCCAGCGTCACGGGGGCGCCGAGGACCAGGAAGATGGGGGCCACCATGGTCAGGGCCATGTGGTCCACCATGTGCGCGGAAAACAACACCCTGCCGTAGACCGACGGCGGCCCCGAGGTCACGTAGGTGAGGACCATGAGCCCGATCACCCAGTTGACGGTCCGGAACCAGGACCACGAGTCGCCGCGTTGCAGCACCTTCCGGACACCGAGGACGTAGGACACCAGGGCAAAGAGTGCGACGGCGACCCAGAGCCAGTCGAGCCGCCACTCAGTGAGCCATCGCTCCGGGGTCGGTTCCGGCGGCAGCTCGTAGCCGGAGAGGATGAAGGCCGGTGACGCGTCGGGGGCGAAGGTAGTGGGCTGCGGCGGGGCCGAGCGCCCCAAGGCCACGGCGATCCCGGACGTCGCTCCCATGATGAGCAGCTCCACGATCACCAGCTGCCACAGGACTTGGCGCGCTGACCTGCCCATGCCGCGGTTGCCCAGCTGCGGGATGACCCAGCGGCGGTGCATGAGTCCGATGCCGCCCAGCACAAGGACCGCCGCCGTCTTGGCGAGGATCAGTTGCCCGTAGGACGACCCGAAAAGGTCTGCCCAGGTGGTGAGGCGGATGCTGGCGTTGATCACGCCTGAGGCGAAGACCAGAGCGAAGGCAAAGCCCGCAAGGGATGAGAACCTCCGCAGGGTTGGCTCGATGATGTCGGCGGTCCGCGGGGATGCACCCGAGCTGCGCCCGCCGGCGCCGGTGCCGCCCAGGACGCCGGAAAGGACCGCCAGCATGATGATGCCGCCGACCCAGGCCGATACGCCCACCAGGTGCAGGCCGAGTGAGTTGATAGCGCCCTCGTGGTCGCTGGAGCTTGAGGAGTGCCCGATCAGGGCCGCGGGGACCAGCCCGATCAGCGACAGGACCAGCGTCAATGCCAGCCCGCCGCGGGAGCGCACCCCGAACAGGGCGGTGGTGACGACGGCTGCGATGATCACGACTGCCAGCCAGGCGCGTCCGGTTTCGAGGTCCGTCATGAAGTACACGAGGGAACGGGTGAATTCCGGATCCCCGGAGATGCCCTGCCCTGCAATGTCCGCGTAGCCCAGGACCAGCACAGAGATCGCGGAGAGCGTCCAGACGGCGCCCGCCGCCGCGGCCACGGCCAATGCCCGGGTGAAGGCCGGATGTTCCGGGGCGTCCTGATCCTTGGACCGGGAGCCGTTCCTGTTCCGCGGGAGGATCCCGACGGCGAAGATAAGGCCGCCGATCACGGTGGCCACGGCGATGTTGTGGACCGCTTTGCTCACCGGCAGCCCCCAACGCACCAGTGCACCGGGATCGGAAACTTCGCGGGCGGCCGCCGCACCGGAAAAGATCAGTGCCGCGATCAGGCCCACAAACAGCGCGCCGAGGCCGGCGAGCAGCCAAGCCCGGGAAATCCCGTCGGAACCCTGGCCAGGGCCGCGCGGGTCCCCTAGGGGAACGGGCGCTGCGGTTGTGGGCGTGGGATTTGCTGCGGAAGGCACACCTCCATTGTCCGCTACGCCGCCCTGCTCAGCGAATCGGTCCCTCACGGTTCGGCCGTGGGGGTCGGTCCGGGGGGACAGTCGGGGATGGGCGCCGATCGCGCGGTGGAGGTGCGGAGCACGTGCGGGGAACGCAAAAGGAGCGGCAACCCGAGGGTTGCCGCTCCTTTCAAGCCTGCGAAGAAGAACTACTTCTTCTTGGCGACTGCAGCCTTCAGCTTGGAGCCGGCGGTCAGCTTGACGCTGTGGCCAGCGGCAATCTGGATGGTCTCGCCGGTCTGCGGGTTGCGGCCGGTGCGAGCTGCACGGTCGGTGCGCTCGACTGCGAGCCAGCCCGGGATGGTGATCTTTTCGCCCGCGGCGACAGAGGTCTCGAAGACCTCGAACAGTGCGTCGAGCACGGAGTTGACTGCTGCCTGGCTGGTGCCGGCCTTGCCTGCGACCTCTGCAACAAGTTCACTACGGTTCTTAGCCATTTATGTCCTCCTGGACGGTCATGATTTTTGGAGCCTGCACACGGCATGCGTACAAGCCACTGTTCGAAAACTTACCAGCTTGGCGCCTCAGAGGTGGCAAATTCCGCGTGTTTTCGGCGTTTTTTGGGGAAAATCACTGGAATCGACGCCGATCGCGGCCAAATTGCGCCGAGAGCGGACGCCCCTTCGCCGGCGCCGATTCAACGAGATCCTCCACCGTCCTCGCCGGCGGACTTTGCACCGCCTGCGTAGCGGACCGGAGCGACCGCGTGGGAGGCCGGGACCAGGCTTCTGGTGGCATGTCTTGAGGTCTGAATACAGGAGGGCTTTGATGTGGCCCAAGGCCATGGCAGGCGGTCCTGGCGGGCGTTATGTTACGTGGGTTAAGTCCCAAAAGCCCCCGATGCGCGCAGGGGACCTGCGGGGGCTTCGGGGGGCTAAAACGCCGGGCCCCCGACGTGGTTGGATCCTCGACCGTGAATGGTGTTCGTCTGGTGACCTGCAGTGAGGCGCCCCTGCGGCGAGGCTCCCCCGCGTTCGGGGTGTTCGACGGCGGCGCCCGGTTTGGGTTGCCGTGTGTCAGAACTGCCCGTCTGACCCGTCGGCGGTTCTTGTCCCAACTGGCTGGCAGCAGGGGCCGTTCTGGGCCTCCAAAACGGCCCCTGCTGCGGGTCAGTTGTGTTGCGTCGGTTAAATGCGGGAGGACCCCCAACGTGGTTGGGGGTCCTCGACCGTTAATGGTGTTCCGGCGGTGACCTACTCTCCCACACCCTCCCGGGTGCAGTACCATCGGCGCTGTGGGTCTTAGCTTCCGGGTTCGGGATGGGACCGGGCGT